>NZ_CAUQWC010000352.1:0-2526 GCF_963521695.1 uncultured Microbacterium sp. | reverse complement strand
CGCGGGGGCGCCGTCGGCAGCGCCGACACGGGGTGGTTCGTGTACATCGCCATGCTGGGTTCAGGCTACCCGTCGGCATCCGGGGCGTGTTCGGTGCTCGCACTATGCTGACGCCCGTGCTTGTTGCGATCTCGAACACGCCCCGCGACTACGCCTGGGGCAGCCCGACGCTCATCGCCGACCTCGAGGGGCGCGAGCCCAGCGGCGCCCCCGAAGCCGAGGTCTGGTTCGGCGATCACCCGGGCTCGCCGGCCGTGGTGCACGACGGCACCGACCGCACGCTCGACGCGTGGCTGCCCGCCGTCGCCGGTGAGCAGGACGTACCCGCGAAGCTGCCGTACCTCTTGAAGCTTCTCGCCGCGGGTGCGCCCCTGTCGATCCAGGTGCACCCCTCCAAGGAGCAAGCCATCGAGGGATTCGCCCGTGAAGAGGCCGCGGGTGTCCCGCGCGACGCGGGATCGCGCAACTACAAGGACGACAACCACAAGCCCGAGGTGATCGTCGCCCTGAGCGACACCTTCACCGCGCTCGCGGGCCTGCGCGACATCTCACGCACCCGCGCCCTGGTCGATGCCCTCGGCGACGCGCCCGCCGTCGAGACGCTCCGCGCGCACCTGTCGGGGGGAGACGCCGCCGACGCGTTGCGCGCGAGCATCGGCTGGCTGCTCGGCGAGGCCGATCCGGCCGAGATCGCACAGATCGTGGATGCCGCGGCATCCGCCGAATCCTCCACCTTCGGCCCCGAGCTGGAGTTGACCCGTTCGCTGCACACGGCGTATCCGGCCGATCCCGGGATCGTCGTCGCGCTGCTGATGAACCTCGTGGAGCTGCGCCGGGGCGAGGCGATCTTCGTGCCGGCCGGCGTCCTGCACGCCTATGTCGCCGGGTTGGGCGTGGAGATCATGGCGGCGAGCGACAATGTGCTGCGCGGCGGCCTGACGCCCAAGCACATCGACGTGGCCGAACTGCTCGCCCTCGTCGACTTCCGTCCGGCCGAGCCGCCCTTCCTGCGTCCGATGCCGGCGGGGGACGCGGAGGTCTTCGCCCCGGGCATCGCCGACTTTGCGCTGGGGCACCTCGCCGAGGGTGCGGAGGCGCGTCTCGACCTGCGCGGCGTCGCGATCGCCCTCGGCGTGGCGGGATCGGCGACGCTGACCGGTGCGTCCGGCGCAGCGGTCACCCTCGCTCCCGGCGAGGCGGCGCTGCTGACCCCCGACGAGTCGCCGCTGACGAGCGACGGCGCCGGCGAGGTCTTCGTCGCCATGCCGGGGGCGTGACCGCGACACGCCGTGGCGTGTCCTGAAGGTTCAGGTCGCCCTTGAGGGTTTACGATCCGCGACTTGACTCATCCGAATCACACGGGTGTAATTATCCCTACGTGCAGGCCGCGTCATGGGGGCTCGAACGAGGGGGAGGATGATATGGCGACGTCGCAGTACCGGTCCGGTGTTCCGGACAACTGGTTCGTAGACCCGGTCGACCTCGGTGTTCCCGGCGTTCGCCGCGACATCGACACGACCGAGGAGAACACCCTCGCGTGGCAGACCGATGCGCTCTGCTCGCAGACCGACCCCGAGGCGTTCTTCCCCGAGAAGGGCGGATCGACCCGCGATGCCAAGCGCATCTGCACCTCATGCGACGTCAAGAGCGAGTGCCTCGAGTACGCCCTGCAGAACGACGAGCGCTTCGGCATCTGGGGCGGCCTCAGCGAGCGCGAGCGCCGCAAGCTCAAGCGTCGCGCCTGAGTCGTACGCCTCCCCGCTGCGCGCGTGAGCGATCCGGCGGCCGACGGCGCGGCGTCCGCGATCGTGCGAAGGCGGACTTAGGCTGATCCGCGTCATGCCCGACCGTGTACACGCCATCCTCGTCGTGCGTCCCGAAGGACGCACTCCCGCGGCGAACCATCTTCAGCGCACGCTCTCGGCCCTCGCGGCCCAGACCCGTCGCGTCGACGCCCTCACCATCGTGCTGTGCGGCCCCGACGCCGAACTCACCCGCCTGGCGGCCGGGTCGGGAGCCGAGGGCGTGATCACGGCATCCGCCGGGACGTCGTTCGCCACGGCGACGGCGCTGGCCACCCCCCGTCTGACGGGCGATGCGGTCTGGCTGCTGGCGCAGGACACCGCCCCCGATCCCGAGGCGCTCGAAGGCCTCGCGGGCGCCCTCGAACTCTCGCCGCCGCTGGTGGTGGCGGCCCCCAAGCTCGTGGATTGGGACGATCGCGACGTCATCCGCTCCCTGGGCGTGAGCATGAATCGTTACGGCGCCACCGTCGACCTCGTCGCCGGCGAGCTCGACCAGGGTCAGCGCGATCGGGCATCCGACGTGCTCGGCGCGGATGTGCGCGGAGTCCTCGTGCGGCGCGAGGCCTGGACCGCGCTCGGCGGACTCGATCCCGCCCTCGGCGGTGCCGACGAGGGGCTCGACCTGGGGGTCCGCGCACGATTGGGTGCTCGCTTGGTCGCCGTTGTCCCCGCCGCCCGGGTCGCCGTCGCCGGTGACGGCGTCGCGGCCATGGCCCGCGGT
>NZ_CAUQWC010000351.1:0-2533 GCF_963521695.1 uncultured Microbacterium sp. | reverse complement strand
GCGGTGGCAGAGGGAGTGATGTCGCGCGGTTCGTGTGCTCTCAGGGGCCTCTCCGCAGAGCGGCGAGGGTTCCTCCACGGCTCGGGCATTGCGCGGATTGTCCACGGATGGCCGCGGTGCTCGCGAAGGGGGCGACGGTAAGAGCGACGCTGGGGTGATGGGTCGAGACATGAGCGTCCACGAAGCTCAGGCGCTGCTGCGCACGCGAGTGGAATTGTTGGATCGTGACGTGCCGGCCGGGCGTCTGCGGTCGGCATCGTCGAGTGAGTGGCGTCGTGTGCAGCGCGGTGTCTACGTCGCGCGGGACGCGGTGGACCACCTGTGGCCCCAGGCCGACCTGCGCCTGCGGATCGTCGCGGCGACCAGCCGGATGCGGGGCGGCGATGCGGTGGTTTCACACGTCTCGGCGGCAGTGGTGCACGGGCTCGCGCTGGTGGGCGTCGCGAACCGGCCGGTCGAGGTGACCGTGGCCGGGGATGCGCGGATGTCGAGCCGCCCGGGCCTCAAACGCCACCTCGACGAACTGAACGCGGACGACATCGTCGATGTGGACGGCATCCGATGCACATCGGTGGAGCGCACCGTCTTCGACATCGCGCGGGTCGCCTCTTTGGAGGCCGGGGTGTCGTGCGCAGATGCAGCGGCGAGACGGATGGCGGTCAAGGGGCGCGACTTCGACCCCGGAGCCCAGGAGGCTTGGCGTGAGCGCTTGCGCGCCCGGGCGGGGGAGGCCTCGGGTCGCCGGGGTGTTGCGAGGGCCCGGTGGGTCATCGAGTTCTTCGACGGTCGCGCCGAACTGCCCGGTGAGAGCCTGAGCCGTCTACAGCTGTTTCGGCTCGGGTACCGCGACTTCGAGCTCCAGGTGCCGGTCGACGGCCCGGACGGGGAACCATACGAGGTCGACATCGGTCTCGCCGACGAGAGGACGTTCTGGGAGTTCGACGGCGAGGGGAAGTACCTCGACCCGTCGATGCGCGGCGGACGGACCCTCGAAGAAGTGTTGCTTCGGGAGAAGCGTCGCGAGGACTGGATTCGCGGCGTCACGCAATGGCGACTGTGTCGTGGGGGCTTTCGCGACATCGCGACGCCTGAGGCGCTCGGTGCGCGTCTCACGGCATTCGGGGTGCCGCGGCCGGCCGCGTGAGAGCACACGCTCGGTTCCGACTGACACGATGTCCGCCGGGCGCGGCGTGTGCGCTCGAGCGGATCGTGTGATCTCGCGTGGAGAATCGGCGGCGGGCGGGCGGATTGGCGAAGGTGGCGGGCGTCGGGTACAGTGGATGCCAAGCCAAAGACCGTCGGTTATCGGAGTGCTCGCATTCCGGTCGAAGCGTCTGCTGAGAAGCAGAGAACCTACGCAGGTCACTTGAACTCCTCCTGAAAGGGAATCCGAGCTCCGTGCGCCTGCGCCGGAGCTCTTCTTTTTGCCCAGACCCGGTGTCTTCGGCTGGCGCCCCGTCATCGCGGAGCGCCTCGTACACACAAGGAGTGGCCATGGCGCAGAAGGATGCATCGGTCGCCGAGCTCACGAAGAACTTCGAGAACTCGACCGCCGTTCTGCTGACCGAGTACCGCGGTCTGACGGTTGCCCAGCTCAAGCAGCTGCGCAACGACATCCGTCAGGACGCGGATTACGCCGTGGTGAAGAACACGCTGACCAAGATCGCCGCGTCCAACGCGGGGGTCACGGGACTGGACGACGAGCTCAAGGGCCCGTCTGCCATCGCGTTCGTGCACGGCGACCCCGTCGCCGTCGCGAAGAGCCTGCGTAACTTCGCCAAGGCTAACCCTCAGCTCGTGGTGAAGGGCGGCTACTTCGATGGCGCCGCTCTGACCGCGGATGAGGTCAACAAGCTCGCCGATCTCGAAAGCCGTGAAGTCCTGCTGGCGAAGCTCGCCGGTGCGATGAAGGCGACGATGACCAAGGCGGCATACGTCTTCCAGGCGCTTCCGTCGAAGGCCGTTCGCACGGTCGACGCGCTGCGCGAGAAGCAGGACACCGCGGCCTGACCCGGCCCGGCTGATTAACCCGATCAAGGAGATACAACATGGCTAAGCTCAGCACCGAAGAGCTGCTCGACGCGTTCAAGGAGCTCACGCTCATCGAGCTGTCCGAGTTCGTCAAGGCGTTCGAGGAGACCTTCGACGTCACCGCTGCCGCCCCCGTGGCCGTTGCCGGCCCCGCCGCCGGTGGCGCTGCCCCCGCCGAAGAGGTCGAGGAGAAGGACTCGTTCGACGTCGTCCTCGAGGCCGCCGGTGACAAGAAGATCCAGGTCATCAAGGTCGTCCGCGAGCTCACCTCGCTCGGCCTCGGCGAGGCCAAGGCCGTCGTCGACGGTGCTCCCAAGGCCGTGCTCGAGGGCGCGAACAAGGAGACCGCCGAGAAGGCCAAGGAGGCGCTCGAGGGTGCCGGCGCCACGGTGACCCTGAAGTAATAACGCTTCATGCGGTCGCGGTAACGCGATACACGAAGACCCGGATGCCGTTGGCATCCGGGTCTTCGTCGTTTCCGGGCGGGTGACCCGAGATGCCG
>NZ_CAUQWC010000350.1:0-2549 GCF_963521695.1 uncultured Microbacterium sp. | reverse complement strand
CGATCGCGCGGGCGGGTTGCTCGTGCAGGGAGTTGTCGGGACCGGCGACCTGGCCCGAAGCGCCCACGACGGCGAGGACGTCCCACCCGCTCTCCGACGCGATCGCGCGCGTCGTCACGACCACCGCGGCCGCGCCGTCGCTGATCTGAGAAGCGTTGCCCGCCGTGATCGACCCGCCCTCGGCGAACGCCGGGCGCAGCTTCGCGAGCGTCTCGACCGTGGTGTCGTCGCGGATCCCCTCGTCGACGGTGACGACCACCGGGTCGCCCTTTCGCTGGGGGATGCCGACCGGCACGATCTCCGCGTCGAACCGCCCGGCGTCGCGGGCCGCGGCCGCGCGCTGGTGCGATCGGGCGGCCACGGCATCCTGCTGCTCGCGGGTGACGTCGAATCGAGAGTTCGCACGCTCGGTCGAGGCCCCCATGCTTTCGCGGTCGTAGACGTCGGTCAGGCCGTCGTGCGCGAGATGGTCGAGCACTTCGACCGAGCCGTAGGCGTAGCCCTTGCGGGAGTTCATCAGCAGGTGCGGGGCGCGGGTCATCGACTCCATCCCGCCGGCGATGACGACCGAGGCGTCGCCGACCCGGATCATGCGCGCCGCGTCGATGACGGCGGTGTGCCCCGACAAGCACACCTTGTTGACCGTCGCCGCGTGCACGTCCCAGCCGACCCCGGCCGCGACAGCGGCCTGTCGGGCCGCGTTCTGACCGGCACCCGCTTGCAGCACCTGCCCCATGAGCACGGCGTCGACGCGCACGGCGGGGACACGCCCGCGCTCGAGGGCGCCGTCGATCGCGGCTGCGCCGAGCTCCACGGCCGTCAGCCCCGCGAGCTGTCCGTTCAGCCGACCCTGCGGGGTGCGTGCGGCGGCGACGATGACGACGTCGTTCTCAGCGCTCATGCGATTTCGATCTCCTCGGTGAGTCTCACGGTCAGCGGGGGCTCGGTGGCATCCCGCACCTCGTCGACGCCGACGCCCGGGGCGAGCTCGACGAGCACGAGTCCATCCTGCGTCACGTCGATGACGGCGAGGTCGGTGATGATGCGATCGACGACGCCCCGGCCGGTGAGGGGTAGCGAGCAGGTGTCGACGATCTTGGGCGAGCCGTCCTTCGCGACGTGCTCCATGAGGACGATCACGCGCGCCGCGCCGTGGACGAGGTCCATCGCCCCGCCGGGGCCCTTGACCATCTTCCCGGGGATCATCCAGTTGGCCAGGTCTCCGGATGCCGACACCTGCATCGCCCCGAGGATCGCGGCGTCGATCTTGCCGCCGCGGATCATGCCGAAGCTCAGCGCCGAGTCGAAGAAGGCGGACCCCGGGAGGGTCGTCACCGTCTCTTTGCCGGCGTTGATGAGGTCGGCGTCGACCGCGTCGTCGGTCGGGTACGGACCGACGCCGAGGATCCCGTTCTCGGACTGCAGCACGACGGTCACCACGTCGGGCACATGGTTGGGGACGAGGGTCGGCAGGCCGATGCCGAGGTTGACGTAGGCGCCGTCGTCGAGCTCGCGGGCGGCGCGGGCCGCCATCTCCGTGCGGGACAGGGCCATCTCAGATCTCCTTCTCGTTCGCAGTGGAGGGCCCTGAGCCTGTCGAAGGAACCGGTCCGGGCTCAGCGGCACCTTCACGGACCGTGCGCTTCTCGATGCGCTTCTCGACCTCGCCGACCTCGACGATGCGGTGCACGAACACGCCGGGCAGGTGAACGGCATCCGGGTCGATCTCGCCGGGCTCGACGAGGTGCTCGACCTGCACGATGCAGGTGCGTCCCGCCATCGCGGCGAGGGGGTTGAAACTGCGGGCGGCTTTGCGGAAGACGAGGTTGCCGTGGCGGTCGCCCTTCCAGGCGTGGACGAGGGCGAACTCCGTGGTGATCGCCTCTTCCAGGACGAACTCACGGGGCTCGCCGCGCACGTCGAAGCTCCGCACGTCCTTCGCCGGCGATGCCACGGCGACGCCGCCGGTGGCGTCGTAGCGGCGTGGCAGTCCGCCCTCGGCGACCTGCGTGCCAACGCCCGTCTGGGTGTAAAACGCCGCGATGCCCGCGCCGCCGGCGCGCAGCTTCTCGGCCAGCGTGCCCTGCGGGGTGAGCTCGAGTTCGAGTTCGCCCGTGAGGAATTGCCGCTCGAACTCCTTGTTCTCGCCGACGTACGACGAGGTCATCTTGCGGATGCGGCCCGCCCCGAGCAGGATGCCGAGCCCCCAGTCGTCGACCCCGCAGTTGTTCGACACGACGGAGAGGTCGCGCGTCCCCTGCGCGAGCAGCGCCTCGATGAGGGCGATGGGATTGCCGGAGAGGCCGAACCCTCCGACGGCGAGCGAGGCTCCGTCGGGGATGTCGGCGACGGCGACGGCCGCCGACGCCCAGGTCTTGTCGATCACGCGTACTCCTTCGAACAGCGGTGATCCCATGCTGCGCCCGCGGCTGCGGCACGGCGCAGCGGGATCTTGCGATGTGGATGCCACAGCGCGTACCGTCCACATCGTGGACACCCCATCTCGACCGGTCCCGCGAGCGGGCGTCCCCGGCGCGCAGGTCATCGCC
>NZ_CAUQWC010000349.1:0-2565 GCF_963521695.1 uncultured Microbacterium sp. | reverse complement strand
GGCCTCGGCCTCGGCGGGCTCCGCCGTCTGTCGGCGTGCGTGACGGCCGCGGCCGCCGGTCTGGCGCTGCCCGTGGGCAGTGCGACGACGGCGGCACTGACCTCCCACGGGTTCGTCGGGGCCGCACCCCTCATGGGAGGGGTCGCCGCGGCCCTCGCGACGGGATTCACCGTCGCCCTCCTCGGCGCCGGAGTCGCCCACCGTCGTCGCGGCGCCGCGTCCGGCGGAGCACTGGGCGCGGAGCTGTCGTCACTGCTGCTCGGGCTCGTCCTCGGCGGGGTGGATGCCGTGGCCGCCGCGGCCGTCACCGGCGTGATCGCCGCGTTCGCCACCGGCCCGCTGCCCTGGATCGCCCTGTCGGCCGCCGGGCTCACCGACCTCGACCAGCGCGCCGCGGACGGCGCCCCGCCCGCCCGTTCCCGCGCTTTCGCCGCCATCGACGAGGCGTACGCGGCACTCACGTGGAGCGTGGGGGCCGTGGCATCCGTTCTCGGGGTAGCCGGCGTCGCGCTCGCGTTCTCGGGCACGGTCTGGACCGAACTGCTCGCCCTGGCGTTCTTCCTCGTCGCCGCCCTCCGCACGCGGGCATTCCCCCTGCGCCGGCAGGGCTGGCTTCTGTGGACGGCCGCGGGCGCGATCGCCGTGGCGGGTCTGACGGTGCTGCTCTCGGGCGGCCTCGGCTGGGTCGGCGCGGGTGTCGCGATCGTGCTGGCCGCTCTCATCGCCACGATGGTGCTGGTGCGGCCCCGCCCCCACGTGCGGGCGCGGTTGCGCGGCCTCGGCAACGTGGTCGAGACCCTCGCCGTCGTCTCGCTGGTGCCACTGCTCGTGGGGGCGCTGGGTGTCTACGCCGACCTGCTCGGCATGTTCGGCGGACGCTCGTGAGCGTGCTCGACCTGCGTGCGGTGTCGAATGCGGTGTTCGGCAGCGGCGCCAACGGCCGTGTCCGGCTGACGGAGTGGGATGCCGCGATCCGCGGCGGCCTGTCGACGACGCGCCGGGTCGGCGTGATGTCGCTCGCACCGGACGCCGGCACGAGCACCGTCGCCCACCAGCTCACCCTCGCGATCGCGGGTCGCCGCGGCGAGCCGGTGCTCGCCGTCGACGTCTCGACCGGAGCCGCCGGTCTCGCCGGGCGCCTGGGCGCGACCCCGGTCTCGCCCGACGAGACGCGAGCAGCCGCACGCACCACCGCCGAAGCCCTGAGCGGGCTCGCCGAGCGCGACGGGATCGTGGCGCTGCGCCCCCGCGACACCGACGACGCGGTGGGCGCGTGGCTCGGCGAAGCGGCGCCCATCGCCCGGTTCTTCGACGTCGCGGTCACCGATTTCGGAACGCGGCACCCGGTGGTCGATCTCGCCGCGTGCGCGGCGCTGTGCGACGTCGTCTGCCTCGTCAGCGACGCCCGTCGGACCGCGGCGGAACACGCGCGCTCGGTCGTCGACGCCGTGCACGCTCTGCCCGAATCGCCGTCGGTCGTCCTCGCGCTCGTCGACCATGCACGCGAAGGCGACGGCGTCGCGCGCGCGATCGCCACCGGGACCGACCACGTCGTCCTGCCCCTCCCGTTCGACGCGGGACTCGCCGCGGGCGGGCGGGCACGCCGCTCGGTCATGCACCTCGCGGTCATCCGGCTCGCGGCCTCCGTGGTGGGGGCGACGGGGAGGCCCGCGTGACCGTCCGCATCGTTCACCGTCCGGCCCGCATCAGCGAAGCGGTCGAGCCCGCTCCCGATGTGATCCTCGCCCCGCCGCCGCCGATCGGCGAGGGCAACACCGGCTTCCCGCTGCAGTCGCTGCTGCCGATCGTCGGCAGCCTTTCGTCGATCACGATGATCGTGCTGCTGCGCAACAACCCGATCATGGTCGTTGTCGGCGCCGTCATCCTCGTGGTCGCCCTCGTCGGCGGTCTCGGCATGGCCCTCACCCAGCGCGGCAACGCCGCCCGCCAACGCCGCGTGCAGCGCGAGCGCTACCTCGACTACCTCGAGGAGACGCGCGAAGACGTGCGCCGCACGGCCGACACCCAACGCAGCAGGGCGCTCGCGCTGCATCCCGCTCCCGGCACGCTCGTCGAGATCGCGGCCGACCCGGCCCGCCGCTGGGAGCGACGCCCGGGGGATGCCGACTTCTTGCGCGCACGCATCGGCACCGGCGACCTGCGGGCCGTCGACGTCGCACTGCCGCCCGAGCAGAACCCCGTGCAGCCCTTCGACCCCGTGATGCGCGAGTCGGCCGAGCGCATGGTGCGCCTGGCCGGGGTCTCGCAGGGCATGCCGGCGACGGTCGACCTCGAGCGCGGCGGACAGGTCTCTCTCGTCGGCGCGCGCAGCGACACCCTGCGCGTCGCCCGTGCCCTCGCGGCGCAGATCGCCGCGTTCCACTCCCCCGACGACGTGCACGTCGCCCTCGCCGTGGCTCCCGCGCAGCGCGACGACTGGCACGGGTTCGACCTGCTCCCCCACGTCACGGGCGACACGCCTCCCGCCGGGGCCGTCACCGCGCGGCGGATCGCGCCGAGCCTCGACGGGCTGCTGTCGCTGCTGCGCGACGAGCTGCGCGACCG
>NZ_CAUQWC010000348.1:0-2568 GCF_963521695.1 uncultured Microbacterium sp. | reverse complement strand
CGATCGGGCCGCGCGCCCGACGCTGGGCAGCGCCTCAGGCGGCGCTCAGGAGCGGGCAGGGATCGCGACGTACCCTGTGCGAATGTCCTTTTCCGCTCACCGGCCCGGCCGCTTCGGCTCCGACGGCCGCATCGAGTTCACAACGGACGAGGAACGCGAGCAGTATCTCGACGACATCCTCGCCGCTCAGACCGCGGCGAAACCCGACGCCGCGACACCCGACGCCGCGACACCCGACGCCGCGACACCCGACGCCGCGACACCCGATCACACCTCCGAGCCGTGGGGCGCCCCACCCGCCGACGACGAACCCCGCGACCCCTTCGCCGCCGACGAGACCCTTCGCTTCGACCGCGACTCCGCGGCATCCGCTCCCGACGACGAGACCCTCCGCTACGACGGCGACTCCGCGGCATCCGCGCCCGACGACGAGACCCTCCGCCTCGACCGCGAGTCGGTCGGGGTCGCGCCGGACGGGCGCGCGCCGCAGCCCGAAGCGGCACCGAGCCCGATGGCATCCGAACCCCGCCAGCCGCGTCTGCGCCGCCACGACCCGCGCCGCCCGCGCCTGTCGCTCATCCGCCGCATGGCCGTTCTCGGCGGCGCTGACAACGACGTGCTCGAGGAGGTGCCCGAAGAGGTCCCCCGATTCGTGCAGATGTTCCTCGTGCTCGCGGGCACGGCCCTCGTCTCGGCGCTGTCGATGATGTTCGCCCTGCTCACCGGTGTGCGCGTGAGCATCCTGCTCGCGATCCCGCTCGCGCTGGTGTGGGGCCTCATCATCTTCAACCTCGACCGCTTCCTCACCTCGACGATGCGTTCGACCAAGAACATCTTCCGGCTGCTCGGTCTCGCTTTCCCGCGCGTGATCATGGCAGCGCTCATCGGCATCGTGGTGGCGGAGCCCCTTGTGCTGCAGGTGTTCCAGAACGACATCGTGCGCGAGGTGAACTCCACCAACGTCACGCAGGCGCTGACGGATCAGGATGCCGTGACGGGCGGCCCCGAGAAGCAGGCGCTCGACGCGGCGAGCGCGCAGGTGTCGGCGCTCGAGAACCAGGCGGCGACGGGCATCGTGACGGGGACCTCGGCGACATCGGCCGAGTCCGCCGCCGCGCAGCAGACCGTCGACCAGCTCACGCAACAGCTCGCGGCGCAGCAGAGCGTGATCGATCAGGCGCGCGCGGTATACCAGTGCGAACTGACCGGTCAGGGCGCCGGAACCGTTCCCGGCTGCACCGGTCTCGCCGGCAGCGGCGCGAGCTCCGACGCGGCGCAGGCACAGCTCGCCCAGGCGCAGTCGGCGTACGATTCCCTGTCGACGCAGCTCGCCCAGGCGCAGTCCACGCTCGCGGCCGCCAACACCGCGGGCACCGAGGCTGCGGCATCCACCGCGGACTCCAACAAGCAGCAGGCGCAGGATCAGCTGCCCGCCGCCCGTGCCCAGTACGAATCGGCGCTGGCGGCCTACAACGCGCGCGCCGAGTCGGTCGCCGACGGAAACGCGGGCGCGGTGGGTCTGCTGAGCCAGATCACGGCGCTCGAGCGACTATCGGACCGCGAGCCGGTGCTCCGCTGGGCGCACTACCTGATCGCCGCGCTGTTCTTCATGATCGAGCTGCTTCCGGTGCTCGTGAAGGTGCTGACCGGCTTCGGGGGTCCGTCGCTGTACGAGAAGGCCGAGAAGATGCGCGGCCAGATCGCCCTCGACCGGGTGTCGGCCCGCACCTACCGCAAGCGCGCCGACATCATCGCCGACGAGGCGAACCGGGTTCCGGCGACGGTGTCCTGATGGTCGCCTGGAGCGCGGGGCTGCTGCTGTACCGTCTCACCCCCGCGCCCCAGGTGCTCATCGCGCACATGGGCGGACCGTTCTGGGCGAAGAAGGACGCGGGCGCCTGGTCGATCCCGAAGGGCGAGTTCGACCCCGACTCCGAGGGAGCTCTGGATGCCGCGCAGCGCGAATTCCGCGAGGAGCTCGGCGTCGAGCCGCCCGACGTCGACTGGGCTGAGCTGGGGACATTCGCGTCCTCGAGCGGCAAGAAGGTCGTCGTGTTCGTGGGCGACGGCGCCGGGTTCACGGCATCCGAATTCACATACGGAACCTTCGAGATGGAGTGGCCGCCGCGCTCCGGTCGCACCGCGTCGTTCCCCGAGGTCGACCGCGCCGAGTGGACCGACCTGGATGCCGCGCGCGCCGCCCTCGTGAAGGGCCAGCGCCCCGCGATCGACGCGCTCGCCGCCGCCCTCGAGGCCCTGCCCGGCTCCTGACGCCCTGTCTCGACGTCGGGGAGCTGGTCGAGTGTCCAAGACGCGCCGCGGCCTTGCTCGCTACGCGGCGTGTCTTGGACACTCGACCGGGGCTTCGGTCCGCGACCGGGCCTTCGGGCCGCGACCGGGGCCACGGCGCGGGCGGAGGAAGACCGGTGCTGAGCGCCGAGCGCACAGGCTGTTGACTCTCCACGAAGCGCCGCTTCCCGACTCGCCGCGCGGCGTGTCCTGGACACTCGACCGGGGCTTCGGGCCGCGACGGGGGCTTCGGGCCGCGACGGGGGCTTCGGGCCGCGA
>NZ_CAUQWC010000347.1:0-2575 GCF_963521695.1 uncultured Microbacterium sp. | reverse complement strand
GACCGCGGCCTCGGTCTCGGCGGGTGTCCCCCCGGCGCGACCGGCGACGAGCCCGGCGACGAATGCGCTCAACGGCGCGGCGGGACGAGCGACGCCGTTCGCCACATCGCGCGCGAGGTCGAGGATCAGCGAGATCGGGATGTCGCCCTCGGCCAGACCGAAGCGCTCGGCGAGCGCCGCGCTCCAGTCGTTGAGCGCCTCAGGCGGCAGGGTGCGTGATTCTGTCATGACTCCTCCTCGGGCCTTCGTGAAATCGTCCCACGTCCGTTGCGGCACCCTCGCACCTCGAGCCGCACGTGCACAACCGCGGGCCGCGCCGTCAACACGCCGCGCCTCGCAGCGCGGCACCGGCGTGTCGCCCCAGAGACCCGCGGTTGTGCACCGTGGCGGGCGTCAGCGTTCCCGCGCCGCCTCGAGATCGTCCCACGTGTCGACGTCGCGCGTGAGGGCCGGATCGGCGGGGACCGTCACCACGTTCAGCCCGCCCAGCAGCGCCCGCATCGGCGCATCGCGTCCCGCGCCGGACAGAGTGGATGCCGCTGCCCGCAGCGCCGCGGTGCGATACCGGCCGATCAGCCACTGGCGCCGCCCGTCGTCGAGGCACGCGCCGTCAATCCCCGCCGGCAGCCCGTCGGGCAGGAGCAACACCGCCGGCCCCGCGGTCGCCAGATCGCTCGCGACGACGAAGACATCCTCGGCATCCACTGCGGGAAGGGCCGCGATGATCCCCGCGACCGGCCCTCCGAAGGGCGGGTCTTCGCGCACCCAGGTCGCGTCGAGGCCCGCGTCGAGCACGGGCGCCGCAACGATGACGCGCCTCGCCCCCCGCGCGCGTACGGCACTGACGGCCGCGCCCAGGAGCGTCGAACCGTTCACCTCGAAGAGGGGCTTCACCGCGCCGCCCACGCGTGACCCGCGGCCGCCCGCGAGCACGATCGCGTCGACACTCACCACAGCGCGACCGTCACGCTGTCGCCGGCGGCGAGCGCGACGTCGCTCGGTGGGATGACGGCGAGAGCATCGGCTTCACCGAACCCCCGGGTTCCCCGCGGCGTGGGGGTCGCGCGCCAGCGTGCGGGATCGCGGCGATCGAGGGTGACCGGCACGTATTGCACGTGTTCGGGGCGTGCGCGCCACCCCTCGGTCAGCTCGACGCGCAGCTGGGGACGACCGAGTTCGGCGTCGCCCTCGAGAGCGCGCAGGGCCGGTCGCACGAACAGCTCGAACGACACCGCGGCGCTGACCGGATTGCCCGGCAGGCCGAACAGCAGAGTGCCCGCGCCGGTTCGTCCGAAGCCCTGCGGCTTGCCGGGCTGCATGCGCACGCGGTCGAAGCGCATGAGGTCGCCGAGGGTGTTCTTCACGACCTCGTAGGCGCCCGCGCTCACCCCGCCCGAGAACACCACGACGTCGGCTCCGGCGGCCTCGGCCCTCTCGATGGCCCGGCGTGGCCCTTCGCCGTCGTCGCCGACGCTCGTGCGGAGCACCACGTCGGCATCGGCCTCCTCGGCGAGGCCGGCGAGCAGGACGCTGTTCGACTCGGGGATCTGCCCGCGGGTGAGGGGTGCGCCGGGCGCGACGAGCTCCGACCCGGTCGACACGACGGCGACCCGGGGGGCGCGCGAGACCGAGACGATGCCGACACCGGATGCCGCGATCGCACCGATCCGAGCGGCGGTCAGCCGCACGCCCGCGTCGGCGACGAGTCCACCGGCACGCACGTCGGAACCGCGGCGGCGGATGTGCATCCCGGGCGCGCGCGGCGCGGTCACGACGGTCACCGGTTCGAGGCCCCCGCCGAGGCCGTGCAGCGTGTCTTCGAAGGGCACGACAGCCTTCGCATCGGTCGGCACGGGCGCGCCGGTCATGATGCGCGCGGCCTCCCCGCTACGCAGCGCCGGATCGAGATCGGTGCCCGCGGGCAGGTCGGCGACCACGCGGAGGACGCCGGGGTGCACGAGGTCGCGCACCGCGAAGCCGTCCATCGCCGACGCGTCGAAGCCGGGCACGTCGACCGCGGCGCGCACGGACTGCCGCAGCACCCGTCCGCGCGCCGTCGCGGTGTCGCGCGGCTCTGGAGCGAGCGGCTCGACCGCCGAGAGCACCCCGGCGAGATGGTCGGCGACGCCGATCACGCGTCGGTCCGGGTGGGAAAGAGGGGCATGTGCTCAGCGTAGGCGCGCGTTCGGCGGTCGACGCAGTGCGGGATCGCGTCGCCGCCCTCGCGAGAGGGGCATAACCCCATCGCCGCTGGGTGCGAGGCGACACCGATGGGGGCACGACCCGGCGGGTGGCGGCGAGGCGAGAAGAGCTCGACGCTTCGGGTGACGAGGGGGAGGGCCCGACGTTTCGGGTGACGAGGGGAGGGCCCGACGTTTCGGGTGACAAGGGGAGGAGATGCGGCGAGCGGAGGACGCGAGAGCGATCCCGCATCCTCCCCTCCCCGTATCTCCTCCGCTCAGCACCGCCGCCGCCCCGTACCGACACCGCCGCGCACCACCACCGCCCCTACGCACCGCACCACCACCGCCCCGCACCCCCTCCGCTCCGCTCCGCACCACCACCGCCCCGCACC
>NZ_CAUQWC010000346.1:0-2580 GCF_963521695.1 uncultured Microbacterium sp. | reverse complement strand
GCGTGTCTCGGACGGTCGACGCTGCCCCGCGGGAGGCGGACGGGCGACGGCACGTCCGTGATGAGGGAATGACACGGCGGGGGATGCCCGGGACCGGGCATCCGGGATCGTCAGGTGGCGAGAAGGCGACGCAGGTGCGTGGCGACGGCCGCGGTCTCGATGAGGAAACCGTCGTGGCCGAAGTCGCTGGAGAGCACGACGGCGTCGTCACCGTCGAGGGTCTGCGGGATGCCGCGGGCGATGCGATGCTGGCCGTCGATGGGGAAGAGGCGGTCGCTGTCGATCCCGAGCACGAGGGTCGTGGCGGTGACGCGCGCCAGGGCGTCTTCGACCCCATCGCGATCGCGGCCGACATCGTGCGAGTTCATGGCCTCGACCAGGGCCAGGTAGCTGTTGGCGTCGAATCGACGGGTGAACTTGTTGCCGTGGAAGTCGAGGTACGACTCCACTGCGAAGCGCCCGCCGCGGCCCAGGGGGCTCACACCCGACTGCCACGAGCGCTGGAAGCGCTGGTTCAATTCGGTGGGGCTGCGGTAGTTGAGCAGCGCCATGCGACGGGCGAGGGCCAGCCCGCGGTGCGGTCCGTCGCCGTCGCCGGCGTCGTAGTACTCGCCACCGGAGAAGCGCGGGTCGACGCGGATGGCGTCCAGTTGTACCGAGTTCAGTGCGATCTGGTCGGCCGTCGTGATCGGCGGGGCCGACAGGATCGCGGCACGCGCGACCCGGTCGGGGTGACCCACCGCCCATTCGAGCGCGTGCATGCCGCCCATCGACCCGCCGACGACGGCGAACCACCGCTCGACGCCGAGCTCGTCGGCGAGCAGCGCCTGCGCGGTGACCTGGTCGCGGATGGTCAGGTACGGAAAACGCGACGCCCACTCGTACCCATCGGGCGCGATGCTCGCGGGGCCGGTCGACCCCTGGCATCCGCCCAGCATGTTGGGGGCGATGACGAAGAAGCGGTCGGTGTCGATCGCAGCTCCCGGGCCGACGAGGTCGCTCCACCACCCGGCAGTGGGGTGACCTGGGCCGGCGGCGCCGCGGACGTGGCTGTCACCGGTGAGGGCGTGCAGGATGAGCACCGCGTTGTCGCGGGCGGGGGAGAGCTCTCCCCAGGTCTCGTAGGCGAGGCGCACGTGCGGCAGGGACTCGCCGTTCTCCGTGCGGAAGGACCCGAACGATGCGAAGCGGCGATCACCCGCGGGGTCGCCGTCGCGCCACGCGCCGGTAGCTGGGGGACGTCCGAGCAGCGAACGGGCGTCGGCCTCCGTCACCGGGGCCGAGGGCACCGTGTCTTCGGAGATCTGCCAGTCCATGGCATCCATTCTCTCCGGGCGGGGCGGGGAGGTTCGTTCTGTTACGGCGATGTCGGAGGTCGCACTCGCGAACAGGGCACTGGCGATCGCGACATCGGATGCCGGTGAGCTGGCCGAACTGTGGGAGGACGACGCCGACCGGCTGAGCGAGAACGAGCGCCTTCGCGCCGCGCTGACCACGGGGTGACCACTTGTCCAGCCCCCGATCCGGGTCATCGGGTGTGGTCAGACTCGCCGCATGGCGAACTTCCTTCTCATCGCGGCCTCGAGCGACATCGGCGGGGCGACGGCGACACGACTGCGCGAGGCGGGCCACCGCGTCCTCACAACCGCTCGCGACTCATCCGTCATCGAACCGGACTTCACCCTGGATGCCACCGACTTCGACGCCGTCGACCGGGTTGTCGGTGAGGCGGGCGATCTCGACGGCATCGCGGTGTTCGCGGGATCCATGCTGCTCAAACCCGCGCACCTCACCTCGCGCGAGCAATACGACGGCCTGATCGCCGCGTCCCTGACGACGTCGTTCGCGGCGGTACGCGCTGCGGGGTCGCACATGCGCGACGGCGGATCGGTGGTGCTGGTGTCGTCGGCCGCCGCCCTGGCGGGCCTGCCCAACCACGACGGCATCGCCGCGGCCAAAGCCGGCGTGATCGGTCTGACGCTGTCGGCGGCCGCGAGCTACGCCGCTCACGGACTTCGCGTGAACGCGGTCGCCCCGGGCCTGGTGCAGACGCGTCTGACCGAGAAACTGACGTCGACCGACATGTCGAGGAAGGTCTCGGAGGCGATGCATCCGCTCGGTCGGCTCGGCGAACCCGACGATGTCGCGCGGGCCGTGGAGTTCTTGCTTTCGCCGGACAACGCGTGGATGACCGGGCAGATCATCGGCGTCGACGGCGGGCTGGGGAGTCTCCGGCCGCGGCAGAAGATCTGACGCGCGGCGCGGGCTCGGCACAGCGGAGGAGATCCGGCGGGCGGAGGGGCTTTCTCGTGCCGAGTCCTCCTTCGTGGGATGTCCTCGTTCGCAGGGCGGCGGTGTCGGGGCGGCGATGCCGCGGCGGAGGAGATTCGGCGAGCGGAGGATCTTTCTCTCGCGGTGGGTCCTCCCTTCGCGGGATGCCCTCCGGTTTCGGCGCGGGGCGTGCGCCCCGCGACAGGCCGCGCGCGGCGCGGTGCGCGAGACCGCCGCTGGTCACCGCGTCGCCGGTTCCCGTGAGGCCGAACCCACAGGCTAGACGCTCATGAACGACGAACGCCCCGA
>NZ_CAUQWC010000345.1:0-2584 GCF_963521695.1 uncultured Microbacterium sp. | reverse complement strand
CGGCCGAGCCCGGCTTGTCGGGCCCCGCCCACGCCCCCGCCCAGAACGCGCCCTCGGGCGTGGTGTACGCGAGGAGCAGGCTCGTGCCCGGCTTGTACCGCAGGTGGCGCACCTCGGCGGGTGCCCCGACCGCGTCGGAGAGGGATGCCGGATCCAGCAGCGTCCGCAGCCCGGGAACGCCCGGGTCTCGCTCGATCAGCGCGTGCACGGCCGCGGTCATCGCCGGCCCCCCGTCGTCGCGACGGCATCCTCGTCGTCGGCGCGCCGCATCCACGCGTGCACGCGCGAGTCGGCGCGCTCGATGAGCTCGTGCGGCGCTCCGTCTTCGACGATGCGACCGTCTTCGAGCCACAGCACGCGGTCGGCCGACAGCGCCTGGGTCACATCGTGCGTGATCGACAGGGTCGTGCGTCCCCTGGTCAGCGCCTGCAGCGACGCGCCGACCTGGCCGCGCGCGTGCGGGTCGAGCCCGGTCGTGGCTTCGTCGAGCACGATGACCGGACTGTCGCGCAGCAGCGCGCGGGCGATCGCGATCCGCTGACGCTGCCCGCCCGAAAGGGTGCCGCCGCGCGCGCCGAGGACGGTGTCGTAGCCGTCGGGGAGGGCGGTGACGAAGTCGTGCGCGAACGCGCGGCGCGCCGCGTCTTCGACCTCGGCGTCGGTGGCATCCAGGCGCCCGTACCGGATGTTCTCGCGGACGGACGTGGCGAACAGGATCGACTCCTGCAGCAGCAGCGACACCGAGGAGCGGACGCTCGCGATCGTGGCGCGGGAGACGTCGATGCCGTCCAGGCGCACCCGACCGGAGCGGGGATCCGCCGCGCGCACGAGGAGGCCGGCCAGGGTGGATTTGCCCGCACCCGACGGACCCAGCAGACACACGTGCTGACCCGCGGGGATGTGCAGGGTCAGGTCCCGGAACACCGTGCTGCCGCGCCCGTCGTCGACCGCGACGGCCTCGAAGGCGACGTCGCCGCGAAGCGGGGGCAGGGGAGCGGCGTCGGGGCCGTCGGCGATCTCGACGGGCTCCGCCAGCAGGTCGGCGACGCGCTCGCCGGATGCCGCGGCCCGAGCGATGCGGCCGGTGTACTTCGCGAGGTCCTTCAACGGGCGCATGGCGAGTTTGAGGTAGGCGACGAAGACGACCAGGTCGCCGGGGGTCATGCTGCCCGACAGCACCTGCCAGCCGCCGCCGAGGAGCACCGCCGCGGTGGCGAACCCGACGATGACGTCGGTGCGTCGCTCCAGCCCGGCCGCGAGGCGGCGCGCGCGCACACCCTGCGTCAGGGCCCGGTCGTTCCCGTCGGCGAAGGCGCCGGCCAGGCGGCGCTCCAGGCCGTACGCCTGCACGACGCGGATGGCCCCCAGGGCCTCCGACGCGGTGTCGGCCAGGGCGCCCTCGCCCTTCCGCGTGGTGCGCGACGCGTCGGTGATGCGGGTGGAGCTCCGCCTCGACGACACCGCGTACAGCGCGGCGGCGATCACCACGACGAGGGTGAGGAGGGGGTCCATGAACGACATGACGACGACGAGGACGACGAGGGTCATGATGTTCCCGACCAGGGGCAGCCCCGCCGTGACGGCGACCTCCTGCAGGCGGCCGATGTCGCTCACGAGTCGCTGCACGACGTCGCCCGACGACGCGGTCGAGTGGTAGCGGGCCGACAGCGACTGCACGTGCGCGAACGCGCGGGCGCGCAGCTCGGTCGCCACGCGCGACCCGACCAGGGCGAACGCGACCGTACTCGCGTACGCCGCCACCGCCCGCAGGGCGATGAGCCCCAGCAGCAGCGTCGCGCACGCGACGAGCAGCCCGAGGCTCGCCTGCGGGATCCCCGCCGCCGCCCCCGTCGATGCGCCCAGGCTCACCGACACCGAGTCGACGACGAACTTCAACGGCCACGGCTCGAGCACGCGGAAGACCACGTCGGCCAGCAGGGCCACCATGCCCAGCACGATCAGCGACGCCTTGCCGCGCAGGTGCGGCCGGACGATGGCGAGGCTCCGCCGCAGGGCGCGCGGGGAGGCGGTCTTCTGCCGCTTCACGACGCCACCGCCGCCGGCACGTCGCCCAGGATGCGCGCGAGGACCCCGTCCCATCCGTGCTCGGCGACCGCCTGTTGGCGGGCCCGATCGGCCATCCGCCGGCAGAGGGCGGTGTCGTCGACGAGCGTCTGCAGGGCGTCGGCCAGCGCGGCGGCATCGCCCGGCGCGGTCAGCAGCCCCGAGGACCCGTGCCGGACGAGGGAGGGCACCTGGCCCACCCGGCTGCCCACGACGGGGAGGCCGGCGGCGAGGTACTCCGAGACCTTCAAGGGCGAGAAGTAGTCGTCGGCGGCCCGGTACGGCGCGACGCCGATGTCGAGGCGCTGCAGCACCGCGGGTACGTCCTCCGGGGCGACGGCGCCGGTGAACTCGGCATCCACTCCGAGGCTCTTCGCCTGCCCCTGCAGTTCCGCGCGCTGCGGACCGTCGCCGACGACGAGCAGCCGCGCCCGCCGCCCCCGCCGCGCGAGCTCGGCCATGGCATCCACCAGCACGTCCACCCCGTGCCAGGGCTTGAGCGTGCCCACGAACCCGACGG
>NZ_CAUQWC010000344.1:0-2589 GCF_963521695.1 uncultured Microbacterium sp. | reverse complement strand
GCGCGCACGTCTGCGCAGACGAAGGCGACGTGCTGCGGGAGGGCGACGCCCGCCCGCTCGGCGGCGAGGATCGGGGGCGCGACGTTCAGCGGCAGGCGCACGCCTCCGCCCGGGGCGACGAGCACGCGGCTGGCGACGAGGCCCTGCGGGCCGGGAACATCGGTGCTGCTGTCGACGCGCAAGGCGAAACCGGCGGTGTAGAACAGGGTCGCCTCTTCGACGGCATCCCACGGCTGGCTGAGGCTCACGTGATCGACTCCCGTGATCTCGGTGGCCAGCTCCGGCTCGCCGTGCTCGAACTCCCGCACCCAGGCCGGATCCCCCTCGTCGGCGGCCTGCGCCCAGTAGACCTCGGTACCGTCGGGGGCGATCGCGCCGTCGAGGCGCTCCTCGGTGGCGTACGTGCGGCGATAGGCGCGCGGCACCCCCAGCTCGCGCATGCGCAGGTCGACGGCCTCGGCGTCGTCGACCTCGAGGCCGATCGCCGCCAGTCGCGGTTCCCACCCTCGGGCGTGCTGTTCGTTGAGCACGACTCGCGCCTCGCCCGCGGTCCACAGCGTCACGGGTTTCGTGCGGTGACGTCCGCGGGATGTGAAACCGAGCTGGCCGAGCAGCTCCTCGATCGCGGAGGTGTCCTCCGCCTTGACCTCGACGAAGTCGACGGCGGAGGGGGCGGCCGAGTCGGGCAGCATCTGCAGCTCGGCCGGAGCGTCGGGCATCGCGCGCGACACCGCGTCTTCGAGCCACCGCAGCGAGCGGCGCGCGTGGCGGGCGGTGCGCCGCGCGTCGGTCTGCCGGAAGGTGTCGTTGAACACCTCGAGCGACCACGGCCCCGTGTATTCGGCATCCACGATCCGCGCGGTGAAGTCGGTCAGGTCGAAGTCGCCCTCACCGGGGAAGAGTCGGTGGTGCCTGCTCCACGACAGGACGTCCATGCTGAGCCGCGGCGCGTCGGCGAGCTGCACGAAGAAGATCTTCTCGCCCGGGATTCCGCCGATCGCGGCGGGGTCGTGACCGCGCGAGAGGATGTGGAACGAGTCCAAGCACACTCCCACCGCGGGGTGATCCGCGAGTTCGACGATGCGCCACGCGCGACGGTAGTCGTCGATGAAGCGTCCCCACGCGAGGGCTTCGAAGGCGATGCGGATGCCGTATCCCGCCGCCAGGTCGCCCAGACGCCGCAGCTGGTCGGCCGAGACGGCGTCGTCGTCGATCGTCGCGGTGGCGACGTTGCTGCAGCACAGCACGAGGTCGATGCCGAGGCGTCGCATGAGGCGGAATTTCGCGTCGGCTCGGCGCAGCACCGCCGCGAAGGCCTCGTCGTCGACTCCCTCGACGTCACGCATCGGTTGGTAGAGGTCGAGGCTCAGGCCCAGGCGACCGGCGAGGGCGGCGATCTCCTCGGGGCTCTCGGGGGCGGCGAGCAGGTCGGGCTCGAAGATCTCCACGCCGTCGAATCCGGCCTCCGCGCACGCGTGCAGCTTGTCGGCCAGGGTGCCGCTGATACAGACGGTCGCCATCGAGGTCCTCATGGGCGCCGAATGTACCATCTGGTACAAAGCGGGTCCACTAGTCTGACCGAATGGCCGAGGCACGCAGGGACGCCGAGCGCACTCGCGCCGAACTGCTCACCGTCGCGACCGAGGTGTTCGCCGAAGACGGCTTCTCCGGCGCCCGCGTCGATGAGATCGCCGCCCGCACCCGCACCACGAAGCGGATGATCTACTACTACTTCGGCGGCAAAGAGGGCCTTTACCGGGCCGTGCTCGAAGAGGCGTACCGCGGTATCCGCGAGGCGGAGCGGGCGATCGACGTCGATCACGCCGATCCCGTGGATGCCATCCGCGCCCTCGCCGAGCTCACCTTCGACCACCACGTGGGGCACGAGGCCTTCATCCGTCTGGTTGCGATCGAGAACATCCACCGCGGCGAGTTCATCCGCCAGATCGAGGGGCTCCGCACGCTCTCGCAGCCGGCGAAGAGCCTCCTCGACGAGATCCTGGAGCGCGGGCGCGAGTCCGGCGTGTTCCGCTCCGACGTGGATGCGATCGACGTGCACCTCGTGATCAGTTCGTACTGCGTGTTCCAGGTCGCGAACCAGTACACGTTCGGTCACCTCTTCGACGTCGACCTCGCCTCCCCCGAGCGGCGGGCGCACCTGCGCACGGCCCTCGGTGACGTGGTCGTCGGCTGGCTGACGGCTCCCGCCCGCTGACCCGCGCCTGCGCGGCTCCACGCGCGGTCCCTCGCCCGGCGCCCGCCTCCTGTTGAGCGTCCAAGACACGCCGCGGGCGGTGGTGCAGTGCGGCGTGTCCTGGACACTCAACGGGACCGACGGCCCGCGCGCCGGCGCCGGATCGTGGCGGCACGCGCCGCGTGTTGCCTGTCGTGGCCGCCCCCCTTGTCGAGCGTCCAAGACACGCCGCAGGTGCCGGGGCGACACGGCGTGTCTTGGACAGTCGGCCACCCTTCGGATGCCTGGCGCGGGAGCCTCGCCCTGCGCGGGTGCGTCTCTCCTGCCCGGTGCCCCGCCGCCGCCCCCCTGTTGAGTGTCCAGAACACTCCGCAGCCGCCCGCACGACACGGCGT
>NZ_CAUQWC010000343.1:0-2629 GCF_963521695.1 uncultured Microbacterium sp. | reverse complement strand
CGGCGCCGGCGCAGGTCGGCCCTCGCGCGATGGCGATCGTCCGTTCCGTCGTGACGGTGAGTCGCGTCCGCCGCGTGAGGGGGATCGTCCTTTCCGTCGTGACAACGACTCTCGTCCGCCGCGTGAGGGGGATCGTCCGTTCCGTCGTGACAACGACTCTCGTCCGCCGCGCGATGGCGATCGTCCGTTCCGTCGTGACAACGACGCTCGTCCGCCGCGTGACGGGGATCGTCCGTTCCGTCGTGACAACGACTCTCGTCCGCCGCGTGACGGTGATCGTCCGTTCCGTCGTGACAACGACTCTCGTCCGCCGCGTTCCGGAGACCGGACTTTCCGCACGGACGGTGGCGGCGTCGGTCGCCCCCGTCGTGAGGGCGACTCGCGCGGCTTCGCCGGTAACGACCGTCGGCCGTCCGGCGACCGTCGCCCCGGTGCGGGCGCTCCCCGACGGTTCGACCGTGAGGACTCTCGCGCAACGCGCCCGCCCCAGGACCGACGGGAGCGCGGACCGGAGATCCCCGAGGAAGTCACCGCGTGGGACCTGCCGGGCGCAGCGCGCAATGAGCTCAAGACCCTGAGCAAGGACAATGCCGAGAACGTGGCGCGTCACCTCGCCATGGCGGCCCGCCTCATCGACGAAGAACCCGAGCTGGCGCACGAGCATGCGCTGGCGGCATCCCGGAGCGCGGGCCGCGTCGGCGTCGTCCGCGAGACCGTGGCGATCACCGCCTACGCCGTCGGCGACTTCGCGCTGGCGCTGCGGGAGCTCCGTACGCATCGTCGCATCACCGGCTCCGACGACCAGCTGCCGCTGATCGTCGACAGCGAGCGGGGCGTCGGCCGCCCCGACCGTGCGCTCGAAGAAGGCCGCGCCGTCGACCGCTCGACGCTGTCGGTTCCGGTACGCGTCCAGCTCGCGATCGCCATGTCGGGGGCGAGACTGGATCTCGGCGAGACGGAGCGCGCACTGCAGGAACTCGAGATCCCGGAGGCCGACCCGGACCGCGCGTTCGAGTGGAGTCCGGCGCTGTTCTCCGCCCGAGCGGCCGTGCTCGAGGAGCTCGGACGTGTTGACGAGGCGGCCGAGTGGGAACGACGTGCTCAGATCGCCTCCGACGCCCTGGATGCCGCGTCGGGGGTCGCGGATCGCGAGGTGATCGTGGTCGAGGAGATCGAACTCATCTACGACGAGGGCGGCGTCGACGTGGCATCCGGGGTCATTCCCGTGGACGACGTCGTCCACGACCAAGACGGTGCCGTCCACACCGAGGACGACGAGGACGGGTCGGCCCACGCGGGCGAGGAGAACGGTGCCGGAAACGTGCGGGACGACGAGGACGGGGACGTCGTGACGACGAGCTCCGACGACGTCGTCGAAGGCGAACGGCACGGGGACGAAGAGTCCCGCGAACCGTCGTCGAGCGGTGTCGATGTGCCGGCCGACGAGCGCGAGGGCGAACGGTGATCTTCGGGCGCGCCCAGCCGGATGCGACCCCGCTCGACGGGATCGACGTCGTCCTCGCCGACCTCGACGGTGTCGTCTACGCCGGCCCGGGCGCCCTGCCGCACGCCGTCGACAGCCTCAACAGGGCCCAGGCCGAAGGGAGGCGTCTCGGGTACATCACCAACAACGCCTCCCGCACGGACGTCTCCGTGGCGGAACACCTGTCGTCGCTGGGGCTTCGCGTGGAGGCATCCGACGTCACGACGAGCCCGCAGGCCGCGATGCGCTTGATGAAGGACCTCGTGCCCGCGGGGTCGACGCTGCTCGTCATCGGCGGGGAGGGGCTCGTCGTCGAAGTCGAAAAGGCCGGGTTCACGGTGACACGCAGCGCCGACGACGCACCGGCGGCGGTGGTCCAGGGCTTCGCGCCGGAGGTCGGCTGGGCACAGCTGGCCGAGGCCGCCTACGCGCTCGCGACACCGATCGAAGACGGGGGCATCCCGTGGGTCGCGACGAACACCGACTGGACGATCCCGCAGGCACGCGGCATCGCTCCGGGTAACGGCACCCTCGTGTCGGCCGTGCACACCGCGGTCGGCCGTCTCGCGACGATCGCCGGGAAGCCCGAACGCCCGATCTTCGAGGTGGCGGTCACTCGGACGGGGGCTCAGGCACCGCTCTTCATCGGCGATCGCCTGGACACCGATATCCAAGGGGCGCATGTGGCCGACATGCCGTCGGTGCTGGTGCTGACGGGGATCGATCGGCCGAAGCAGGTGCTCGCAGCCATCCCGTCGCAGCGTCCCGACTACATCATCGAAGACCTGCGCCAGCTGTTCGAGCCGTACCCGGCGACGATCGTGAAGGGCGCGCGCACGCGCGTGGGCGACGCGATCGTCGAGATCGACGGCGTCGACCTGCGGATCGTGTCGCAGGGAGGCCGACAGATCGACCTGCTGCGAGCGGGAGCCGCGGCCATCTGGAACTCGGGACGCGCCATCTTCGGATTCCGCGTACCGGAGCAGCTGTACGCCGACCCCTTCCGCGGGCGCTGACGTCGGTAGCATGGCATCCATGTCGGACAGCACCGCCCCGGATGCCGCGCCCGAGCTGATAGACCGTGTGCGCCTGATCGAGGCGCAACCGCTCGACACCCGCGCGGAGGCATACGCCGCGGTGCACGAC
>NZ_CAUQWC010000342.1:0-2644 GCF_963521695.1 uncultured Microbacterium sp. | reverse complement strand
GCCTCGAGCTGCGGCCGCTTCACATCCCGGCATCCATCGACGACGTTGATGCCGCCGACTTCCGCGAGATGGTGCGTCTGCGCAACCTCGTCTACGAGGAGATCTCCGGACACGACGACGAATCGATGCCCGCCGACGAACTGCTCCCCCTGTTCCAGCCCCGGCCGGAGGTGAAGCGGTTCTCATGGATCGCCGTGTTCCACGGCGAGGTCGTCGGTCGCGCGGGCCTCGACCTCCCGCAGGAGGACGGCGCCCGCACCGGGTCTTACCTCATCGAACTCCGCCGGTCCGCGTGGGGTCACGGCATCGGTCGCGCCGCCTTCGCCATTATCGAGCCCCTCGCCCGCGCCCACGGACGCACGGTCCTGCAGTCGTGGGCCGCGCACCCTGCCTCCGAGGGACCGCAGTTGGCGGCACCCACGGGGTTCGGCGCCGTGCCGAACGACCACTCGGCGCGGTTCCTGCTGGCATCCGGCTGCACGCTCGAGCAGATCGTGCGCGTGAGCACGCTCGATGTCGCCGTTGCCCGCCCACGCCTCGGCACCCTCCTCGCCGAGGCCGAGGCCGCGGCGGCCGGGTATCGCGTGGTGCAGTGGACGCTGCCCACGCCCGACGAATTCGTCGACGCTTTCGCCTGGATGAAGTCGCGCATGGCGACGGACGCGCCGTCCGCCGACCTCGACGTCGACGAAGAGGTGTGGGATGCCGCACGGCTCCGGCGCCACGAGGCCACGTACCTCGACGCGGGTCGCCACATGCTGGTGACCGCGGCGCAGCACGTGGACTCGGGAGAGCTCGCCGCGTTCAACGAGCTCGTCATCGGCAAGGACCGCGCGGCGGTGACGGGGCAGGAAGACACCCTCGTGGTGGCCTCCCATCGCGGGCACCGACTGGGCCTGCTGGTCAAGTGCGCCGGCCTCCTCGCCTGGCGGGACATCGCCCCCGACTCACCCCGCGTCATCACCTACAACGCCGAGGAGAACCGCCCGATGCTCTCGATCAACGAGCAGATCGGCTTCGCCCCGATCTCGTACGAGGGCGTATGGCAGAAGATCCTCTCCTGACCCCACCGCGCGCGTCGCCGCGGCACGTCGCCCGGGATCGTCCCCGACGACGCGTTCGGGCGGCTCGTGCGGTCGGTCCCGGGCGCGGGCCGAGGATCAGCGCCGTCTCTGGCAGTGCGGGCAGAAATGGCTCGAGCGGTTCATGAACGACACGCGCACGATCGGGCGCCCGCACCGGGGGCACGGTTGACCGGTACGTCCGTAGGCGTTGAGCGAGTGCGCGAAGTATCCGGCCTGGCCGTTGACGTTCACGTACTGCGCATCGAAGCTCGTGCCGCCCTCGGCCAACGCCTTCTCGAGCACCGCCCGCACCTCGCCGAGCAGGCGGTTCACCGATCTGGTGGGCAGGTCGGAGCCGGGCGTCTCAGGGTGGATACGCGACGCCCACAGCGATTCGTCGGCGTAGATGTTGCCGATACCGCTGGCGACCGTCTGGTCCAGGAGCACGCGTTTGATCCCGGATGCCGTGCGGCCCAGCCTCGCGCGGAATCGGGCGGCGTCGAAGGCCGGATCGAGCGGGTCGCGACCGATGTGCGCGACCTGGGTGGGCACGCGCGCGAGGTCGGACCCGCGTCCGCCCGCGGCGCCGTCGGGCGTGTCGACGAGCTCGTCGAGCGCGAGCGAGCCGAACGTGCGCTGGTCGGCGAAGACGACCGACAGCGGCCCATGCACGGGATGCTCGAGTTCGATGCGGATGCGCTCGTGACGTTCTTCCGGAGCGCCGGGGACGCGCAGCAGCATCTGCCCGCTCATTCCCAGGTGCGTGACGATCGCTTCGTCGCCGGCCACCGGCATCCACAGGAACTTGCCCCGGCGGACGGCGGCGGTGATCCGCCGGCCCGTCAATTCGGCCTCGAAGTGGGCCGCTCCCCCGGTGTGCCGCGTCAGCGCGCGTTCGTCGCGCACGTCGACGGACGTGATCAGCGCGCCGGCGATGGCGGGCTCGAGGCCGGCCCGCACGACCTCGACCTCGGGGAGCTCAGGCACGGGTGTCGAGCTCGCGCCACGCCGTGAGGGCGGCGGCCATCTCGGCCTGCTTCTTGCTCGAGCCGCTTCCCGTCGTGGCGAGATCGCCGACGATCACCGTGGCCGTGAACCGACGGTCGTGATCGGGGCCGGTGGCATCGACCGTGTACACCGGTGCGAGCAGTCCCAGCCGGGCCGCGATCTCTTGCAGGCTCGTCTTGGGGTCCATCGCGGCGCCGTAGCGTTCGGGGTCGGCGAGGAGCGGCTCGACGAGACGCAGCACCATGGCGGTCGCAGCCTCAGGACCAGCCGACAGGAAGGTCGCTCCGATGAGCGCCTCCATCGTGTCGGCGAGAATCGAGTCCTTGTCGCGCCCGCCGGTGAGGATCTCGCCACGGCCGAGGCGTACGTACGCCCCAAGTCCGATCCTGCGGGCCACCTCGGCGAGGGCGACGGTCGACACGACGCTGGCGCGGCGCTTGGCGAGGCCGCCCTCTTCGAGCTCCGGATGCCGTGTGAACAGGCGCACCGTGACGGCCTGGCCCAGCACGGAGTCGCCCAGGAACTCCAGGCGCTCGTTGTGCGGGATGCCGCCGTTCTCGTAGGCGTACGAG
>NZ_CAUQWC010000341.1:0-2668 GCF_963521695.1 uncultured Microbacterium sp. | reverse complement strand
CCCCGCGACCTCGCCGATGACGACGTCGGGCACGGCTCCGCGGACGGCGCGCGACAGACCCCGGATGCCGAGACCGCGGTCGGCCACGACGACGACGGCGCCGATGCGCAGGCACGCGTACAGCGCGGCGGTGAGGGTGGGGCCGGGCTGCACGAGCAACGAGACGCGGTCTCCCGCGCGGACGCCGAACGCGTCGAGGCCTGCGGCGATCTCATCCACGCGGGTGGCGAGCTGACGCCAGCTCACGCGCAACGGCTCGCCGTCGCGGGAGGTGCTCATGTCGATGACGGCGGTGTCGTCATCGTCGCGGCGGGCGTCGAGGGCGTCCCAGAGGGAGCCGGTGACCGCCTCCGCCGCGGGGGCGGTGGGTGCGGGCTCGGCGGCGCCGTCGTCCGTGGCGAGGGTAGAGCCGGCGTCGCCGGGCGGAATCGCGCCGGAACCCTGCGTCGGGCGGCGGATCTCGGCATCCACGACCTTCTCGTCGAGCCAGTCGAGCACGACGTCGGCGTAGGGCCGTTCCTCGGCGATGAGGTGCCCGGCGCCCTCGAAGCGATGCACATCGGCGTGGGGCAGGCGATCTATGAGGTCGTCGAGGTGTCCCTCGCCGAACACCGGGTCTTTGGGTCCCCGGAGCAAAAGCGCCGGCACGTCGAGTTGCCGCAGCCCCGCCGACATGCGGCGCAGGGCCGGGGTGCTCTCGTCGGCCGACGTGGCGGGGATGTCGGCGACGAACCCGCCGATACCCCGGCGGCGGGCGACGGTGGCGTAGGGCGCGCGGAAGGCGGCGCGCACGGCCGGGTCCAGATCGGCGAGCGCGAGCGTGGTGTCGAGGAACGCGGTGGTCCCCGTCGTCCCGGCGGCGAGCATGCCCCGGGCGGTCGCCACACGCAACGCGAACGGCAGGGGAGCACCGTCGGGGTGGTGCACGGCGGTGTTCAGGGCGATGACCGCGGCGAGGCGGTCGGGGTTCTCGACGGCCCACCCGAGCGAGACGGGCCCTCCCCAGTCGTGCCCGATCGTCACGACCGGACCCGGGATGCCGAGCTCGTCGACGAGCGCACCGAGGTCGGCGATGCGCTGCGCGAGCGTCCGCCGCAAACCGGAGCGCTCTGAGAAGCCCATCTCCAGCTGGTCGACGGCGACGACCCGCCACGCCGTGCGGCCGGCTTCGGCGCGCTGCAGCGAGGTGCTCACTAGTGCACGCCAGAGGTACGACCAGGTGGGGTTTCCGTGGACGGCGACGATCGTGCCGACGGGGGCGATGCCGTGTTCGGCGAGAGCGTCGCCGGTGTCGAGCACGTGCCAGGTGCGGGTGGTGCGCGCATCGGCGGCGACGCCGTCGACCGCGACGAGGCGGGAAAGGGCCGGGTCGAGGCCGGGCAGACCCACCGGGGGCAGGGTCGCGCCGGGGGCGGTGACCCTCACCAGGCCAGCTCCAGCATGCCGGTGTTCAGCCCGGAGCCCACTCCCATCAGCAGGACGCGATCGCCCCGGCGCAGCGTCTTCTGCTCGGCGGCAAGGGTGATGGGGATGGATGCCGGTCCCACATTGCCCAGGGTGGGGTAGGTGACAGGCACACGAGTGCGTTCGAGCTTGGCGGCGCGGACGATCGCGGAGGTGTGCACGGAGGACACCTGGTGCGTGATGTAGCGGTCCATGCCCGTCCACGAGAATTCGTCCTTCGCCTCCTTCCACGCCGACACGACGAGGTCGAGGCCACCCTTGAGCAGTGCCTTGGCATCGGTGAACATGCCGTCGACGCTGCCGACGCACAGGTCGTAGAACTGCGTGGCAGCGCGCGTCACGCCGCCGACGATCCGGTGGCCCTCGGGGTGGTCGCTCGCCCGGCCGAGCACGGCGGCGGCGGCGCCCGACCCCAGCGTCAGCGAGGCGAACTCCTGCATGAAGGCGTCGCGATCGAGGTCTTCGCGCACGAGACGGTTGATGGTGTTGACCTGGATCTCGTCGGCATCCTCGCCGTTGACGATCAGGGCGTACTTGACCTGGCCCGACTGGATCATGCCGGCGGCCAGGCTCATGCCGTTGATGAAGCCGAGGCACGCGTTGGCGACATCGAAGTTGATGGCCGAGCTCGGCAGGCCGAGACCGTGGTGGAGGCGCACGGCCACCGACGGCTCGAGGTGCTTGCGGGTGACCGAGGTGTTGATGATCAGGCCGACCTCGCTGGGGTCCACTCCGGCCTCGGCGAGCGCCTGCTTGCCCGCGGCGATGGTCGCCTCGTCGGAGGACTCGCCCTCGGCCCAGTTGCGACGCTCGGTGACACCGGCGACGCGGCGCAGGAGCCCGGGCTTGAGCTTGAGACGCTCCAGCGCCGGGGCCAGCCTCGCCTCGATGTCGTCGGACGTCGTCACGCGGCTGGGCAGGACGCTCGCCACCGAAACAAGAGCCACATCATCGAAGTGCGTGGTGGCATTACCTGGCAAGAGAGCTCCCGCATCCTGTGCGTAGACGGCGCAGCCGGGCGCGGAGGGGACGCGCAGACGGCTCGAAGATTACCCCTCAGGATAAGCCGCGTCGTATGTCTCGGGCTGCATGGGGGCTGAACGTGCTAGAGGCGGCCCGCCGCCTTGAGCGCGAGGTAGCGGTCGGCGACGAGGGGCGGCAGGTCGTCGGCCGATGCCGACACCGCGTCGCCGCCCGCGCGCAC
>NZ_CAUQWC010000340.1:0-2670 GCF_963521695.1 uncultured Microbacterium sp. | reverse complement strand
GTCCTGGACACTCGCCCGACCCCGGCGCCGACCGAGCGCGGCGTGCGATCGGGCCGTGCCCGCGTCGCCTCAGCGCTGCGTCGGAATCGACCCCGTGATCGCGGTCTGCGCGGCCTCGGCAGCCGGCATCCGGTGCTCGGGATGACGGCCGCTGCGATCCTCGATGCGGTACGACACGACGGCGACGACCAGCCCGCCCAGGGCGAGCACGGCGCCGACCCAGGCGGGGGCGACGAGTCCGAGTCCCGCCGCGATCGCGAGACCGCCCAGGAACGCTCCGAGGCTGTTGCCGATGTTCAGCGCCGAGTGGTTCAGGGCGGCGGCGATGGACTGATTGTCTTCGGCGACGTCCATCAGGCGGGTCTGGATGGCCGGGCTCAACGCCGCCCCGCAGAAGGCGACGAGGAACGCGAACAGCACGAGGCTGACGATCCAGCCGGCGGTCAGGGCGAGACCGACGGATGCCGCGGCGAGGGCGACCAGACCGACGGAGAGCCAGAATCGCAGGTTCTTGTCAGCCAGCGCGCCCCCCACGACGTTGCCGATCGTCATGCCGATACCGACCACCACGAGCACGAGGGAGACGCTCCACTCGGGCTGCCCGGCGACGTCGGTGATCATGGGGGCGATGTAGCTGTACATGGCGAAGAATCCGCCGAAGCCCACCGCGCCGATCCCCAGCGCGAACCACACCTGGCCGATGCGGAACACCCGCAGCTCGTCACGCAATCGGCGACCGGGTGAGCCGGGGTGCTTCGGCACGAACAGCGCGATGCAGATGGTCGCCAGCAGGAAGATGCCGGTGACGACCGCGAACGCCGCGCGCCAGCCGACCTGCTGGCCGAGCAGGGTGCCGAGCGGCACGCCGACGACGTTGGCGATCGTGAGACCGGTGAGCACGAAGGCGACGCCCTTGGCGCGGTTTCCGGGGCCGAGCGCGTCCGCGGCCACGAGGGCCCCGATGCCGAAGTAGGCGCCGTGCGGGAGTCCGGCGAGGAATCGGGATGCCGCAACGAGCTCGAAGGTGGGGGCGATGACGGTCAGCAGCGTGAAGAACGCCAGCGCGGCGGCCAGCACGATCATCACGCGGTGGCGCGGGAAGCGCGCGACGGACCCGGCGATCGTGGGGGCGCCGACGACCACACCGAGGGCGTAGAGCGAGATGAGCCAGCCCGCCTGGGCGATGGCGTCGTCGGGCGAGGCCGCCCACGCACCGGGGACGAGCTCGCGCGCGATGTTGGGCAGCAGGCCCATCACCACGAACTCGGTCATGCCGATACCGAAACTGCCGATGGCGAGAGAAAGGAGCGCCCGCATCGCCGCACCTCTCGAGGTCGTCGAAGAGGTCACCCGATGAGTGTAGGGGGCTCGCGGCCGTCTGGTCGAATCGTTTCGAGAGCGGTGCGTGAGCCCGCCCCGTTGTCCCGCATCCCTCGCCCCTCCTGCACAGGGCGTCTGATCGGAGGGTTCTCCCCCATCGCGCAGATGCGGCATTTTCACCCGGTCAGAACGTGGCACTCTCTCACACCTCACCGGACAATGAAGGGATGCAGGAGATGACGGAACCACAGGTCTGGGTGCTGATCGGAACCTTCGCCGCGGCCGTGCTCGGCGGCATGACGTTCAGCACGAACCTCATCGTGGGATCGCTGACGAAGGTCATCACCGCGAACACGGATCGGCTCGAAGCGCGGATCGACGCGCTGCGTCACGAGACAGTGTCGGAGTTCCAGGTCACGAGGTTCAGGATCGACGGCGTCGAAGCCGGACTCGCCGCCAAGATCGACGGCGTCGAAGCCGGACTCACCGCCAAGATCGGCAGCGTCGAAGCCGGACTCAACGGCAAGATCGACAGCGTCGAGGCGCGCCTCAGCTCCCAGATCGAGAGCGTCGAGAGTCGACTCCGCGACGATATGGCCCGCATCGACTCCGACGTGACGGCCATCGCGAGGCGCGTCTGGACCGACCCGCCCGCCGCGTGAGACCGGCGGGGCGGTGACGAGACGGCCCGCCGCGTGAGACCGGCGGGGCGGTGACGGGACGGTCCGCCGCGTGAGACCGGCGAGGCGGTGACAGGTCGGCCGACGTATGAGGCCGACGGGGCTGCGACAGGCCAGCCCACGCGCGAACGTCCGAGCAATTCACCGATGCACGACATCACGCCGAACGACCCCGACCCGCGCTCGGCCGGGGTGGGAGGCAGCCTCAGTCGGTCCGGCGCTCCAGGGCCTTCTCGAGACGCTCGACCTTGCCGTCCATCTCGCCTGTGCGGCCCGGTCGGATGTCGGCCTTCAGCACGAGCGACACGCGCGATCCGAAGGGCATCACGGCATCCGTCGCCGCCTTGACGACGGCGAACACCTCGTCCCACTCCCCCTCGATCTCGGTGAACATCGAGCTGGTGCGGTGCGGCAGCCCCGACGCGCGCACGACCGCGACAGCCGCGGCGACGGCGTCGTGCACCGACCCGTCGGGGTTCTCCGCCGAAGCGGAACCGATGCCGGAGGGAGCGACCGAGAAGGCGATGAGCATGTCACGAGACTACGGGCCGTGCGCGCGACAGGCTGCGAGCGAAGACCCCCACCCACGATGGGCGGTCGTGCGCGAGCCCCACTCCTCGGGCCGGCGGTCGCACGCGAGCCGGCCATCGCAGCGCGCGGTCGGCACGCG
>NZ_CAUQWC010000339.1:0-2675 GCF_963521695.1 uncultured Microbacterium sp. | reverse complement strand
AGCCCGCCCCGGGCCCCGCCGAGCCTGAGCCCGAGCCGGACGCCACCGTCGGCCAGGCCTACTTCGACGACATCTACGCCCGGCACGACGATCCGTGGGGCTTCGATTCACGCTGGTACGAGGAGCGCAAGCGCGCCGTGCTGCTCGCCTCCCTGCCCCGGCGTCGGTACCGGGCGACGTTCGAGGCGGGCTGCTCGACCGGCGCGCTCACGGTGGAGCTGGCCCAGCGGAGCGACCGAGTCCTTGCCGTCGATCTCGCCGCCGCCGCCCTCGAACGGGCTCGCCGACGAATGCCGACCAGCGCGAACGTCGAGCTGCGTCGCGGCATCCTCCCCGACGACTGGCCCGCGGGGGAGTTCGACCTCGTCGTGCTGTCGGAAGTGGCGTACTACTGGGCGGGCGCCGACCTGGATCGCGGGCTCGCCGCCGCCGTCGGGTCGCTCAGCACAGACGGTCAGCTCGTGGCCTGCCACTGGCGGCATCCGGTCGCGGAGTACCCCCGCAGTGGCGACAGCGTCCACGACGCGCTCGCCGGACGCCCCGACCTGGTGCGCCTCGTGCGCCATGAGGAGGAGGATTTCGTGCTCGAGGTGTTCGCGCGCCCGGGAGCGCGGTCGGTGGCGACCGAGGCCGGACTCGTGCCGTGAAGGCGGTGGCGGTCGTCATCCCCGCGCACGACGAGGAAGCGCTGATCGGGCGATGTCTGTCATCGGTGACGAGAGCGGTGGCGCGCGCGCGGGAGGGCGCCCCCGATCTCGTCGCGGTCGTCGTCGTCGTGCTCGACGCGTGCGCCGACGCCACCGAGCCGCAGGTGCGGCGGTGGCCGGTCGAGGTCGTTGAGATCAGCGCGCGCCGCGTCGGCGCCGCCCGCCGGACCGGCGTCGCGCACGCCCTGTCGACGCTGGACGCGAGTGCGCACGACACCTGGATCGCGATGACGGATGCCGACACGGTCGTGCCCGCGGACTGGATCACCCACCAGCTCGACCTGGCGGATGCCGGCGCCGACGTGGTCCTCGGAACCGTGCGCCCCGACTTCGCCGACCTCAGCGCGCGGCACGTCGCGTACTGGCGCGCCACCCACCATCGCGGACGCCCGCCCGGCAACGTGCACGGCGCCAATCTCGGCGTTCGGGCCAGCACGTACGCCGAGGCCGGTGGCATCCCGGATCTCCCCGCCCATGAAGACGTCGCTCTCGTTCGCGCGGCCCGGGCGATCGGGGCCCGCGAGCGCGCGAGCGACGTGCACGAGGTGGAGACGTCGGGACGCCTCGTCGGGCGCACCCCCGCCGGATACGCCGCGTTCCTCGCGCGCGTGCACGCCTGGATCGACGCTCCGCCGGTGGCAGCGCCGGGGGCGTGACGCACGCACCGGGGGCTCGTCAACCACCTCGGCGGGCCGCCGTGTCGGGGCGCACACTGGGCATCCCCGGAACGAGAGGCACGACATGAAGGCACTGACCTGGCAGGGCAAGCGCAACGTGAGCGTCGAGGAGGTCCCCGATCCCGAGATCCTCGAACCGACCGATGCCATCGTCAAGATCACCTCGACGGCGATCTGCGGTTCCGACCTGCACCTGTACGAGCTGTTCGGCCCGTTCATCGACAAGGGCGACGTGCTCGGCCATGAGCCGATGGGCGTCGTGGTCGAGGTCGGCTCCGCCGTGACGAACCTCGCGGTGGGCGACCGCATCGTCGTGCCGTTCAACATCTCGTGCGGGCATTGCTTCATGTGTCGCCGCGGCCTGCAGTCGCAGTGCGAGACGACACAGGTGCGTGAGTACGGCAGCGGTGCCGCGCTCTTTGGCTACACCAAGCTCTACGGCCAGGTGCCGGGCGGCCAGGCCGAGTACCTCCGCGTGCCCTTGGCCGACTACAACCACATCCGCGTCGGTGACGACCTGCCCGACGACCGCTACCTCTTCCTCAGCGACATCGTGCCGACCGCGTGGCAGGGCGTGAAGTACGCGAACGTGCCCGAGGGGGGAACGCTCGCGGTGATGGGACTCGGCCCGGTCGGCCAGTTCGCCGCCCGCATCGGCGTGCACCTCGGCTACCGCGTGCTCGCGATCGAGCCTGAGGCCGACCGCCGCGCGATGGCCGAACGGCACGGTGTGCTGACCTACGACCTCACCGACACGGTCGTCGACGAGCTCGTCGACCTCACCGAGGGCCGCGGGGCCGATGCCGTGGTGGATGCCGTCGGCATGGAGGCCCATGGCAACGGCGGCGTCAGACTGGCGCAGAACGCGATCGGACTGCTCCCCGACGCCCTCGCGCAGAAGCTCATGGACAAGGCGGGCCTCGACCGCCTCGCCGCCGTCTACTCCTCGATCGACCTCGTCCGTCGCGGGGGCACCGTCTCTCTCAGCGGGGTGTACGCCGGTGAGGCCGACGTGCTGCCGATGAAGACGATGTTCGACAAACAGCTCACCTTCCGGATGGGCCAGTGCAACGTCAAGCGCTGGGTCGACGACCTGCTTCCACTCGTCGAAGATCCCGCCGACCCGCTCGGCGTCATGGACCTGGTCACCCACCACGCGCCGCTCGAAGACGCCCCCGGCCTGTACGAGACGTTCCAGAAGAAGGAGGACGGCTGCATCAAGGTCGTCCTGCGCCCCGGCGCCTGACGCCCTCCCCGCCGGCGTCGCCGGCCCCGCCGGCCCCGCCGGCCC
>NZ_CAUQWC010000338.1:0-2702 GCF_963521695.1 uncultured Microbacterium sp. | reverse complement strand
GCCCGCAACCCCGAGACGCGCAACGCCGACGGAGCCGCGTGGCCCGCGGCCGTGCTGCACGCTCAGATCCCGGAGGCGGCGCGCAGCTCGTCGACGCGGTCGGTGCGCTCCCAGGTGAAATCGGCCAGCTCCCGGCCGAAGTGACCGTACTTCGCCGTCTGCGCGTAGATCGGGCGCAGAAGGTCGAGCTGCTCGACGATGGCCGCGGGCCGCAGGTCGAACACGTCGCGGATCGCGCGCACGATCACGTCGTCGTCCACGTGAGCGGTGCCGAACGACTCCACGTACAGACCAACGGGGTTCGCCTTACCGATGGCATAGGCGACCTGCACCTCGAGGCGGTCGGCGAGGCCCGCCGCGACGGCGTTCTTCGCGACCCATCGCATGGCGTAGGCGGCCGAACGGTCGACCTTGGACGGGTCCTTGCCGCTGAACGCGCCACCGCCGTGACGGGAGGCCCCACCGTAGGTGTCGATGATGATCTTGCGGCCGGTGAGCCCGGCGTCGCCCTTCGGGCCGCCGATGACGAAGGGGCCGGCCGGGTTGATGTAGTACTTCACATCGGGGAGTTCGAGCCCGGTCTCGGCCAGCACGGGATCGATGACCTCGGCCTGCACCTGCGCGCGCAGATCTTCTTGCGAGATGTCGGGGTGGTGCTGCGTCGACAGCACCACGCTGTCGACGGTGCGCGGAGTGAAGCCGTCGTAGCCGAGCGTCACCTGGGTCTTGCCGTCGGGGCGAAGGAACGGCAGGGCTCCGCTCTTGCGCACGGCCGCCAGACGCTCGGCGATGCGGTGCGCCGTCCAGATGGCCATCGGCATGAGCTGCGGAGTCTCGTTCGTGGCGAAGCCGAACATGATGCCCTGGTCGCCGGCACCCTGCAGGTCGTGGGGATCGACGGACCCGCGCTCGCGCTGCTCGAACGCCTTGTTGACGCCGGCGGCGATGTCGGAGGACTGCGCCCCGATCGACACGGACACGCCGCACGACTCGCCGTCGAACCCGGTGTCGCTCGAGGTGTAGCCGATGCGGTTCACCACGTCACGGACGATCGCGGGGATCTCGACGTAAGCCCGCGTCGACACCTCGCCCGCCACGTGCACGAGCCCGGTCGTGACGAGGGTCTCGACGGCGACGCGCCCCGTGGGGTCGTCGGTGAGGATGGCATCCAGGATGCTGTCGGAGATCTGATCGCAGATCTTGTCGGGGTGTCCTTCGGTGACGGACTCGGACGTGAACAGGCGTAGGTCGGTCAAGACGACTCCGGGAGGCTAGCGAGCAGGGAACGGGCACAAGTATGCCCCGGACGGCGGTGAGCCGCCCGGGGCATCGTCACATCTGTGAATACTTCACGCGTGAGCCGGTGAGGGCTGTGGATTACTCCGCAGCGCGCAGCCGGAGCTTGTCTTCGTGGATCTCGTGCAGTGCGATCGTGAGGGGCTTGTCTTCGACGGTGGAGTCGACCAGCGGGCCGACGTTGTCGAAGAGGTTTCCCTCGTGCAGGTCGGAGTAATAGTCGTTGATCTGACGCGCGCGCTTGGACGCGTAGATGACGAGCTGGTACTTCGAGTCGACCTTGTCGAGCAGAGCGTCGATCGGCGGGTCGATGATGCCTTTGTCACGTCCGGCCATGGGGAACCTCCTGGTTCGGCGGGATGGGGTGGATGCGGCGCTCGGGGCGCCGAAGCATCTGATCATTCTAGCCGACGCCGACCCGGGGTGTGCCGAGGGCGCGAGGCGGGTCGTGTGGGCGGTGACGGGGCGACCACGACGTGGCGACGGGTGCGGCGTCCGGCGGGGCGCCGGTCCGCGCGACGTCGGGGCGTCGTTTGTGCACTGGGGCGTGCGATGTCCGCCCCGGTGCACATTTCGCGCCCCAAACGGGTGTCGGCCCGGCCTGGCGGCGCTGCGCCAACCCGGACGGCCGCGTCAGCGCTGCGCGGCGGCCAGAGCCACGACGTCGGCGGCGGCGGATGCCACGTCTTCGTTCACGACGCGGTAGTCGAACTCGTTCTGCGCGGCGAGCTCGACGCGGGCCGTGCGAAGGCGACGGGCGCGCTCCTCGGCATCCTCGGTCCCCCGCCCGGCGAGGCGTTGGACGAGTTCGTCCCAGCTCGGCGGCAGCAGGAACACCAGCGTCGCCGAGGGGTCGGCGGCGCGCACCTGTCGCGCCCCCTGCAGGTCGATCTCGAGCAGGGCGGTGCCGCCCGCGGCCAGTACCCTCTCGATGGGTTCGCGGGGCGTGCCGTAGCGGTTCTGGTTGTGCACGACGGCCCACTCCAACAACTCCCCCGCGGCGACCATCCGGTCGAACTCGGCGTGATCGACGAAGTAGTAGTGCTGCCCGTCGACCTCGCCGGGGCGGGGGCTTCTCGTCGTCGCCGAGACCGAGAGGTGGATCTGCGGGTAGTTCTGCTTGATGTGTGCGGCCACCGTGCCCTTGCCGACCGCCGTGGGACCGGCGAGCACGATGAGCCGACTGCGACCCTCGCGCGGACCCGGCTCGGGCCAGCGGGTGTCGAGGAATCCACGCAACGCGTCGCGCTGACGCGTGCCGAGACCGCCGAGGCGCTTCACCGGCGAGATGCCGAGCGAGACCAGGATGCGATCGCGCTTGCTCTCGCCGATCGCGGGGATCGCCGTGAGGAACTCGGTCACGCGCATCGCTCCGGCCGCAGACAGCGGGTCGGCGAGACCTCGCC
>NZ_CAUQWC010000337.1:0-2713 GCF_963521695.1 uncultured Microbacterium sp. | reverse complement strand
GGGTAGTTGCGCAGCGACTTCGACATCTTCTGCCCGTCGTTGCCGAGCACGATGCCGTGGCACGACACACCCGTGAAGGCGGGGCGGTCGAACAGCGCGGTCGAGAGCACGTGCATGACGTAGAACCAGCCGCGGGTCTGTCCGATGTACTCGACGATGAAGTCGGCCGGGGCGTGCTCGTCGAACCACTCGTGGTTCTCGAACGGGTAGTGCACCTGGGCGAAGGGCATGGAGCCGGAGTCGAACCACACGTCGAGCACGTCCTCGATGCGGCGCATGGTCGAACGGCCCGTCGGGTCGTCGGGGTTGGGGCGAGTGAGGTCGTCGATGTAAGGACGGTGCAGGTCGACCTCGCCGTCGGCGTTCACGGGCAGGCGGCCGAAGTCGGCCTCCATGTCGGCGAGCGAGCCGTACACGTCGACGCGCGGGTAGTTCGCGTCGTCGCTCTTCCAGACCGGGATCGGCGAGCCCCAGTACCGGTTGCGGCTGATCGACCAGTCGCGCGCGCCCTCGAGCCACTTGCCGAACTGGCCCTCCTTGACGTTCTCGGGCACCCAGGTGATCTGCTGGTTGTTCGCCAGCAGGTCGTCTTTGATGTCGGTCACGCGGACGAACCAGCTCGACACGGCCTTGTAGATGAGGGGGTTCCGGCAGCGCCAGCAGTGCGGGTACGAGTGCTCGTACGACGCCTCGCGCAGCAGGCGCCCGGCCTGCGTGAGCAGGCGGATGAGCGGGCGGTTCGCCTCGAACCACAGCTCCCCCGCCACGTCGGTGACCGCCGAGAGGAACCGGCCGCCGTCGTCGAGCGAGATGATCGTGGGAAGGCCCGCGGCGTCCGCGAGACGCTTGTCGTCTTCACCGTAGGCGGGTGCCTGGTGCACGATGCCGGTGCCGTCCGACACGGTGACGTAGTCGTCGACGAGGATCTTCCAGGCGTTCTGCGTGCCCCAGATCTCGGCATCGGCGTAGTAGTCGAAGAGGCGGTCGTAGGACACGCCCTCGAGTTCGGCGCCCGAGATCGTCGTCTCGACGGCCGCGCGGGCGGCATCCGGGCTCTCGTACCCGAGGTCTTTCGCGTAGTTCGGCAGCAGGTCCTCGGCCAGCAGATACCGGTGCGCGACGGCCTCGAAAGCCTCGTCGGCCGTGCCGTCGGGTGCGCGGTGCACGTCGGCGGCGCCGTTCGGGCCGCCCTCGATCACGGCGTACCGGATGCCGGGACCCACCGCGAGCGCGAGGTTCGTCGGCAGGGTCCACGGCGTCGTCGTCCACGCGAGGGCGCGCACACCGGTGAGGCCGAGCGCCTCGGCCTTGGCACCGACGAGCGGGAAGGTGACGGTGACCGAGGGGTCCTGACGCATCTTGTAGACGTCGTCGTCCATGCGCAGCTCGTGCGTGGACAGCGGCGTCTCGTCGCGCCAGCAGTAGGGCAGCACGCGGTAGCCCTCGTAGGCGAGGCCCTTGTCGTGCAGGGTCTTGAAGGCCCAGAGAACGCTCTCCATGTAGGTCGTGTCGAGCGTCTTGTACCCGCGCTCGAAATCGACCCAGCGCGCCTGGCGGGTGACGTAGTCCTGCCAGTCGCGCGTGTACTCGAGCACCGACTCGCGGGCCTTGGCGTTGAAGGTCGCCACGCCCATCGCCTCGATCTCGTCCTTCTCGGTGATCCCGAGCTGCTTCATCGCCTCGAGCTCGGCCGGGAGCCCGTGGGTGTCCCACCCGAAGACGCGGTCGACCTTCTGGCCGCGCATCGTCTGGAAGCGCGGGAAGACGTCCTTCGCGTAGCCGGTGAGCAGGTGACCGTAATGCGGGAGCCCGTTGGCGAAGGGAGGACCGTCGTAGAAGACCCACTCTTCGGCGCCCTCGCGGTTCGCGATCGAGGCGCGGAAGGTGTCGTCGGCCTTCCAGAACGCGAGTGTCTCGTCTTCGATTGCCGGGAAGCGGGGGCTCGGGACGACGGATGCCGGGGCCTGCGTGGGCGCCGGGGTCGCGGTATCCGGGGTCGACGTGTCCGGGGTCGCGGTACCGCGGGTGGCGGCATCCGGGGCCGGGACCGTGCCGGTCGCGGCAGGGTCGGCGGCCGGGCCGAAGGATGAGGGGCGTGGGTAGGTCATGTCACTCCGCGGGTCGAGGTCTGCTCGCCGGGACGATCCATGCGGACCGCGGTACCACCCTGCATTGCGCACCCTCGCGAGTGCGCCGCTCTCACTGCGGCTGTGACGGGCCTGCCCCGCACGGTTCTACTCGGGGTCTGGACCCGTTTCTTCCGCGAGCTCCCCGGTGATGGCCGGATCGGTGCTGATGTCCCCAGTCTACGCGCTCGCCGCATCCGGCGCGGCGGCCCTGTGGACGTGGGCTGCGCCTCGACGGATATCCAAGGCACGTCGCCCTGTCGCGGCGGGTACGGCGCGTCCTGGACACTCGACGCCCGGCCCGGCCCGCTCCCGTGAGTGTCCACAACACGCCGCTCGCGCGCGGCGGATACGGCATGTCGTGGACACTCAACGCCGGGTCCGGCCCGCTCGCGTGAGTGTCCACAACACGCCGCTCGCGCGCGGCGGATACGGCGCGTCGTGGACACTCAACGCCGGGTCCGGCCCGCTCCCGTGAGCGTCCAAGACACGCCGCCCGGCACCGGCGGATACGGCATGTCGTGGACACTCAACGCCCGGCCCGGCCCGCTCCCGTGAGTGTCCACAACACGCCGCTCGCGCGCGGC
>NZ_CAUQWC010000336.1:0-2723 GCF_963521695.1 uncultured Microbacterium sp. | reverse complement strand
GTCCCTGTGCGCGCTCGGCGCGCTTGCGCTGGGCGTTGGCGCCCTGCGAGCGTCCGCCACCCTGGGGCTGCGCGACGATCGGCTCGGGCTTGACGTACGCGGCGACCTCGCCGACGAGAGCCACGACCTCGGGCGAGGTGGGGGTCACCGGCTGCGGCGCGGCCGAGATCTTCGCCTTGCGCAGGATGTCGAGCGTGTCGCGGCGCTGCTCGGGGAGCATGATCGTGACGACGTCGCCAGCTGAACCGGCGCGGGCCGTGCGGCCCGAGCGGTGCAGGTATGCCTTGTGCTCGACGGGCGGGTCGACGTGCACCACCAGCTCGACACCGTCGACGTGCACACCGCGCGCGGCGACGTCGGTCGCGACGAGCACCTTCGCGCGGCCGTCGCCGAAGGCGGCGAGGTTGCGGTCACGGGCCGGCTGCGAAAGGTTGCCGTGCAGGTCGACCGAGGGGATCCCCGCAGCAGTGAGCGCCTTGGCGAGCTTCTTGGCCTGGTGCTTGGTGCGCATGAACAGGATGCGACGACCGGTGCCCGAAGCGAGAGTCTGCACGAGGCGGTTCTTCGCTTCGGTGTCGACCGGGGCGAAGACGTGGTGGGTCATCGCGGCGACGTGCGAATGAGCCTCATCGACGGAGTGCAGGACCTCGTTGCGCAGGAACCGCTTGACGAGCTTGTCCACGCCGTTGTCGAGCGTGGCCGAGAACAGCAGACGCTGACCGTCGGCGGGCGTACGGGCGAGCAGACGCGTGACGCCGGGGAGGAACCCGAGGTCGGCCATGTGGTCGGCCTCGTCGAGCACGGTGATCTCGATGTCGCCGAGGTTCGCGAACCCCTGGCTGATGAGGTCTTCGAGGCGGCCCGGGCACGCGACGAGGATGTCGACGCCGGTGGCGAGCGCGTCGACCTGGCGCTTCTGGTTGATGCCGCCGTAGACGGTGGTCGTGGTGAGCTGGAAGGCCGCGGCGAGGGGCTTGATGACCTCGTCGATCTGGTTCGCCAGCTCGCGGGTGGGGGCGAGCACGAGAGCGCGGGGCTTGCGTCCGCGACGGCGGTCGGTCTTCGCGGCGAGACGCGCGACCAGCGGGATCGCGAAGGCGAGGGTCTTGCCCGAGCCGGTCTTTCCACGGCCGAGCACGTCGCGTCCGGCGAGGGTGTCGGGCAGGGTGTCGGTCTGGATCGGGAAGGGCTCGTTCTTGCCCTGTGCGGCGAGAACGTCGACGAGGGGTGCGGGAACGCCGAGGTCGGCGAAAGTCTGAGACGACATGAATACTCCTGCCGCGGCGCACGCGCGCACGGCGGTTCGGGATGCCGCGATGCTGCGGCTGCAATGGGCGAAGGCGCCAAATGGCGCATCCGTTCGCCGTGAAGGTCAAAGGCCCCAAAGAGGGGGCCGGTGCGTTCGACGACGCTGGGAGCGAGAGCTCCACACACCAGTGTACCGGGTGAGCGACGTATCTCCGTCGCGCGGAGGATTTGCCGCCACCTCGCCCCTCGTAGCCTCGAGGTCATGGATATCGCATCGATGATCATGGGCGCATCCATTGCCTCCATCGCCTGGATCGCGTTCTACCCCTTCGCGCAGATGCGCCGCCTGAAAGAGCTCGAGGCCCGGCATCAAGCGAGCGCTGAAGACTGAGCTGCGCGCTCAGGCCGCCGCGCGCCAACACCCCGCGACGTGGTCGTCGACCATGCCGGAGGACTGCATGAGGGCGTACATCGTCGTCGGACCGACGAAACGGAATCCTCGGCGACGCAGCTCCTTGCTCATCGCGGTCGACTCGGGCGTCACCGCCGGCACCTCGGCGAACGTCGTCGGCGGTGCATGCCGGACGGGCGCGAAGGACCACATCAGCTCGTCGAACTCGCCCTCGGCCATGTCGGCCACGATTTTGGCGTTACCGATCACGGCCTCGATCTTGCCGCGATGGCGGATGATTCCGGCATCCTGAAGCAACCGCTCGACGTCATCGGGGCCGAAAGCCGCCACGACCGACGGCTCGAAGCCGTGGAAGACCTCACGGAAACGCGGACGCTTGCGCAGGATCGTGATCCAGGCCAGGCCCGCCTGGAAGCCTTCGAGACTGAGCTTCTCGAAGAGGGGGCGATCACCGCGCAACGTCGTGCCCCACTCCTCGTCGTGGTAGCGCTGGTACTCGGCGTCGGCCCCGGCCCACGCGCACCGGATCACGCCGTCGGCGCCGGTGACAAGATCGCTCATCGTCCCAGGCTAGAGGCGACCTCCGACGTTCTCCGCGATCACCCTGTCGCCCCGCTGTCGCGGGCCGCTAGCCTCCGAGCATGCATTCCGTTCCGCTGGGACCGCGTCAGACCCGCGTGTCGCTCGTCCTGGGCCTCGTGCTCGCCGTCATCATGATCGTCGTCGGGATCGTGGCACTCAGCGTGGGTGGCCCGCCGTGGTTCGCGGCGATCATGCTCATCGCCGGGGTGCTCATCGCGGTCCTCGCGATCGTGCGTCTCGTGCTTCTGCGCCGCAACTGACCGGGTCGGCCGACGACGTCGAGGAGACGCCGTCGGCCGGATCGCTCATCGGCCCGGCTTCTTCTCCGGGGTGGGGGCGTCGCCCGAGGCTTTCAGAGCGGCGTAGTAGGCCGCGGCCTCATTCTGCCGATCGTCCTCGACGCCGGTGGCGATGGACGCCCGGACATGCTCGGGGCCGTAGCCGAAGGCATCCACGAGATCCTGGGCGTGCGGCCGGAGCC
>NZ_CAUQWC010000335.1:0-2730 GCF_963521695.1 uncultured Microbacterium sp. | reverse complement strand
GCGCCGTTGCGCGCCGCCGGGGGCGATCTGCCCGCGGGCGAGGCGGAGGTCCTCACCACCGCCGTCGCCCTGGCCGGCTGGTTGCGCGACGCGCCCTTCTGCCCCGCGTGCGGCACGCTCACGCAGGTACGCCATGCCGGGTGGTCGCGACACTGTCCGGCGTGCGGGCGAGAGCATTTTCCGCGCACCGATCCGGCCGTGATCGTGCTTCTCTCATCGGCGGAGTCTGACGACCGGATCCTGCTCGGGGCCAACGCCGCGTGGGGAGGCCAGAGGTACTCGTGCTTCGCCGGGTTCGCCGAGGCGGGGGAGTCGCTCGAAGACGCCGTCGCTCGCGAGGTGGAGGAAGAAGCCGGTGTCCGGCTGCGCGACATCGCGTACCGGGATTCGCAGGCGTGGCCGTACCCGCGATCGCTCATGCTCGGATTCCGTGCACGGGTCGTCGACGACGGCGCCGCTCGCCCCGACGGCGAGGAGATCGTCGAGGTGCGGTGGTTCACCCGCGAGGAGATCGGCGCGGCGCTGCGCGGCGAGTCCGACGTGGGCCTGCCGGGCGCGGCATCCATCGCGCGCCGTCTCATCGACGACTGGTACCGGGGGATCGCGTGACCGGTCCGCTCGACGACCTCGACGAGCACCAGCTCGAAGCCGCGCGTTCCCTGCGCGGGCCGGTCTGCGTGCTCGCCGGCGCCGGTACCGGCAAGACGCGCGTCATCACGCGGCGCATTGCGCACGGTGTCGACACGGGCGCGTACTCGCCCCAGCGGGTGATGGCGGTGACCTTCACCGCAAAAGCCGCCGGTGAGATGCGGGGGCGTCTGCGTGCGCTCGGGGTGTCGGGGGTATCGGCCCGGACCTTCCACGCGGCTGCGCTCGCACAGGTCAATTTCTTCTGGCCCACGCTCGCCGGCGACCAGGCCCCCTCGATCATCGACAACAAGGTGCGCATGCTCGCGCACGCGGCCGACGGCGTGGGTCTCTCGCCCGACACCGCGACGCTGCGCGACGTCGCGGCCGCGATCGAGTGGCGCAAGGTCACCCTGCGCTCCATCGACCGGTACGCCGCTGACCGACCCGAGGGCGTCGGTCGTCTGGGCGTCGACCAGGTCGTCGCCCTGCAGCGCGCGTACGAGAAGCTCAAGGACGAGCGGCGCCAGATGGACTTCGAAGACGTGCTGCTGACGTGCGCCGGCATGATCGAGGCCGAGCCGCACGTCGCCGCCGCGGTGCGCGAGCAGTACCGGCACTTCACCGTGGACGAATACCAGGACGTCTCGCCGCTTCAGAACCGCGTGCTCGAGCTGTGGCTGGGGGATCGCCGCGACCTGTGCGTCGTGGGCGACGCGAGCCAGACGGTCTACTCGTTCACGGGCGCCGATGCGCGGTACCTGCTCGACTTCGAGCGCACCCACGAGGACGCGCGCGTCGTGCGGCTCGAGCGCAACTACCGCTCCACGGCCCCCGTGCTCGCCGTGGCCAACGAGCTCATGCGCGGACGAGCGGGCGCCCTCGAACTCGTCGCTGCGAGCGCCCTGGACACACCGACGCCCACCGTGCGCGCCTTCGACGACGACGAGGACGAGGCCACCGCGGTGGCGCGGTCGATCGCCGATTCCCTCACCCGCGGGGTCGACCCGCCCGACATCGCGGTGCTCTACCGCGCGCACGCGCAGTCGGCGGCGCTGCTCACCGCACTGTCGGGGGTCGGCGTGGCGGCATCGGTGCTGGGCGGGCGCAAGTTCTTCGACCTGCCGGAGGTGCGCCAGGCGCTCATGGCGCTCCGGGCGGCGTCGGTCGCCCCGATGGAGACGGGTTTTCTCGCCACGGTGCGCGATGTGCTGCGCAGCGTCGGACTCACCGACGACCCGCCGGCGGCCGGCGGCGCGCTGCGAGAGGCGTGGGAGGCGCGGGCGGCATTGCTGCGTCTCGCCGAAGACGCGCCGGCGGGCACCGACCTGCGCGCCTTCACCGATGATCTTCAGGCACGTGCGCGTGACCAGCATGAGCCGACGACGCGTACGGTGACGCTCGCCACACTGCACGCGGCGAAGGGTCTGGAGTGGGATCACGTGTACCTCGTGGGGGTGAGCGAGGGGCTGCTGCCCATCTCGTACGCGAAGACGTTCGAGGCGGTCGACGAAGAGCGACGCCTCGCTTACGTCGGTGTCACGCGAGCGGCGCGGACGCTGTCGGTGAGCTGGGCGCGAGGCCGGGGGCGTATGGAACGGTCTCCCTCGCGCTTCCTTCAGGAGATCGGCACTGGCACTCTTCGCTCGGCCGATGCATCTCCCAGGCCCGCCGGAACGAATCGGCGCGCAGGCGCAGCGACCTCGTCGTCGACGCGATCGGCCCGCTGAGCAGAAACCGGGCGGCGCGTCCCGCTTCGGCGGCGAGGGCGATGTCGACGTCGGGGTGCGAGCGGCCCAGGAGCTGGGCGGCGATAGTGGGCCATTGTGCGTCGTCACGTCGCCGGGCGGCGTCGAGGCAGGCCAAGCATGCGGTGCGACCGGGGACCACCACGGGACCGACGGTGGCGCTGCCGCCGTCGAGCGTGAGCGGAATGTGCGTCACGTCTGCGCTGAGCAGCGCGGCCGCGCGTCGCGGGTCGACGCGGTGGGCGGCCAGAAGCACCACGCGCGTACCGATGGGAACGGGGTGCCCGGCCGATCCGGCCCAGGGGAGCACGCTCGCACGCGGCGGGAGGGCGGCGAGGACGGCCCGAACGACGCG
>NZ_CAUQWC010000334.1:0-2753 GCF_963521695.1 uncultured Microbacterium sp. | reverse complement strand
CTCCCGCCCGTCGGCCCCGCGGAGGGCGCTGCGACACGCCCGGGCCGACATCACGGGCGCGGCCGACAACGGTGTCACCACCGCGTCGAGCACATGCGCGCGCGTGCCACACGGCATCCGGGATCGCAAGGCGAGCGGCGATTTGCCAGCCATTCCATCAGCATGAAACGTTTGTGCAGGCCCGTTTCCGGGCCGCCCACCCGACCAGTCCGCGGTCGCCGGTGACGACTCGAGGAGTCGACACGGCGAGCGTACGGTCGGCGGCCTGAGCGCCGGATCCGATGTCCGGCGCGGGTTGCGCTCCACCCCCGGGGAGCGCAGACGGCTGCCACCCGGGCGTGACCGCTGCGGCCACCCGAAGGCCGCCGAGGTGCACACGATGACCCCTCCGCCTGCCCTGCAGACGCCCGCCTCTCCGAGGTCCGCGTCCCCCACCCCCGCCTCCGCGACGCCCGACCCGGCGTCGCCGGTGTCCACCACACCCGCCCTCGCGGCGAAGAACCTGTTCAAGGTCTTCGGTCGCGCACCCCAGGCGGCCGTCGACAAGCTGCGCTCCGGTGCCCGCCGCGAAGACATCGCCGACGACGGGACCGCCGCCGTCGTCGACGCGAGCTTCGAGGTGGCGCCCGGCGAGATCTTCGTCATCATGGGCCTCTCCGGCTCCGGCAAGTCGACGATCATCCGCATGCTGAACGGCCTCCACGAGGCCACCGCGGGAACCGTCGAGGTGCAGGGCGATGCCCTCACCGGCGTCGGCGCCGCGCGCCTGCGGTCGCTCCGCCGCGACCGCCTCGCGATGGTCTTCCAACACTTCGCGCTGCTGCCCCATCGTACGGTGGCCGCGAACGTCGCCTACCCGCTCGAGCTCCGCGGGGTCGGCAAGACCGAGCGCCTCGCCAAGGCGAACGAGATCCTGGCGCTCGTCGGCCTCGAGGGCTGGGGCGACAAGCTCCCCTCGGCGCTCTCGGGTGGCATGCAGCAGCGCGTCGGCATCGCCCGCGCGCTCGCCGCCGACACCGACATCCTGCTCATGGACGAGGCGTTCAGCGCCCTCGATCCCCTGATCCGTCGCGAGATGCAGGAGCAGCTTCTCGAGCTCCAGCGGACGCTGAAGAAGACCATCGTCTTCATCACCCACGACCTCAACGAGGCCATGTTCCTCGGCGACCGGATCGCCGTCATGCGTGACGGACGCATCGTGCAGATCGGCACCCCCGAAGACATCCTCACCGACCCCGCGAACGACTACGTCGAGCAGTTCGTGCAGGATGTCGACCGCGCCCGTGTGCTCACCGCCGGCAATGTCATGGAGCGTCCGCGTCCACGCGTCGACGCCTCGGCGGGCCCGCGCACGGCGCTCCGGCAGATGCGCGACGCCTACATGTCGGCGGTCTACGTCACCGATCGCGACCGCAAGCCCCTCGGCATCATCACCGACCGGGATGCCATGAAGCTCGTGCGCGCGGGAGAGAGTTCGCTGCTCGGCACGCTCAAGCCCCTGCCGCAGAGCGTGCGCGACGACGACGTTCTGATGAACCTCTTCGTGCCGTCGGTCGAGTCGCCGCTTCCCCTCGCCGTCCTCGACGCCGACGGCCGTCTCGCGGGGGTCATCCCGCGCGTGACACTGCTCGCGGCTCTCGGTCCCGGCCCCACCTCGACCGAGGAGCTCACCGTGCTGCCCAAGCCCCTTCCCTCCGCCGAGATCGACGCGGTGCTCGACGCCCCGGGTATCGACCCGGATGCCGGTGAAACCCTGCCCGCGTCAGCCGTCGGCTCGAGGAGCACCGGCGTCGGAGCCGCGGCATCCGAGATCGAGGGGGTGCGCTGATGGATGGGTTCCGCATCCCCGTCGGATCCTGGGTGGATGCCGGTGTGGACTGGGTCCGCGACAACCTCTCGGGCCTGCTCGACCTCGTCGCCGTCGTCGTGCGTCTCCTCGTCGGCGGGCTCAGCGACGTGCTGCTCGCGGCGCCCATCATCGTGGTCATCCTCGTCGCGGCCGCCCTGGCGTGGCTCCTGCGCTCATGGAAGCTCGCGCTCGGCACCGTGATCGGGTTCGCGCTCATCCTCGCGATGGGCCAGTGGGTCACGGCGATGCAGACGCTCGCGCTCGTGCTCGTCGCCACCGTCGTGGCGGTGGCGATCTCGGTTCCGCTGGGCATCTGGTCGGCGCGAAACCCCACCGTGCGCGCGGTGCTGAAGCCGATCCTCGACTTCATGCAGACGATGCCCGCCTTCGTCTACCTGATCCCCGCGATCACGTTCTTCAGCATCGGCGTCGTGCCCGGTGTCGTCTCGACCGTCATCTTCGCGCTGCCCCCGGGAGTGCGGCTGACCGAGCTCGGCATCCGCGGCGTCGACTCCGAGACGGTCGAGGCCGGCCACGCGTTCGGTGCGACGCCCGGGCAGATCCTCCGCGGCATCCAGCTGCCCCTCGCCATGCCCACGATCATGGCGGGCGTCAATCAGGTCATCATGCTCGCGCTGTCGATGGCCGTGGTCGCCGGCATCGTCGGCGCCGACGGCCTCGGCAAGGAGGTCGTGGAGTCGATCTCGACCGTCAACCTCCCCAAGGGCGTCGAGGCGGGCCTGAGCGTTGTCGTGCTCGCGGTGTACCTCGACCGTCTCACCGCCGCCCTCGGCGATCGCGCCGACAACACGGGCTCGCTGCTGGGCATGATCGCCCGGCGCCGCGCCGCACGTCGGGCCGAGGTCGCCTCCGCGGGGGCGACGTCGGCACCGCACGTCGACAC
>NZ_CAUQWC010000333.1:0-2818 GCF_963521695.1 uncultured Microbacterium sp. | reverse complement strand
GCGCAGGAGCCCCGCCGCAGACACGGACGCGCCCCCACGGCGCAGAGCCCCGCCGCCGCGACCTCGCCCGCCGCTGTCAGCGCACCGCAGCCAGCAATTCCTCCGCGCCTGCGCGCAGCGCCTCGAGGCGGCGGCGGGCCTTCTTGGCCGACGAGCCGCGCACGTCCAGATACAGCTTGAGCTTCGGTTCGGTGCCGCTGGGGCGCACGATGAGGCGCGATCCGCCGTCGAGCCAGAGGCGCAGCACATCGCCCGGGGGCAGATCGTCGACACCGGCGAGCAGGTCGTCGATCCGCGCGACCGCGACACCGCCGATGGTCGTGGGCGGGTGAGCGCGGAGGGATGCCATGATCCCGTCGATCTCGCCCACGTCGCTGACCCGGATCGAGATCTGATCGCTCGCAAACGCGCCGAAGGTGTCGCGGAACTCCTGCAGCAGGTCGGCGACGGTGCGCCCCTGCCCCCGTGCCTCGGCGGCCATGCCGAGCATCGCCACCGCGGCGGAGATGCCGTCCTTGTCGCGGACGGTGCGGGGGTTCACGAGGTAGCCGAGGGCCTCCTCGAACCCGAAGACGATGCCCGGCGCCCGCGAGATCCACTTGAAGCCCGTCAGGGTGGAGTGGAAGGCGAGACCGTAGTGCTCGGCGACCGCCTGGAGCCCGGGCGACGACACGAGCGAGCAGGCGAGGGAGGCCGGGGAGCCGGCATCCGCGCCAGTGGTGCCGTGCGACGAGCCGTCCGACGCATCGTGGCCGGCTGCGCCGTCGTCCGCTGCGCCGTCGTCCGCTGAGCCGTCGCGCGCGGCGGCCGCTTCCCGGGCGGCCCGCCACCCGAGCAGCAGCCCGATCTCGTTGCCGGTGAGCCGGCGCCATCCGCCCTCCGCGTCGGCGTCGGGGATGGCGACGGCCAGGCGGTCGGCATCCGGATCGTTGGCGATGACGAGTTCGGCGCCCGAGGTGCGCGCGGTCTCGAAGGCGAGGTCCATCGCGCCCGGTTCCTCCGGGTTGGGGAAGGCGACGGTGGGGAAGCGCCCGTCCGGCTCGATCTGCGCCTCCACGAGCGTGGGCGCGGGGTACCCGGCGGCGGAGAGCACCCGCGAGAAGGTCTCCCATCCCACGCCGTGCATCGCGGTGTAGGCCCATCGCAGTCCCCGAGCGCCCGCGGGTGCCGGGGCGATCGCGGCGGTGGCGGCGACGTAGGCGTCGACGAGCGACTCGGGGGCGTTGGCGTATCCGACCGAGCGGGGGAGCACGCTCACGTTGCCGGCGTCGGCGATGCGCTGGATGTGGGCGGCGATGTCGGCGTCGGCGGGTGAGACGATCTGCGCGCCCTCGTCCGCTCCGCCGAGGTAGACCTTGTACCCGTTGTCGTCGGGTGGGTTGTGGCTGGCGGTGACCATGACGCCCGCATCGGCGCCCAGGTGGCGCACCGCGAAGGCGAGCACGGGAGTCGGCAGCATCCGCGGGAGCAGCACCGCGTTCAGCCCCGCCCCCGCGAAGATCTCGGCCGAGTCGCGTGCGAACACGTCGGAGTTGCGCCGACCGTCGTAGCCGATGACGACGGTCGGGGTCGTCGAACCGGCGCGCTCGGCGAGGAATGCGGCGAAGCCGGCCGCGGCCTGGGCGACGAGCACCCGGTTCATGCGGTTGGAGCCGGCACCCAGCGCGCCGCGGAGTCCCGCGGTGCCGAACGTGAGGCGGGTGCGGAAGCGATCGGCGAGATCCTCGGCCGCCTCGGCATCCCCGCCCTCCACGCGCGTGAGCAGAGCAGACAATTCGTCGCGGGTCACGGCATCCGGATCCTGCGCCATCCAGGCGCGGGCAGCGGCCACGAACGTGCCGGCGGCGCCGGAAGGGTTCTGGCTCACAGCGCGCCGATCACGCGGGCCAGCAGCGCCGAGATGACGGGCTCGGCTTCGCGACCGGCCTCGAGCACCTCCTCGTGGCTGAGCGGGGTCTTCTGGATGCCGGCGGCCAGGTTCGTGATGAGCGAGAAGCCGAGGATCTCCATGCCCGCCTGGCGTGCGGCGATCGCCTCGAGGGCGGTCGACATGCCGACGATGTGTCCGCCGATGGTCTTGGCCATCTGCACCTCGGCCGGGGTCTCGTAGTGCGGCCCGCGGAACTGGCAGTAGACGCCCTCGTCGAGCGACGGGTCGATCGTCCGCGCGAGATCGCGCAGGCGCGTCGAGTACAGGTCGGTGAGGTCGATGAAGGTGGCGCCCTCGAGGGGCGAGTCGGCGGTGAGGTTGATGTGGTCGCTGATGAGCACGGGCTGCCCGGGCTTCCACGTCTCGCGGATACCGCCTGCACCGTTCGTCAGGATCATCGTCCGGGCGCCCGTCGCGGCGGCGGTGCGCACGCTGTGCACGACCCGGCGCACGCCGTGGTTCTCGTAGTAATGCGTGCGCGCACCGATGACGAGCACGTTCTTACCGCCCGGGGTGCGGACGCTCCGGAGCGTTCCGACGTGCCCCTCGAGGGCGGGCTTCGAGAAGCCGACCACCTCGGTGGCGGGGAACGACGCCGTCTCCTCGCCGATGAGTTCGGCTGCACGCCCCCAGCCCGACCCGAGGGTGACGGCGATGTCGTGGTGCGCGACGCCCGAGAGGCGCGCGATGTCGGCCGCTGCGGCCGCGGCGACCTCGAAGGGGTCGACCGCCGGGTCGTCGAGCGGGTGAGAGATGCTGTTGGACATCCCCCCACTCTAGAAACTGCGGCGCGTGCGGGCCAGATGCCGGGCACCGCCGAAGCTCGTGTCGTTCCCCGGCGGGTGGGCGTCGGGGAACGCCGCGCCTCGTCCGCGGGCCCGCCCCCGG
>NZ_CAUQWC010000332.1:0-2843 GCF_963521695.1 uncultured Microbacterium sp. | reverse complement strand
GCCAGGGGCAGGTCGGGCGTCTCGACGACGTGGTGCGTGCGGGCGGCGTACGCGCCGACACGGCCGTCGGCGTCGACGTGCAGGCTGACCCGCGTGCGCCACCCGGTGCCATCCGCGGATTCGCCCTGATCCGGGGTGCCCGCGGCGCGCACGTCGACCGGCAGCTCCAGTCGGCCCACCCGCTCGATCGCCTCGCGGACCACCCGCTCCTTCAGCGCTCGCTGGTGAGCGAGCTCGATGTGGCCGAACTCGGCCCCACCGACGCGCTGACCGGGGTCGACGTCGATGCCCGCGGCCGCCCAGACGTGCGGTCGCCGCTCGGGCGCCGCCCGGAGGACCTCGACGGCATCGGCGCGCCAAAACGCCTTCTTGCGGGTGTCGGTGAGCCGCGCGCGGATGCGCTCTCCCGGGAGGGTGTCGGGCACGAACACCACGCGCCCCTCGTGCCGCCCGACGAAGACACCGCCGTGGGCGATGCCGGTGATGTCGAGTTCGATGAGGTCGCCGTCGTGCATCCCCCGAGCCTGACACATCCGGCCGGTGAGACCGCCGGGTGCGGGGGCGTCGACGGGCTCAGCCACCTCACGCACCAGGACCCTGAGCCCGTCCAAGGGGCCAGACCCGGACGAGCACCGAAGTCTCGACAGGCTCAGCAACCTCACGACGGTCGGTGCGCGCCGTACATCGGTAGCGTTGTGGCATGCGCGTGTGCTTGGCATCCACTTCTCCCGCTCGTCTCATGCTGCTGCGGCAGGCGGGCATCGAGCCCGAGGCGCGTGCCCCGCAGGTCGACGAGGAGGCCGTGATCGCCGAGGTCGAAGCGGCCGAGGGACGGCGGCTCCCCGCGGCCGAGCACGTGCTGCTGCTCGCGAGGCGCAAGGCCGAAGACGTGGCTCAGCGCCTGCACGCCGAGGACCCCACATTCGACGGCTTCGTCATCGGGGGCGATTCGATGTTCGAGCTCGGCGACGAGATCCTCGGCAAGCCGTACACGCCCGAGGCCGCCACTGAGCGCTGGCGGCAGATGCGCGGGCAGACCGGCATCCTGCACTCGGGTCACAGCGTGTTCCGTCTCTCCCCCGGCGCCGAGCCCACCGAGGCGCACGCGGTCGCCGAGGCATCGGTGACCTTCGCCGCCGATGTCGACGACCGCGAGATCGACGCGTACGTCGCGAGCGGTGAGCCGCTGCTCGTGGCGGGTGCTTTCACCGTCGACAGCCTCGGCGGGGCGTTCATCGAACGCGTCGAGGGCGACCCCTCCACGGTGGTCGGGATGTCGCTGTCGACCGTCCGCAGGCTCGTGCGGGAGCTTGGGGGTTCGTGGACCGACCTGTGGAATCGTTCGTAGACTCTCGCACACGTTTTCTGACCTTTCTTGTGGAGTGGGGTCAAAAGGCGGGGGTGGCCCCTCGGTAGGCTGGGAGGATGCCGAAGATCGCCAAGGTCCTTGTCGCCAACCGCGGCGAGATCGCCGTCCGTGTCATCCGCGCCGCCCGTGACTCGGGTAAGGCCTCCGTCGCCGTCTACGCCGACCAGGACCGCGACGCCCTTCACACGCGCCTGGCCGACGAGGCGTACGCCCTCGACGGCGCCACCAGCGCCGACACCTATCTCTCGATCGAGAAGATCCTCTCGGTCGCCCGCCGCGCCGGCGCCGACGCGGTGCACCCCGGCTACGGCTTTCTCGCCGAGAACGCCGACTTCGCCCGTGCCGTGATCGCCGCGGGGCTGGTGTGGATCGGCCCCTCCCCCGATGCCATCGAGGCCCTGGGCGACAAGGTCACCGCCCGCCACGTCGCCGAGAAGGTCGGAGCACCGCTGGCGCCCGGCACTCCCGGCCCCGTCTCCGGCGCCGACGAGGTCATCGCCTTCGCTGAGCAGGTGGGCCTCCCCATCGCCATCAAGGCCGCGTACGGCGGCGGCGGACGCGGCCTCAAGGTCGCGCGCGAACTCGGCGAGGTCGCCGAGATGTTCGAGTCGGCCACGCGCGAGGCGGTCGCCGCCTTCGGCCGCGGCGAGTGCTTCGTCGAGAAGTACCTCGACAAGCCCCGCCACGTCGAGACCCAGTGCCTCGCGGATGCCGCGGGCAACGTCGTCGTCGTCTCGACCCGAGACTGCTCGCTGCAGCGCCGCCACCAGAAGCTGGTCGAGGAGGCGCCGGCGCCCTTCCTCAGCGACGAGCAGAACGCGGTGCTGTACTCGGCATCCAAGGCCATCCTCAAGGAGGTCGGCTACGTCGGTGCGGGCACCTGCGAGTTCCTCGTCGGCGCCGACGGCACCATCTCGTTCCTCGAGGTGAACACGCGCCTGCAGGTCGAGCACCCCGTCTCCGAAGAGGTGACCGGCCTCGACCTCGTGCGCGAGCAGTTCCGTCTCGCCGAGGGCGAAGACCTCGGGTACGACGACCCCGCCCCCGTGGGCCACTCGATCGAGTTCCGCATCAACGGCGAGGACCCGGGCCGAGGTTTCCTGCCCCAGCCCGGACCCATCCACGTCTTCAAGACGTTCGGCGGTCCCGGCATCCGCCTGGACTCCGGCGTCACCGCGGGCGACAGCGTCTCGGGCGCGTTCGACTCGCTGCTGGCCAAGATCGTCGTCACGGGTCGCGACCGTGCCGAGGCGCTCGAGCGCTCGCGCCGCGCGCTCGACGAGTTCGAGGTGTCGGGCATGCCCACCGTGCTCCCCTTCCACCGGAAGGTCGTGCGCGACCCCGCCTTCACCGCCGAGGACGGCGTCTTCGGCGTCTTCACGCGCTGGATCGAGACGGAGTTCGTCAACGACATCCCCGCGTGGGACGGCGAGCCCGAGGCCCCCGCGGTGGTGCCCGGCCGCCACACCGTGGT
>NZ_CAUQWC010000331.1:0-2846 GCF_963521695.1 uncultured Microbacterium sp. | reverse complement strand
GGGCACTAGCACCTCAAGCTAGCGCGTCTGCCTATTCCGCCACCCGCGCATTGGGTGTTTGTCGCTTGCGCAACGAGGAACGACATTACCACGCCGCCGACCGCGACTCGAACCGGTGCGCCGCCCCGGGCGCGTCCCACCGGCCGCACGCGGCCGACGACCGCGTGCAGTACCGGCGAGTTGCGCATCGCCCGTCCTCCCCGGGGCGACGCGCGACGGGAGAGGTCGCCGGGCCCCGGTACGGTAGTGCGCATGTCCGAGCGCCAAACCGTCGTCCCCGAAGTCGCACGCGTCGCGTCCGACCTCATCCGGTTCGACACCTCGAACTACGGCGGCGGTCGCGCCAACGGCGAGCGCGAAGCCGCCGAGTACGTCGGCGCCTACCTCGAAGGACTGGGCCTCGACACCGACTACTACGAGCCGGTCGAGCGTCGCACGAACGTGTGCGCCCGCGTTCCGGGTCGCAACCCCGACAAGCCCGCGTTGATCCTGCACGGGCACCTCGACGTCGTGCCCGCCGTCGCCGAGGACTGGATTGTCGACCCGTTCGCCGGCGAGATCCGCGACGGCATCCTGTGGGGTCGGGGCGCGGTCGACATGAAGGACATGGATGCCATGATCCTCACCTCCGTCGCCGACCTGCTGCGCGCGGGGGAGCAACCCGAACGCGATGTGATCGTCACGTTCTTCGCCGATGAGGAGAACGGCGGCGTCGAGGGATCGGCACGCGTCGTCGCGGACCGACCCGACTGGTTCTCCGGGGCGACCGAGGCGATCAGCGAGGTCGGTGGCTACTCCATCGCCGTCGGCGACCGCCGTGCGTACCTGCTGCAGGTGGGCGAGAAAGCCCTGATCTGGATCAAGCTCATCGCCCGGGGACGCGCCGGCCACGGCAGTGGTCTGCACCCCGACAATGCCGTTACCCGTCTCGCCGAGGCGGTGACCGCCCTCGGGAAGACGGAATGGCCCATCCGTCTGACCGACACCACCACCGCGCTCCTGGCGGGACTCGCCGAGATCACGGGTGATGACGCGGGCGATCCCGACGCGCTCGCGCTGCGCACGGGAGCTGCATCCAGCTTCATCCGCTCCACACTGCGCACCACGACGAACCCGACGGGCCTGACCGCCGGCTACAAGCACAACGTCATCCCCGACCGCGCCGAGGCGTTGGTCGACGTACGCGTGCTGCCGGGAACCGAGGCCGCCGCGCTGGCGGACATCCGCCGCATCGTCGGCGACGGCGTCGAGATCGAGATCGTCCATCAGGACATCGGTCTCGAGGTGCCCTTCGCCGGCGACCTGGTCGACGCGATGATCGCGCAGCTCGACCGCCACGACCCGGGTGTCCCCGTCGTGCCGTACCTCATGGGCGGCGGCACCGACAACAAAGCCCTCTCCACCCTCGGAATCTCCGGTTATGGATTCGCGCCGTTGCGACTTCCCGCCGATCTCGACTTCACCGGAATGTTCCACGGTGTCGACGAGCGCGTCCCCGTCGACGCGCTCGAGTTCGGTCGACGTGTTCTCGCCGACCTCCTCCGGACGTACTGAAGGACCGCATGCATATCTTCGAGGTCATCATCCTCGGGCTCGTTCAGGGCCTCACCGAATTCCTCCCCATCTCCTCGAGCGCGCACCTGCGCATCGTGGGGGAGTTCCTCCCGTCGCAGACCGATCCCGGCGCGACCTTCACCGCGATCACGCAGATCGGCACCGAGCTGGCGGTGCTGATCTACTTCCGCAAGAAGATCGCCCGTGTCATCTCGCGCTGGTTCGGCTCGCTCACCGGAAAGGTTCCGCGCAACGATCCCGACGCCCGCATGGGGTGGCTCGTGATCATCGGCACCATCCCCATCGGCCTGCTGGGCGTGCTGCTGCAGAGCCTCATCCGTGACAACTTCCGCAGCCTCTGGATCACCGCCGCCGTGCTCATCGTCTTCGGCATCCTGCTCGGTCTCGCCGACCACTACGGCAAGCGCCGTCGCGAACTCGACGACCTCACCTACCCGCACGGCATCGCCTACGGTTTCGCCCAGGCGCTCGCGCTCGTGCCCGGCGTCTCGCGCTCCGGTGCGACGACGACACTCGGTCGCGCCCTCGGCTACAAGCGCACCGCCGTGGCCGAATACTCGTTCCTGCTCGCGGTTCCGGCGGTGTTCGCCAGCGGCTTCTTCGAGCTGTACCGGAGTTTCGACGAGGGCACCGGGCCCTACAACCTGGGTGAGACGGCGATCGCCACGGTCATCGCCTTCGTCGTCGGCTACCTCGTGATCGCATTCCTCATGCAGTACCTCAAGCGCGGCAGCTTCCTGCCGTTCGTGATCTACCGCGTGATCCTCGGCGTCGTGATCATCGTGCTCCTCGCGCTCGGGGTGGTGCCGGCCGAGTCGGCGATCATCGCGAGCTGAGTTCCGGATACCACGAGGGCGCCGCTCCGATCGGGGCGGCGCCTTCGTCGTGTCGTGGCGTCGCCGTGCGTTCGAGCACCTCGGCCATCCGTCCGCCGAACACACGAGCGCCCTGCCGCGCGGGCAAGGGAAGATGGATGCCGGATGCCCTTGTGCGGGTGCCGCAGCGGGCTCGCAAAGAGACGCTGAACTCGCAGATTCTCCGCCGAATCGTGCGATTTTCACGCGGTTCTGCGAGCGTCGCGCGCCCCCGCGCACCCGGCGAGCGCCCCACACGAAGAGCGCTTCACACGAAGAGCGCCTCACACGAAGAGCGGTTCACATGAAGAGCGCCTCACACGAAGAGCGGTTCACACGACGGCCCGGCGCGCCCGGCGCCGGGCGTCAGCGTCGGGGCGGGTCGTCGCGGCCGGGCTTTGAGGGACCGTCGCCACC
>NZ_CAUQWC010000330.1:0-2850 GCF_963521695.1 uncultured Microbacterium sp. | reverse complement strand
CTGTCTCGCCTGCTCGGGCGTCCGACGACGCCCCTCGTCGAGGGGCTGCGCGAGGGCCTCGCGGCGAGCTGACACCCGGCGCGAGACCCCGGTTTCGCCGATCTGCGGCGCGGTGACTTCGTCGTGCCCGCAGACCCGCAGCGCTCGGGCGACAGTGGGGACCGGATTCCGTCGCCGTGGCCGCACCCACGGCACGGGGTCCGGCCCCTCACCCTGCGGGGGAGGACCGTCGACGATGCTCGGCGGCGGAGGCCGCTTCCCGGGCGGTGAGACGGCGCTGACGCATCGCGAGGAACAGCGGGAGCGTGAAGGCGAATGCGGTGATCCCCGACAGCACGACGTACAGCCACGCGGACCGCATGCCGAGGCGGCGGGCCTCGACGATGATGAAGATGCTTCCCGCGATGGCGACGACCAGGAGATCAACGGTGATGGACGACACCGCCGGGCCGCTCGAGACGAGGTCGCCGATGAAGTCGCGCATCTGCACGATGGCGAGGGCGTTGAAGGTCCAGGTGCCCACGAGGCCGGCGACGGCCAGCACGAGGAAGACCACGGCGGTCGGTGTCCAGTGACGGCGGAGTTCGCTCATGCGCCGATCCTGCCCGAGACCCGATGTCACAGGTGGGGGCTAGCGTCGGAGCATGGATGCCGTCACCGCCACGCGCATGCTCGACGAACGTGAACGCGAGGTCGTGCATCGCCTCAGCCGCCTCCGCGAAGACGAGGACAGTCTGCGACACGACCGCGCCGACGCGACCGTCGACGACGAGCACGACCCCGAGGGATCCACCCTGTCGGGGGAGTGGGCGCAGGTCGATGCGCTGCGTCGCGGCGCGGAAGCCGAACGAGCCGAGATCCTCGCGGCGCGGGAGCGCGTGGCATCCGGTGTCTTCGGTGTCTGCGAGAGATGTGGGGTGCCGATCGCCGACGCGCGTCTGGAGGCGCGGCCGTTCGCCCGGTTCTGCATCGCGTGCGCGTCGTGACGGCGGTCGCTGAGTGGGGTGCTGTGCCGTCCGAGTGGGCACCGCGCGAACTCGGGTTCGGCGCCGGCCGAGCTGCAGCGCATGGTGCGAGTCGACCACGGTGAACGCGTCTGTGCTCCGGGCCGGCGCCCGCCCTGTGCCGTGCGCACCCGCGGACGCATAGGCTCGAGACGTGGAACCACTGCTGATCGTGCTGCTGTTCGCCAACGCCGTGTTCAACGTCGTCGTCTGGCCGCGGTTCTACCCGCGGATCGCGAAGGATCCCCGCGCGCGGGACGCGGCCGGCAAGCCCACGCCGTTCTTGATCGTGCACACGGTGCTCATCGCGATCGCCCTCGTGCTCGCGCTGGCATCGGTGATCGCCGCGATCGCGGCGCTGGTGGGCTGATTCCGAGCTCCGGTGACGTGCCGCGGGTAGACTGAAGCCGCGGGATACTCCCGCCTCACGGTGTAACTACCTGCCCGGTCCGGCAAGGCGGCACGTTCCCCCGCCCCCGGAGACCGATCCATGACATCGCCCTCGTCGCCGAGCGCCGTCGCCCACCGCCCGCTGGTCCACCACGCCGGTGCGTGGTACTTCCCCATCGCCTTCGTCGCGCGGCTGCCGTTCGCCATGATGACGGTGGGCGTCCTCGCCCTCGTCGTCGGCGCGCGCGGGTCCGTCGCTCTCGGCGGGTTGACGTCCGCCGCAGTCGGAGTGGGGGTCGTGATCGCCGGTCCCGTGCTGGGCGATCTGGCCGACCGTTACGGGCAGCGAAGAGTGCTCGTGCCGGTCGGGGTGCTCAACGGCATCCTGCTCGCGGTGTTCCCGCTGGTCGTGGCCACCGCCACGGTCGACGGCGTGCTTCTCGCCGCCGCGGTCGCCATCGGCCTCACCGGTCCGCAGACCGCGGCGATGTCGCGCACGCGGGTGATGGCCCTGATCGGTGACCGCGTGCACCCCGACCGCCGTGAGCGTACGTTCTCTCGGGCGATGGCGTACGAGTCGGCCGCCGACGAGACGGCATTCGTGATCGGACCGTTCGTCGTGGGTGTGCTGGCCGCCCTCATCGCGCCGTGGGCGCCGATCGCCGGTGCCGCGGTGCTGAGCTTCGTCTTCGTCACCGCTTTCGCACTTCACCCGACCGGGCGCGCCGTCCCCGAGCGGTCCGAGCGGGAGGCGATGGCGCCCTTCAGAGAGCTTCTGCATCCCCGCATGCTCGTCCTGGTGGCGGCGGTCTTCGGCGTGGGTCTGTTCTTCGGCTCGACGCTGACCTCGCTCACCGCGTTCATGGAGGCGCAGGGTGCGCCCGAGGCGGGGGCCCTCCTGTACGGGGTGATGGGCGTGGGCTCGGCCGTGCTGGCACTCGCCGTGGCCGTGCTCCCCGCGCGCTTCACGCTGCGGTGGCGCTTGATCGTCTTCGCCGTCGTGCTCACCGCGTCGGCCGGTGCGTACACCGTGGGCGGCTCCGTCGTCACGGTGACCGCGGTGCTGTGCCTCATGGGTATCGGGGTCGGCCCCTCGCTGGTCACCCTGTTCAGCCTGGCCGGTGCCCGTGCGCCGCGCGGCCGCACCGCATCGACGATGACCCTCCTCGCCTCGGCGTTGACGCTCGCGCAGGCCGCCGCGTCGGCGGTGACCGGCGCCGTCGCCGAGAGCGTGTCGGTGTCGACGGCCATGATGTTCCCGGCCGCGGCGGCACTGCTGGTGCTCGCGATGGCGGCGGTCAACGCGTCCGCGTCACCGCGGTGGGACGCGGACGCGCGCACGGTGTGATCGGTCGGGCATCGCTGCCGCTCGGTGGTGATGCCGCCCGTCACGACGGCAGCGGGTATCGCCGTCTGAGCAGCAGTCGTTGCGCGAGCGTCCACACGGTCGTCACGG
>NZ_CAUQWC010000329.1:0-2855 GCF_963521695.1 uncultured Microbacterium sp. | reverse complement strand
TCGGCGTCGGCAGGGTGGTGGCGGTGGTGCTCGACGTCACCGTCGTCCGCGGACTCCTCCTGCCGTCGCTCATGACCTTGCTCGGCCGCGCCAACTGGTGGCCCGGCACACGGTCCGACCGGCGGCGATCGGTGGATGCCGCGGCATCCACCGTCGCGACGTCGTCGGGGCCCGATACCGTCCCCGTCGACGCCGCGCCCCTCGCGCGGGCGACCCCGCCGTAGGCTGGACCCATGCACGGCGAGTACAAGGTCCCCGGCGGCAAGTTGGTCGTCGTCGACCTCGAAGCGCGCGAGGGTCGCATCCACGGGTTCCACCTCGCGGGCGACTTCTTCCTCGAGCCCGACGACGCGCTCGACGACATCGATCAGGCCGTCGACGGTCTTCCGGTGGAGTCCGACGTCCCCACGATCGCCGCAGCGATCCGCGCGGCCCTCCCCGAGGGGGCGCAGCTGCTGGGGTTCACGCCCGAGTCGGTGGCCACCGCCATCCGCCGCGCGCTCGTCACCGCTCCCGGCTGGGCCGATTTCGAGTGGGAGGTCGTGCACGACCGCCCCGTCTCACCGCGCATGAACCTCGCCCTCGACGAGGTGCTGACCACCCGCGTGGGCGCGGGTCTGCGCACACCCACGCTGCGCCTCTGGGAGTGGAACGAGAACGCCGTCGTGATCGGCTCGTTCCAGTCGCTGCGCAACGAGGTCGATCCGGCGGGCGCCGAGGCGCACGGCTTCGACGTGGTGCGACGCATCTCGGGCGGCGGCGCGATGCTGATGGCCGCGAACTCGATCGTGACGTATTCGCTCTACGTCCCGGCATCCCTCGTCGCCGGAATGACGTTCGCCGATTCGTACGCGTTCCTCGACGACTGGGTGCTGCAGGCCCTGCGCTCGCTCGGCATCGATGCGGTCTACCAGCCGCTCAACGACATCGCCGGCCCCCACGGCAAGATCGGCGGCGCCGCCCAGAAGCGTCTCGCCAACGGCGGTGTGCTGCACCACGCGACCCTCAGCTACGACATGGACGGCCAGGTGCTCACCGAGGTGCTGCGCATAGGCCGCGAGAAGCTCAGCGACAAGGGCACCGTCTCGGCCGCCAAGCGCGTCGACCCGCTGCGCAGCCAGACCGGTCTGCCGCGCGACCAGGTGATCGATCGCTTCATCCAGACCTTCACCACGCTGTACGGCGCGACCCAGGGGCACATCACCGACGACGAGTACGCCGAGGCCGAGGCGCTCGTGGAGTCGAAGTTCGCCACCGACGCGTGGCTGCAGCGCGTCCCGTGAGCGCCGTCACCACCGGCGACGCCCTCGAACCGGGCGCCGTCGAGATCCACCACGCCGACAATCTCGCCGTCACCCCGGCGTACGCCGACGGCTCGTTCGCGCTCGTCTACCTCGACCCGCCCTTCAACACCGGCCGCACGCGGTCGAAGGCCGTCGAGTCGGCGACGTGGACGCCGCCCGTCGAAGAGCCCCAGGATGCCGCAACCCCGGATGCCGCTGGGCCCTCGGCCGCGGCATCCGAAGACCCGAACATGCTCACGTTCCCCGAAGAGGAGCCGCCGCCGCCTCCCGTGGTGCAGCGCGGCTTCCACGGGCGCGAGTACGCGCGCCTCCGCGGGGACCTCCGCACCTACGACGACCGCTTCGACGATTACTGGGGGTTCCTCGAGCCGCGGCTGATCGAGGCGTGGCGTCTGCTCGCCGACGACGGCACGCTCTACCTGCACCTCGACTACCGCGAGGTGCACTACGCCAAGGTGATGTGCGACGCGCTGTTCGGTCGAGACAAGTTCCTCAACGAACTCATCTGGGCGTACGACTACGGCGCGAAGACGAAGCGCCGCTGGCCCACGAAGCACGAGACGATCCTCGTGTACGTGAAGAACCCGGCGACGTACTTCTTCGATTCGGATGCCGTCGACCGCGAGCCGTACATGGCCCCGAGCCTCGTCACCGCCGAGAAGGCCGCGCGCGGCAAGCTCCCCACCGACGTGTGGTGGCACACCATCGTGCCGACCACCGGGCGCGAGAAGACGGGCTATCCGACGCAGAAGCCGGAGGGGGTGCTGCGCCGCATGGTGCAAGCGTCGAGCCGCCCCGGCGACAGCGTGCTCGACATGTTCGCCGGCAGTGGCACGCTCGGGGCCGTCGCCGCGCCGCTCGGTCGCGACAGCGTGCTGATCGACGACAACGCCGATGCCGTCGCCGTGATGCACAAACGCCTCGAACCGTTCGTGCGCTGACGCGGTCGCTCCGCGTCGCGGCCCCGCCGGCTGGCGTGGGCGCAGGTCAGCGATTCGCGCAGGGTCGGTGGTTCGCGCAGGGTCGGTGGTTCGCGCAGGGTCGGTGGTTCGCGCAGGGTCGGTGATTCGCGCAGGGTCAAGGGTTCGCGCAGGGTCGGTGATTCGCGCTGGGTCAGGGATCCGCGCAGGGTCAGCGGTTCGCGCAGGGTCGGTGATTGGCGCAGGGTCGGCGATTCGCGCAACGTCAGTGCGGGTCGCCGTGAACGGCCTGCGCGTGCGCGCATCGCTGAGTTTGTGGCGATTGCGGACCGGCGTGCGCCCGCCCCCGCCGCGACGAGTGGTTCGGGCGTGCAATGTGCACCGGGGCGTTCGGCGTCCGCCGCGGTGCACATCGGGTGCCCCGAAACAGCTGCGGCCACTGAGGCGCGGCGCCCGGGCGAGGTGCCCGCCGCGACGAGCGGTCCGGGGCATGCATTGTGCACGGGGTCGTCCGGCGTCCGCCGCGACGAGTGGTTCGGGGCATGCATTGTGCACGGGGTCGTCCGGCGTCCGCCGCGACGAGGGGTGCGGGGCGTGCAAGGTGCTCCGGGGCGGGCGGCGACCGCCCCGG
>NZ_CAUQWC010000328.1:0-2858 GCF_963521695.1 uncultured Microbacterium sp. | reverse complement strand
GTTCGGCGTCGCTGCCGAGGTCGCGCGGGGCGAGCGCGAAGCGGCGGGCGAAGACCAGGACGAGCGTCAGCGCCGCGCCCACGACGACGCCCGCGGCACCGGCGAGCAGCGGGGCATCGAGCATTCTCGAAGCCTACTCAGCAGCAGCGGGCGCCCGGATTGCGGTCCTGCTCCGCCGTGCGCTGCCGCCAGAACTGCCGCTCGGTCAGCGGGTTCGCATCCGGATGGTGGGCGCGCAGGTGCGCGACGTACACGTCGTACGCCCGGTCGCCCATGAGCGTCGTGACGTACCACCGGATGCCACGACCCGCCCGCGCCGCTTGGGCGCCGAGGCGCTGCAGAGGGCCGGGGGTCGTGGCATCCATGTCGGTCATCGTCGTCGAGCTCAGTGGGAGGAGACGGACGGACGGTCGGGGTGATCGGCCGGGAGGGCGTCCCACTGCTTTTCGATCTCGCGCTCCTCCTTGGTGGCGAGGAAGCCCGCCGCGGCGAAACGCCGTGAGGGCACGGGTGCGTCCTCGAGGTTGTCGCCGCCGCCGTTTCGCAGCGCCTTCACCGTCACGATCACGGCCATCACGATGACGATGATCGCGAGCGTCACGAAGATCACCGACAGCACGCCCTGGACGAAGGTGTTCCGAACCACCGCCTCCATCGCCGCGACGCTGCGGGCCGTGCCGAACTCGGTCTTCCCCTCGGCCAGCGCCCCGCGGAAGGCGAAGTGGTTGGCCCAGTACCCCACCGCCGGCACCGGCGAGAAGATCTTGTACATGGATGCCGTGATGGTCACGACCGCCGCGAAGGCCAGGGGCAGCGCGACGATCCACAGCCAGCGGAAGTACGGCCGGCCGCGCTTGGCGACGATGGCGAGCACGACGGCGAGGGCGATCGCGGCGAGCAGCTGGTTGGCGATGCCGAACAGCGGGAAGAAGGTGTTGATGCCGCCGAGCGGATCGGTCACACCGAGGATGAGGATCGAGCCCCACCCGGCGACCATGACCGCCGTGCAGATCCAGGCGCCGGGGCGCCACGAGAGGTCCTTGAACTTCGGGATGACGGTGCCGATCGAGTCCTGGAGCATGAAGCGGGCCACGCGGGTGCCGGCATCCACCGCCGTCAGGATGAAGAGGGCCTCGAACATGATCGCGAAGTGGTACCAGAACGCCATCATCGCCTGACCGCCGAGGGCCTGCTGCATGATGTGGGCGAGGCCCAGAGCCAGGGTCGGGGCGCCGCCGGTGCGCGAGACGATCGATTCTTCGCCGACAGCTGCGGCGGTGGAGGTCAGCATGTCGGGCGTGAGGTTCACGCTCGCGAGGCCCAGACCGTTGACGAACGCCACCGCGCCCTCGACGGTGCCGAGGGTGGCGGCGGGCGAGGAATTCATGGCGAAGTAGATGCCCCGGTCGATCGACAGCGCGGCGACCAGCGCCATGATCGCCACGAAGGACTCCATGAGCATGCCGCCGTAGCCGATGAAGCGCGTCTGGCGCTCCTTCTCGAGGAGCTTCGGGGTGGTGCCCGAGGCGATGAGGGCATGGAATCCGCTCAACGCACCGCACGCGATCGTGACGAACAGGAACGGGAAGATCGGTCCGCTGAACACCGGGCCCGTCTGGCCGCCGGCGAACTCGCTGAACGCGGGCACCGAGATCTCGGGACGCACGAGCACGATGGCACCGGCGAGCATGACGATCACGCCGACCTTCATGAAGGTGGAGAGGTAGTCGCGCGGGGCGAGGAGCAGCCAGACCGGCAGCACCGCGGCGACGAAGCCGTAGACGATGATGCCCCACGCGATCACGGTGCGGTCGAGGTGGAAGGCCGCGTAGCCCCACTCGGTCGAGGCGACCCATCCGCCGGCGACGATCGCGGCGATCAGCAGCACGAACCCGATGATAGAGATCTCGGTGATGCGACCCGGGCGGATGAAGCGCAGGTAGAGGCCCATGAAGAGGGCGATCGGGATCGTCATCGAGACGCTGAACACGCCCCACGGGCTCTCGCCGAGGGCGTTGACGACGACGAGCGCGAGGATCGCGACGATGATCAGCATGATCAGCAGGCTCGCCAGGATCGCGGCGGTACCGCCGATCTTGCCCAGCTCGTCGCGGGCCATCTGGCCGATCGTTCGGCCGCCGCGACGCATCGAGAAGAACAGCACGAGGTAGTCCTGCACCGCCCCGGCGAGGATGACGCCGACGATGATCCAGATCGTGCCCGGGAGGTAGCCCATCTGTGCGGCGAGCACGGGGCCGACGAGGGGCCCGGCACCGGCGATGGCGGCGAAGTGGTGGCCGTACAGCACGCGGCGGTCGGTGGGCACGTAGTCCTTGCCGTCCTGCTTGCGCTCGGCCGGGGTCGCGCGGCGGTCGTCGGGTCGCGCGATGAAGCGCTCGATGACCTTCGAGTAGAAGCGATAGCCGATCAGATAGGTGCAGACGGCGGCGAACACGAACCAGATCGCGTTCACCGTCTCGCCGCGCACGATCGCCAGCATCGTCCAGCCGAGGCCGCCCAGCAGGGCGATCCCGATCCAGAGGGCGATCTTCGCGGGGGTCCATCTGCTGCGGAGCTTTTCGGGCTCCACGGCGACCGGGGGAAGGTTCGGATCGGTGACGATGTCGTCGTCGACGGAAGCGCTCATGGGTTCTCCTGCTCGCGGCACTGCGGACTCGGGAAGGCTAAGCGGATGCCGCGGCGGCGGGCCAGCGGCATCCGTCGGTCGTGCGATAAGCGGCGCGAACGGTGCGACGAACGGTGTGCGCGGGGCTGCGGTGGGGTTCGGAGGCGCGGCGGCGGGTCCAGGGGTGGCGGCGTTCAATGGCGCGGTGGCGGCGGGGTTCGGGGGTTGCGGC
>NZ_CAUQWC010000327.1:0-2864 GCF_963521695.1 uncultured Microbacterium sp. | reverse complement strand
GGGGCCACGGGCGGGGTCCCCGGGGGGGGGGGCCCCACCACCCTACTGCTCCGCCCCCCCACGCCGACGGGTCGCTCGCCGAGAACGCCCTCCGTCAGGCGGCCGGCCCCGCGGCGTTCGGCTCACCCGACGTGGGAGCGACCCAGGTGGCCGTGCGCATGAGCAACCGAGACGACCCCGCCCCGGCCGCGGGGAAGAGCGGGTTCGGTCAGGCCTGGGCGCGGTATCTCATCCGCATGCAGGACATCGAATTCCGCACGACCATCGCGGCGATGCAGGTGCTTCGCATGCGGACGGTCTCGGTGGGGCTCGGCGGCAACGGGCAGTTCACCCGCCTCAGCGCCCTGCGCGCCGCTTCCGCCGACCAGGGCGTGCCGTGGGGCGACGCTCTGCTGGAGGACTACGAGGTGGGCCTTCGCATCATGCTCGCCGGCTACCGCACCGTGTACGCCCACGACACGTGGGTGTCGCAGGAGGCACTGCCCTCGGCACGACGCCTGCTCACCCAGCGCACCCGCTGGTGCCAGGGCGGCCTGCAGTGCGCGCGCTACCTGCCCAAGATCTACGCGTCCCGCACCTTCACCAACGCGGGGGCGTTGGAGGCGGCGTACTTCCTCGCCATCCCCTACATCCAGCTGATCGGGTTCGTGCTCTGGCCCACCGTCACCATCGCCATGGTCGTGTCCGGCGCCCTGTCGCCGGGCGGTCTGTTCGGCTGGCTGGCCGGCGCCACCTGGGTCATCCCGCTGTGGATCCTCACCGGCATCCTCCCCTTCGCCCTCTGGCCGCTCGTGTACGTCACGCGTGAGGAACGGCATCCCCTCTGGCGTGCGGGGCTCTGGGGCCTGGGGTACTGGCTGTACATGTACCAGAGCTACATCTGCGTCGTGCGGGCCTTCGGCCGCATGATGACCGGGCGCCGGGGCTGGACCAAGACCCGCCGCAACGCCGAGACCGGACGCCTGCTGCTGGCGGTGGAATCGTGAGCGTCGCCGTCACGCCGCTTCGGGCCCGCGGCGGTCGGGCGAGCGCCCGTGATCGACGCGTCCGGATCGCCCGCCTGGCCACCGCGGGAGCGCTGGCGATCGCCGCGGCGGCCCTCATCGCGACGGAGGCGACGACACGCGCCGCCGAGGCGATCCTCGCGCGGGAGTTCATCGGCCTTGTCGCCCCCGGCCGCGCGGTCGCCGCGGGCCCCATCGTGTGGTTCGGCATCGGCACCCCGGAGGTCACGGGCCTGGTCATCACCACGATGTGCTCGACCACCGTGCTCGCCGTTCCGCTGCTGCTCCTCGCCGTAGCGATCACGGGCATCACCCGCGCTCCGACCAGCCGCGTCGGGATCGGGCTGCTCGTCGGACTCGGCATCGCGGTGTTCTGCAACATGGTCCGTTTCGCCTCGGCCGCCTGGGCCTACGGCGCGTACGGCCGTGAGGGGTTCGACCTCGTGCACCGCTATGTCGGGTCGTTGTTCGTCATCGTCGGGTTCGTCGTGGCGATCGTGCTGCTGCTGCGCATCTCGCTGCGCGAGACAGGCCCGCGTCGAGCCGCCGCTCGTCCGACCGGGCCTCGGGCGGGTGGTCGGTCGGCCGGGTCTGGGACGGGTGGTCGGACGGCCGAGTCACGGGCGGGTGGCCCCCTCCCTGCTGCACCCCCCGCAGATGACGTCCGCCCGAACGAGAAGAGCCGCCGATGACCCCTCCCTGGATCGACGTCGTCTACGGCACGCGGCCCGAGGCGATCAAGTGCGCCCCGCTCGTCGCGGAGCTGCAGCGACGCGACGGCATCCGCACGACCGTGACCGTCACCGGCCAGCACCGCGAGATGGTCGCCGAGATCAACGCGTCGTTCGGCATCCGCCCCGACGCCGACCTCGACGTGTTCCGCCGCGGCGCCGCCCTCGCCGAAACCACCTCGACGATCTTCGCCGCCCTCTCGGCCCGCTGGGCCGATGGAGCACCGGATGCCGTGGTGGTGCAGGGCGACACCGCCAGCGCCGCCCTCGCGGCGGTCGCGGCCTACTACGCCGGAGCCCGCGTCATCCATCTCGAAGCCGGCCTGCGGTCGGGCGACCTGCGCTCGCCCTTCCCGGAAGAGGGCAACCGTCGCCTCATCGCCCCGCTGGCATCCCTGCACCTGGCACCGACGGATGCCGCCGAACGCAACCTCCTCGCGGAGGGCGTCAGCCCCCACGACATCGTCGTCACCGGCAACACCGGCATCGACGCCCTGCACCGCCAGAAGACCCACCCGCAACGCTTCGACGATCCCGCGATGGAGCAGATCGCCGTGGGCGCGGAACGCGTCGTGCTGGTCACGGTGCACCGCCGCGAGTCGTGGGGCGGGCCGCTCGCGCGTATCGCCTCGGGCGTCGCCGAGGTCATCGCCGCGCGTCCCGACGTGGTGGCGGTGCTCCCCCTGCATCCCAATCCGCAGGTGCGCGCCGAGGTTCGCGCCGCCGTCGGCGATGCCGAGCGGGTCGTGCTGTGCGAACCCCTCCCCTACGCCCAGTTCGGGCGAATGCTGGGGCGGGCGTACTGCACGGTGACCGATTCGGGCGGTGTGCAGGAGGAGGCGCCGGCCCTCGGCGTGCCGGCGCTCGTCGTCCGCGAGACCACCGAACGCGGCGAGGGGGTCGCCGCGGGGGCGGCGCGTCTCATCGGCACGCGTCGGGAAGCGGTCGTGGCGGAGCTCTCGGCGTTGCTCGACGACCCCGCCGTGCACGCACGCATGTCCCGGGCGCAGAACCTCTACGGCGACGGCCGCGCCGCCCCGCGCGCCGTCGACGCGATCGAGCGGTTGCTCGGCGTTTCGACGGTGGAAGCCGGGGCGGCGGGGGTCGTAGCGCACGCGGAGCTCGCGGG
>NZ_CAUQWC010000326.1:0-2873 GCF_963521695.1 uncultured Microbacterium sp. | reverse complement strand
TGAGCGGCACTCCTGGTCTTGATTAGTGTGCGCGCTAACATTCAAGAGCGCAAGACCTTTTCACGAGAATTTCCCGGTTTCAGATCACAACTCGATCACGGCCCGATCGGAGCGCCCGACCGCGTCGATCCGGGGACGGATCAGCCGGGTACGACGGCGGTCGTCGACTCGCGAACGATCAGCTTCGGCTGGATCGTGTCGTGGCTGGGATCGGTGTCGCCCTCGATGGCGGCGATGAGCTGCTGCAGCGCCAGCTCGCCGAGTTCGGCGAAATTCTGGCGCACCGTGGTCAGCGGGGGAAGGAAGTGTCGCGCGTCGGACAGATCGTCGAACCCGACCACGTTCACGTCTTCGGGAACCCGGATACCGCGACCGTGCAACCCGTGGACGACGCCCAACGCGATCTGGTCGTTCGCCGCGAACACGGCGGTGGTGTCACCCAGGTCGAAGGACTTCCCGAACTCGAAGCCGAAGTCGCTCGTCCAGTCGCCGATGATGACCGGTCCCTCCGGCAGACCCGCCTCCGCGAGGCATTCGCGCCAGCCCTCCATGCGCTCACGGGCGTCGAACCAGTCCATGGGACCAGCGAGGTGCGCGATGCGACGATGACCGAGCCCGATGAGGTGCCTCACGGCCAGTCGCGCACCCTCGCGCTGATCGACGCCGACGGTGTGCCAGGCGGCATCCGCCTCGGCCTTGATGACGATCGTGGGAAGGCCGGTGGTTTGTTGCCGCAACAGATCGAGCGATGACTCGCGCGGAGCGATGACGCATAACGCGTCGACCCCCTGGGTGACGAGCTCCATCACCCCGGAATCCATCTGCGACGCATCGTCATCGCCGATCGAGAACGCGCTGACGGCGTACCCGACCTCGCGCGCCGCCTTCTCGAGGGCGCGGAGCGTGCTGTTCGGACCGTTCTGCACGGGGCCGTCGATGAGCACGCCGATCCGGCGGGCTCGCCGGGTGGCGAGGGCCCGGGCGATCGAACTCGGCGTGTAGTTCATCTCCTCGATCGCCTGCAAGACACGCGCGCGTGTCGTCTCGCGGATGTTCGGGTGGCCGTTCAAGACCCGCGACACCGTCATGTGCGACACGCCGGCGCGACGCGCGACGTCGTAGATGCTGGGCCGCTGCCACCCGCGACTCGAGGACTGGGGCATTGAGGTCTTCCGATCCGAACATCATGGGCGAGATGCGCACCGGACGATCCCAACGCACACGGCAGGCCACGGACCACGCCGAAAAAGGCCTGATCACAACATTCCATACTATTCGCCGACCCCGCACGCGTCACGGCCGGACGATAGGCATGCGCCCCATCCCCTCGCCGCCGGATGACACGCGCGACGACGGGGGCCGCGCTCTCACGCGCGGCGACGGTGACGATGCAGCAGAGCCACACCGACGGCCACGGCGACGACGGCTCCGGCGGCCATCAGCCAGGCCGGCTCGAACCCGGTGGCCGCGAGCCATCCATGGTCGGGCACACCGGACGGCGACGGCGTGACGCCCGCGGGGGCGGAGGGAAGGACCGTCGGCAGGGGGGTGATGTCGACGTCGACGTAGACGGCGTCGTCTCGCTGCAGCACCGTCGCCGCAAGGGTCATCGGCGTCCCTCTGTGGGCGCGGAGTCCGCGGCCTCGGCGCCGCCGGGGGCTGCTCCCGTCGCCGTAGGCGAGACGACGTCGGCCGGGACGGCGGCAGAGCCGTTCGCCGCGAGACGCCCTTCTTCGCGCGCACGGTCGAGGGCGGCCGTAAAGCGGCGGCGACGCCAGAAGAGGGCCGCGATGATCAGTAGGACGCCGAGCAGGACGAGGAGCTGCGGCACGGGGAGTGCCCACAGCGACGCATCCGACGACTGGGGTGCGACCTCGACGGCGCCGCCGCCCAGATCGGTCGCCGTCGGCGCCAGGTCGATGGAGCCCGGCACGAAGAACGTGGGCCAGACGTCGGCGACCGCGACGGTGAACGAGCGGGACTCCCCCGGCAGAAGCTCCTGGCGCGGTGCGCCGTCGGCGGGGAAAACCGCGGATCCGGTGCCGATCGTCGTGGCCCCGGTGACGAGCAGGCTGGCGTTGCCCGTGTTCTCGACCGTGAACGACGTGGTCGCGGAGCCCGGGCGGAAGGGGTTCCACGACATGTCGTACCCCGACTGGATCCCCGATACGGCGTAGGAGGGAACGATGTCGCCGGTGACGCGCGTCATCACGCGAAAGCCGACGCGGCTCTCGACCCCGACCTCGGAGCCGCTGGCGTCGGTACCGGTGGAGGAGACGGATGCGGCGATGCCCGCCGCGTGGTCACCCGGAATCGCTCCGTCCGGCACGGTGGTGGTGAAGGGGACGACGGCGGTGCCGTTCGGGGCGACGGTGACCGAGTCGGGCAGGTCGATCCACAGACCCGCATCGACCGACTCCTGATCGGAGGGCAGCATGTTGAACCGCCCGGTGTCGGTGTAGTACCCGTCCGCCGCGGAGAGGGAGAACGTCACCTCCGTGCGGCTGAGGTTGCGGACGGCCAGGAAGTCGGCGCGCGACGCCCCGGGATCGAGTTCCTGCTGAATGACGCCGCGGTCGTCGGCGCCCGAGGCATCAGCCGGGGTGACGGACCAGGTGATGTCGTCGGCGGATGCCGCGGATGCGGCGGGTACGCCGACGAGGAGCGGGGCGACGACGGCCGCAAGGGCGATCGTCATCCGCAGGAGAAAGGGGCGTGTCCTGGACATACCGCTGCGTCACCATCCCAGATCTTCGTCGATCCCGTCGACATCGTCCCTCATACGAACGGCGGGCCGACCAACATTGAAGACAAGGCCCCCAACAGATTCGCCCGTGCCGCGGGGTACGCGGACAGCACCACGGCCGCCGACC
>NZ_CAUQWC010000325.1:0-2882 GCF_963521695.1 uncultured Microbacterium sp. | reverse complement strand
GGCATCGGCCGTCTCGTCGCGCACGAGGGGCGTCACCGGTGCGGCACCGATGACCGAGGCGTCCTGGCGTTGTGCGGCGCGCTCGGCCCGCGCGGCGGGGCGGACGGACTCCGGCTGCTGCGGAAGGGGCGAGGGCCGCTTCACGCTCAGACCGCCGCGGCCTCGGTGCGCGAGAGCGCGTCGAGCACCTGCGGGATGATCTGGTAGACGTTGCCGCAGCCGAGGGTGATGACGTAATCGCCCGGGCGGGCGACGCGGGCGGTGTAGTCCGCCGCCGCCTGCCAATCGGGGACGTAGTGCACGTGCGCGGGATCCGCGAACGCGCCGCTCACCAGCTCGCCCGTGACCCCGGGCACCGGATCTTCGCGGGCGCCGTACACGTCGAGCATGACGGTGTGGTCGGCGTGGGACTCGAGCACCTCGGCGAACTCGCGGTACATCTCCTGCGTGCGCGAGTACGTGTGCGGCTGCTGGATGGCGATCAGGCGCCCCTCGCCCACGACCGTGCGCGCCGCCGACAGGGCTGCGGCGACCTCGGTGGGGTGGTGCGCGTAGTCGTCGTAGACGCTGACCCCCTGCGCGACACCGTGCAGCTCGAAGCGGCGAACGGTTCCGCCGAAGCCCTGGACGGCGCGTGCGGCGTCGCCGAGCGAGTGTCCGAGCACGCGCAGCACGGCAACCGCGCCGGCGGCGTTGACGGCGTTGTGAGCACCGGGAACGCGCAGCTGCACGTCGACGCTCTCGCCGCCGGCGGTGAGGGTGAAGGCGACCGGGCCGTCGGTGCGGATGCCGCTCAGGCGCACGTCGGCGGAGGCGTCCTCCCCGAAGGTCACGACGCCCGCGTGCGTGATGCGCTCACGCACGGCGCGCGCACCGGGGTCGTCGGCCGAGATGACCACGGCCTCGCTCGCGGCATCCGCGAAACGGGCGAACGCGGCGTCGAACGCGTCGCGCGAGCCGTAGTGGTCGAGGTGGTCGGGGTCGACGTTGGTGATGAGCGCCACCGAGGTGTCGTAGAGCTCGAAGGTGCCGTCGGACTCGTCGGCCTCGATGACGACGAGGTCGTCGCCACCGGTACCGCTCGAGACGCCGAGATCGGCGATGACTCCCCCGTTGACGAACGTGGGCGCGATTCCGAGGGCGCGGAAGGCCGTGACGATCATGCCCGTCGACGTGGTCTTGCCGTGAGCGCCGGCGACCGAGACGAGGCGGCGGCCCCCGATGAGCCAGTGCAGGGCCTGCGAGCGGTGGATGACGTGGAGTCCGCGCTGCTTGGCGGTGACGAACTCGGGATTCTGGGGCCAGATGGCACCGGTGTGCACCACCGTGTCGGCGTCGCCGAGGTGCGCGGCGTCGTGACCGACGTGGACCGTTGCGCCGCGCGCGGCGAGGTCTCGCAGGGCAGCGCTGTCGGAACGGTCGGAACCCGACACCCGGATGCCGCGGTCGAGAAACATGCGGGCGAGTCCCGACATGCCCGATCCACCGATTCCGATGAAGTGGGCGGAGGCGATGTCCTCGGGGAGGGGGAGGCTCAGGTCGGGTCTGATCATGGCGTCTGCGAGTTTACGTCGCCCACCCTGCGCACATGCCCCGGCGCGCCCGTGCGGACCCTGCGAAGCCTCGGGACCACCCGGTCGCGCGGCCCCGCCCTCAGCGCGCGAGTGCCTCGTCGATCAGCGCGATGACGTTCTCGGTGCCCGTGCGGATGCCGGTGCGGGCGGCAGCGGCCCGCATCGCCGCGCGGCGCGCGTCATCGCGCAGCAGCGGCACGATGTCGTCGCGGGCGCGCTCGGGCGTGAGCTCTGCGTCGGCGATGAGAATCGCCGCGCCCGCGCGCACGGCCGCAGCGGCATTCAGGCTCTGCTCGCCGTTTCCGACGGCGTATGGCACGTAGACCGCGGGGATGCCGAGGGCGCTGATCTCGCTCACGGTCGCGGCCCCCGAGCGCGAGACGACCAGGTCGGCCAGCGCGAAGGCGAGGTCCATACGGTCGACGTAGCGGACGAGCGCGTACCCGTCGACGGCGGGGTCGGGCAGATCGGAGCCCTGGCCCGTCACGTGCAGGAGCTGCCAGCCGGCGTCGAGCACGTCGCGCCACGCTCCCCCGAACGCCGTGTTGAGCCTCAGCGCGCCGAGCGACCCCCCGAAGACGAGAAGGGTCGGGCGGGCGGCATCCAGTCCGAAGTGGGCGGCGGCTTCGGCGCGGGATGCCGCGGCGTCGAGGTCGACGATCTCGCGGCGGAGCGGCATCCCCACCTCGCGCGCACCCCGCAACGGTGTGCCGGCGAAGGCCACGCCGACGGCTGCAGCACGTCGCGCACCCAGGACGTTGGCCAGGCCGGGCTTCGCGTTCGCCTCGTGCACGACGAACGGCACCCGCTCGCGGCGCGCGGCGATGTAGGCGGGAGCGGCGGCGTACCCGCCGAAACCGACGACCACGTCGACGCCTCGGGCGCGGATGAGCCGGCGCACGTGCGCGACGGCCCGGAGGAACCGGGTCGGGAATGCCGCGGCCCCGCGGTCGGGGCGACGCGGGAACGGCACCTTCGCCACCGTGAGCAGCTCGTAGCCGCGCAGGGGCACGAGGCGCGACTCCAGCCCCTCGCGCGTGCCGAGGACGAGCACGTCGTCTGCGGCGTCGCGCGCACGGAGACCGTCGGCGACGGCGAGGAGCGGGTTGACGTGCCCGGCGGTGCCGCCGCCGGCGAGGAGATAAGTCGTCACCGTACGACCCTAGCCAGGTCGCGGAGCTGGCCAGGTCGCGGGGCGGGGACGATTAGCTCCGTCGAGCCCGACGCCGGCCCGGCGTGCGCCGAGGCGCCTCGTCGGCGCCCGCGCGGCGGTCGGGGGGGGGGCGCGCGCACGACAGCAGCCCGCCC
>NZ_CAUQWC010000324.1:0-2888 GCF_963521695.1 uncultured Microbacterium sp. | reverse complement strand
CCTCCAACCGCGCGATGTGTCGCGCGATGCGCGCCGCGCGGACGGTGTCGGTCGTCGCCGTGACCACGGGGTGCAGCACCGAGTACCGCTGCGTCTTGTTCAGTGCGGCGAACGCGCGCGCGGCCGCAGGCACGGCATCCAGGGCCGCCTGAAGATCCGACGGAACCTCGATCGTCGCGGGACCGGCATACGCGCGATCCCACCGCCCGTCGGCCTGGGCCTTCGCGATCTCGTCGGCCCCGCGCGGGCGCATCCGCCCCTCGTCGGCCAGGCGGGCCACGATCTCGACGTTGCGCGTCGACCACAGCGACCGCGAGCGGCGGGGCGTGAAGTGCTGCCAGAAGGTCGTGGCATCCCGTGACTGCCGGCGACCGTCGATCCATCCGCTGCAGAGCGCCTCGTCGAGTGCGCCGGCGTAGGTGAGCGTCGTGGGGGTGGTGATGCCCTTCTTCGCGAGCACCACGCGTACGCCGTCGCTCACGCTCTCGTTCTCATCGAGCCACGCCCGCCACCGTTCGACGTCGGCGACGATCAGTTCGGGGATGTCTGCCATGGATCGCGCTCCTCACGTCGTGTCTGAGAACGTAGCGCGCACCTCCGACATCCGGGCCCTACCGGAGTGACGGTCCGCGGGGCAAGCGGCCCCTCCCCGGTTGCCGCCGCCGCCACGATGGAGGAATGCGATCTGTGACCTATGCCGGTGAGACCGTGACCACGACCGACGACGTCGCCGAGGCGCTCGTGCAGCTGACGGCGTCGATCGCCGCCGACGGGCAGGCCGAGGCGGTCAGCATCCCGATCGTCACCGCCACGGGCGAGACCGAGCAGGCCGAGCTGGTCATCGGCGTCGGCAACGACGTGCTGAGCGCGCCGGCCCGCGACTGGGCCGGTGACGAGCCCGACTTCGCGTGGGCCGCCGAGGAGCTCCGCCAGCACCAGCGTTTTCCGCACGCGCCTGCGATCGCGCACGAGCAGACGGTCGACTCCGACAACCCGGACGCCTTCTGGGACCCCGACCTCGACGGTTTCACCCGCGCCTGACCCCCGGTCCGTCGGTGTGGGCGGGTTCCGCCGTTCGGGGCGGATGATTCGCGCCCCACGCCCCGGGGCGGGTTTCGCCGCTCGGGGCAAGAGAATCGCGCCCCAATGCGCGGAAGTTGCCCCAAACGAGGCCCCGCACCCGCCGGGGGAGCTCGTCAAGCGGGCCTCCGCCGCGTGACGTCGACGTAACGTGAGGGCTCCACGGCGGGCGTGACCGGTTCATCACCCCGACGTGAGAGCCCCGGACAGTTCGGGCGGTGTCGCCGTTTCGCGTCGCCGCCCGAACGCTCGGTTCGTAGAGGATGAGGCCATGCTTCATTCCCTCGTCACCGGCGCCTCCCGCGGGATCGGCCGGGCCATCGCCGTCGCCCTCAGCGAGCGCGGGGATCGCGTCGCCGTCCACTACGGCCACGATCGGGATGCCGCGGACGAGACGTTCGCGCTCCTCTCCGGCGAGGGACATCTCGTCGTGGGCGGCGACCTCTCCGACCCGGCGACGGCGGAGCGCGTCGTGAGCGACGCCCTCGAGGCGTTCGGGCGGATCGACGTGCTTGTGAACAACGCGGCGATCGCGCCGAACGCGTCGACCTCTCACCCGATCTCCACCGTCGACTACGCCACCTGGCACCGCATCTGGGAGCAGATGGTCGATGTCGACCTGCGCGCTCCCGCCAACATGACCTTCCTGGTGGCGCGTTCGCTCATCGAACGCGGCCTGCCGGGGGCGATCGTGAACGTCGGCTCCCGCGGAGCGTTCCGCGGCGAGCCCGAGTTCCCCGCCTACGGCGCCGCGAAGGCCGGCCTGCACGCGATGGGTCAATCCCTCGCCGTCGCTCTCGCGCCCCACGGCATCGCCGTCACCAGTGTCGCGCCCGGTTTCGTCGGCACCGATCGGCAGCAGCAGAAGCTGGCCGGCGCGGCGGGCGACGGCATCCGGGATCAGAGTCCGTTCGGGCGCGTCGCGACTCCGGAAGAGGTGGCGGATGCCGTTGTCTATCTCAGTTCGCCCCGCTCGCAGTGGGCGTCGGGTGCCATCCTCGACCTGAACGGCGCGTCGCACCTGCGCAGCTGAACGCCCCCGGTGCGCGGCCGTGCGGCGCCGACTCGAGGGTCGGCAGTCACTCCTCGGGAGGTGCCGTCGGGCGACGCCCACGCAGCTCGACGCCGAGGCGCACCCCTCCCGCGATGATGAGGAGGAACCCGAGCGCGGCGAGGTTCCACCGCCAGAGCCCTTCGAGCCCGAAAAGCGACGAGGGCGTGAACGCGAAGGTGGCGGCGATGAACAGCCAGACCGCGACCTGTGAGGGGTTCTCGGGTTTGGTCATCCCCCCACGGTAGGCAAAGGGTCGGTGCGTTCGTATCCTCCGCAGGACGGATAGGCGTGCGCGGAGCCTCCGGCGTGGGCCCACCCGCTGCGGGATCGGTTCCTACGGCACCCACGCGAAAGGTCCGCCACACCGGCTGCGCCGGCATGTCGGACCTTTGGAGGGGCTGACGGGAATCGTCCCCACCGCCCCTCCACACGTCGCTTCGCGACGCGCGGAGCCTCCGGCGGCGTGGGCCCACCCAAGGGTTCGCTTCACGGCAACATGAAAGCCCTCCCGGGCGGCCGATGGCCACCCGTGAGGGCTTTGAGGGGCTGTCGGGACGCGAACCCGCGCTATCTGCTTGGGAAGCAGAAGGTCTGCCAGTGAACTACAGCCCCGGATGCCTCGCGGCAACCCGGCCAGCATAACAGCGTCCGGTCCGCATCCCGTGGCATCCGGACATCCGTGCTCGAGACCGCATCCGTTCGCCGAGGACGTAGGCGATTGCCGTCAAACCCGTGCGGTCTCGGCGAACGGATG
>NZ_CAUQWC010000323.1:0-2891 GCF_963521695.1 uncultured Microbacterium sp. | reverse complement strand
GCCTCGGTGCCCGGCTCGATGTCGGTGACGCCGATGCGCAGCACCGGGTAGCCGCGGCCGTCGCAGAGGCCCCGGAACTTGACGTCTTCTTCGCGGGGGACGCTGACCAGCACACGGCCGGTCGACTCGCTGAACAGGGCGGCCGTGGCATCGACACCGTCGCGGTCCATGAGCTCGGTGAGCCAGACGCGCGCGCCGACGCCGAAGCGCAGGACGCCCTCGGCGAGGGTCTGCGCGAGACCGCCCGACGACAGGTCGTGCGCGCTCGAGACGAGCGACTGCGAGCCCGCGGCCTGCAGCAGCTCGGCGAGCCGGCGCTCCTTGGCGAGGTCGACCTTCGGCGGTCGCCCGCCGAGGTGGTCGTGGATGGTGCCGGCCCACTGCGAGCCGTCGAGTTCGTCGGCGGTGGTGCCGAGCAGGTAGAGGTTCTCACCGGCATCTTGCCAGCCGCTCGGGATGCGTGCGGCGACGTCATCGATGATGCCCAGGACGCCCACGACGGGGGTCGGGTGGATCGGCTGGTCACCGGTCTGGTTGTAGAACGAGACGTTGCCGCCCGTGACCGGGATGCCGAGCTCGAGACAGCCGTCGGACAGGCCCTCGACGGCCTGGCTGAACTGCCACATGACCTCGGGGTTCTCGGGGCTGCCGAAGTTGAGGCAGTCGGTGACGGCGGTGGGCACGGCACCCGTGACGGCGACGTTGCGGTACGCCTCGGCCAGGGCGAGCTTCGCACCGTTGTAGGGGTCGAGCTGGTTGTAGCGGCCGTTGCAGTCGGTCGCGATGGCGAAGCCGAGGCCGGTTTCTTCGTCGACGCGGATCATGCCGGCGTCGTCGGGGAAGCTCAGCGCGGTGTTGCCCAGCACGTAGTAGTCGTACTGGTTGGTGATCCACGAGGTGTCGGCGAGGTTGGGGCTCGCGACGAGTGTCGTGAACTGCTCGCGCAACACGTCGTTGTCGGTGGCGCGGGGCAGCGTCGCGGCGGAGTCGTCGTTGAGGGCGTCGATCCAGGTCGGGTAGGCGACCGGGCGCTCGTACACGGGACCGTCGACCGCGACGGTCGAGGGGTCGACGTCGACGATGCGCTCGCCGTACCAGTCGATGACGAGGCGGCCGTCGCCGGTGACCTCGCCGAGCACGCTCGTCTCGACGTCCCACTTCCCGACGACGGCGAGGAACGCGTCGAGCTTCTCGGGCGCGACGATCGCCATCATGCGCTCCTGCGACTCCGACATGAGGATCTCTTCGGGAGTCAGCGAGGGGTCGCGCAGCAGCACCTTCGACAGCTCGACCTTCATGCCGCTGTCACCGTTGGCCGCGAGTTCGCTCGTGGCGCACGAGATGCCCGCGGCCCCGAGGTCTTGGATGGCCTCGACCAGGTCGTCGCGGTAGAGCTCGAGGCAGCACTCGATGAGCACCTTCTCGGCGAAGGGGTCGCCCACCTGCACCGCGGGGCGCTTGGTGGGTCCACCGTCGGCGAAGGTATCGGAGGCGAGGATCGAGGCGCCGCCGATGCCGTCGCCACCCGTGCGGGCGCCGAACAGCACGACCTTGTTGCCGACGCCGGTGGCGTTGGCGAGCTTGATGTCTTCGTGCCGCATGACGCCGACGGCGAGGGCGTTGACCAGCGGGTTGCCCTGGTAGACGGCGTCGAACACCGTCTCACCACCGATGTTCGGAAGGCCCAGGCAGTTGCCGTAGAACGAGATTCCGCTGGTGACGCCGTGGACGACCCGCGGGGTGTCGGGGTGGTCGATCGCGCCGAAGCGCAGCTGGTCCATGACGGCGACCGGGCGCGCGCCCATCGAGATGATGTCGCGGACGATGCCGCCGACGCCGGTGGCGGCACCCTGGAACGGCTCGATGTAGCTGGGGTGGTTGTGCGACTCGACCTTGAAGGTGACGGCCCAGCCGTCGCCCACGTCGACGACGCCCGCGTTCTGACCCATGCCCACCATGAGGCGGATCTTCATCTCGTCGCTGACCTTCTGGCCGAACTGGCGCAGGTAGATCTTGCTCGACTTGTAGGAGCAGTGCTCGCTCCACATGACGGAGTACATCGCGAGCTCGCCGCTGGTGGGGCGTCGGCCGAGGATCTCGCGGATCTTGGCGTACTCGTCGGACTTCAGGCCGAGGGCGCCGTAGGGCTGCTCTTTCTCGGGCGTCGCGATGGCGTTCTCGACGGTGTCGGCGAGGGCCGTACGGGCGTCGGAGGGGTTCGGGGTGGTCACGCGGCTGAGCTCCAAGAATCGCAGGGGCCGGACGGGAGTCAGTCTAGTTGGGTGCGCCGACATTGCCCGGGGGTGCTGCCGCGACGACTGCGCAAAGTCAGTGATCTGCGCAACCTCGGTCGCGTTCGCGGCATCCGGGCTGAGGTTGTGCGAATCGCTGAGGGTGCGCGCGTCGCCGAGGGCGCGCGGGTCGTGCGAACAGTACGCGCGGGGGCGAGTCGTCGAGAGGCCTACGCGGGTCGTCGCAGACCGGACGAATGGATGCCGTATGCCGTGCGGCGGGCGCCGCCGCGGGAGCCCGCGCCCGAACCTCGCCCAGAACGGCTTGCCGTCGCGCCTCTATCCGGGCAGTGTGCGGGGATGCCCCTTCGCGTGGTCATCGCCCCCGACAAGTTCAAGGGCACGCTCACGGCGCGCGAAGCGGCGGATGCCATGGCCCGGGCCGTCCGCGAGAGGTGGCCCGACGCGCAGCTCATCGTCGTCCCCGTGGCCGACGGCGGTGACGGCACGCTCGACGCGCTCGGGGGCCCGAATCGCCGCGCCACCGTGACCGGGCCCCTGGGTCGCCCGGTCGACGCCGCCTGGCGGCTCGACGGCGGTGTCGCCGTGATCGAGTCGGCCGCGGCATCCGGGCTCGTGCTCGCCGGAGGAGCGGAGGGC
>NZ_CAUQWC010000322.1:0-2898 GCF_963521695.1 uncultured Microbacterium sp. | reverse complement strand
CGGCGTCCGAGCCCGCCCTGACTCCCGAGCCCGTAGCCGAGGGGCGTGGACCGGAGCCCCTGCAGCCTGCACCCGAACCCGCGCAGACCCGTTCGTCATCCACGGCGCCGGCCGCCCGGCATCCCGAAGCCGACGACGTCGAGTCGGCAGATGATCAAGCGGATGCCGCTCACCCGAGGCCGCTGGGCAACGCCGGCCTGATCGGCATCGGCATGGTCGCCGCCACGTTCCTGCTGTTCGCCGTCGGATGGCTCGTCGCCGGCCTGCGGCTGCAGGGGCTGGGATTGCCCATCCCGTCCGTCACGCTGATCGCCCTGACCATCGGTGCGGCCCTCGCCCCGCTGGTGTGGTTCGTCGCAGTGCTCGCGCTGACGCGGTCGTGGCGCACCTGGCAGCGTTTCCTGCTGCTGATCCTCGGCATCGTGCTGCTCGTCCCCTGGCCCTTCCTCTCGTTGGGAGCCTTCGCATGAGCGAGACCGTGCGCACCCGCCATCTGCCCACCTGGCTGGTCGTGACGATCGCCGGAGTGTTCGGCTTGTTCTACGCCTACGTCGTGTGGAGCTCGGTCGCGCTGTTGATCCAGCAGGTGAACGGACCGCTCGGGCTCAACGGACTGGGATGGTTCGTCTACATCCTGCCCATCGCGTTCCCCCTCCTCGCGTTCGGCGTGGCTTTCGCGATCGGGGCTCGCCGCCGGGCGGGGGAGTTCGCGATCGTGCTGCTCGCCGGTCTGACTCTGTCGGCCGCATTCTGGCTCGCGATCGTGGGTTACGGCACAACGTCGTACGGCTTGTACGGGGGCTGAGCGCTCCTCCTTCGGCGCGAGACCGTATCTCGCTGACGAGTCGGTTGCAGGCTGCAGACATGATGTCAGCGCGACGCCGTCTCGCTGCACGCCCAGCGGCGCCGGGGTCCCGGCATCCATCGTCCGCCGTCACACGGTCGGGGGCGTCCTCGCCTCCGCGCTAGGCTGGCAGACGGCCCGCACGGGTCGCGCGTCCGGCTCGCGCCGGTGATGCGCGGCGGTGCGCGCCAGTCCCCAGCACCGTTTCGAAGGACGCATCCGTGACGAAGCCCGTCGTGCTCATCGCCGAAGAACTCTCTCCCGCCACGATCGACGCGCTCGGCCCCGACTTCGACGTGCGCAACGTCGATGGGACCGACCGCCCCGCGCTGCTCTCGGCCCTCGCCGACGCGCACGCGGTGCTGGTGCGCTCGGCCACCCAGATCGACGCCGAGGCCCTCGCCGCGGCGCCGTTGCTGAAGGTGGTCGCCCGCGCCGGTGTCGGCCTCGACAACGTCGACATCAAGTCGGCCACCGCTGCCGGCGTGATGGTGGTCAACGCTCCGACGTCGAACATCATCTCCGCCGCCGAGCTCACCGTCGGGCACGTACTGAGCCTTGCGCGCCGCATCCCCGCCGCACACGCTTCCCTCGCGCAGGGCCTGTGGAAGCGCAGCTCGTTTACCGGCACCGAGCTCTTCGAGAAGACGATCGGCATCGTCGGCCTCGGCCGGATCGGCGCCCTCATCGCCGCCCGTCTGCAGGGCTTCGACATGCGCGTCATCGCGTACGACCCCTACGTCACCGCCGCTCGCGCGCAGCAGCTCGGCGTGCAGCTCGTCTCGCTCGACGAGCTCCTCGAGCAGAGCGACTTCGTCACGATCCACATGCCGAAGACGCCCGAGACCACGGGCATGATCGGTACCGAACAGCTGCGCCGCATGAAGAAGACGGCCTACGTGATCAACGTCGCCCGCGGCGGACTCATCGACGAAGACGCCCTGTTCGACGCCCTCACCACCGGCGAGATCGCCGGCGCGGGTCTCGACGTGTTCTCGTCCGAGCCCCCCGTCGAGGGCGGGCCGGCCCGCAAGCTCCTCGACCTTCCCAACGTCGTCGTCACGCCCCACCTGGGCGCCAGCACCGAAGAGGCGCAGGAGAAGGCGGGCGTCTCCGTCGCCCGCTCGGTCAAGCTCGCGCTTGAGGGCGACCTCGTTCCGGATGCCGTGAACGTCGCCGGCGGCGCCATCGACCCGTTCGTGCGCCCCGGCATCGCCCTCGTGGAGATGCTCGGTCAGTTCTTCAGCGGCCTGGCCGACAGCGCGCTCACCAGCCTCGACATCGAGGTGCGCGGCGAGCTCGCCCAGTACGACGTCAGCGTCTACCGTCTCGCGGCGCTCAAGGGCTACTTCAGCCGGATCGTCAGCGAGAGCGTCTCGTACGTCAACGCGCCGCTGTTCGCCGAGCAGCGCGGTGTCGAGGCTCGTCTGGTCGTCGAGGCCGAGAGCCCGCTATACCGCAACATCACGATCCTGCGCGGCACCCTGGCCGACGGCTCGACCCTCACCGTCGCCGGCACGCTCGCAGGAACACGTATGGTGCCCAAGGTGGTGTCGATCAACGGCTACGACATCGAGGTGCCCATCGAGAAGCACCACCTCGTCATGCGCTACGCTGACCGCCCCGGCATCGTCGCCATCTACGGCCAGAAGCTGGGCGAGGCGGGCATCAACATCGCCGGCCTCCAGGTGGCAGCTCCGGATGCCACGGGTCGCGCGCTCTCGGTGCTCACCGTCGACTCGCCGGTGCCCGACGACATCCTCGGCGCCATGCGCGAGGCCGTCGGCGCCGACCTGTTCCGCCAGATCGACATCGTCGAGGACTGACGACCGGGAGGTCGTGGGGGAGGGGGTCGCTGCGGCGGCCCCCTCCTTCGTCATTCCCGCCGCCTGACGCTTCGGGGGTGATGCGCGGCTTCGCATCGTGCGCCTGTCCTCCCGGAAGCGGGGGGATTCGGGGAGCGGAGGATACCGCGGGCGTGTGGGCCCGTGCTCCCGAGGCGGAGGGGATTCGGGGACGGGAGGATGGCGTGGGCGTGGGTTTGTCCTCCCGGG
>NZ_CAUQWC010000321.1:0-2900 GCF_963521695.1 uncultured Microbacterium sp. | reverse complement strand
AGAAGCTGCGAGATTCGCGCGCTTCTGCGAGCAGCCGCACCTGGGGCCGCTCCGTCCCGCAAACAGCCGCGCGCGGCACGCGCCGCAGAATCGGACGCACGCGACAGAACGGATGCCGCGCCCTCGGCATCCGGATCCGGTGATGTCACCCGACTCCGATGCGCCCGCTCGCACCGGCCCTCACGGATCTCGCAGATCCGCGCGCACCTCGCAGAATCCTCGGTAGAAGCTGCGAGATTCGCGCGCTTCTGCGAGCAGCCGCACCTGGGGCCGCTCCGTTCCGCAAGCAGCCGCGCGCGGCACACGCCGCAGAATCGGACGCACGCGACAGAACCGGATGCCGCGCCCTCGGCATCCGGATCCGGTGACATCGACCGATTCCGATACGCTCCCCCGCCCGCTCGGCGCCGCGCCTGGGCCTCAGCGCGCCCGCCGGATGCGCACCGGCCCGCGCGCAGTCGTCACGTCGACCACCTCGCCCTTCTGGGTCACCTCGACCTCGCCGAGGCCCACCAGCTCGTGCGCGGCGTCGCGCGCCGGCTGCATCAGGTCGCGCCAGTCGTCTCCGCCGACCGCACGGGCGGCCTCGGAGGGGCAGATCGTCTTGTCGGCGTCGCGCGCGGCGAGCAGTTCTCGGATGGATGCCACGAGCCGCGGGTCTGCACCAGATGACGGGGCCATCTGTCCAGTGTCCCTCCGTGACGCGGCGCCGGGGTCAGAATGACCCGGTGATCACCGAGCGCCACGCCCCCGACCTGCCCGGCCGCGCCGTCATCGCACAGCGGTGGAACCGCGCCGTCTTCGTGCATTGGCGGGTCGACCCCGCAGACGTCGCGCCCTTCCTGCCCGCGGGGACGCGTCCCGATGTGCACGACGGCTCGGCGTGGGTGGGTCTCGTGCCGTTCGTGCTGAGCGGGTTCCGATTCCTGCCGTTCCCGCCCGTACCGCTGCTGGGCACGTTCACCGAGATCAATGTCCGCACCTACGCGGTCGACGACGCGGGCCGCCGCGGGGTGGTCTTCCGCACGCTCGAGGCCGAGCACCTCGCCCCGGTGGTCGCCGCCCGCGCGCTGTTCGGCCTCCCCTACCGCTGGGCGCGGGCGGGTGTGCGCACCGATGGCCGCCGCATCGAGTACCGGTCCCGGCGCCACGGGGGTCGGCATCCGGGCACTCGTCTGCGGGCGACGCTCGGCACCGAGACGGTCGACACCGACCTGTCGCGCTTCCTCACCGCGCGCTGGGGGTTCCACGAGCGTCACCTCGGGCGCACGATCTGGGCGGCGAACAGTCACGAGCCGTGGCCGCTCGTCACGGCCGAACTGGACGCGCTCGACGACGACCTCGTGGCCGACGCCGGCTTTCCCCAGCTCACCGGCCGCGCCCCCGACTCGGTGCTGGCGATGCCGGCGGGTCATCCCGGCTTCGTCACGCGATTCACCGCGGCGCGCGCGGTCGGGTAGACCCGCGACCGCGCGGGCGGTGCGATGACCGCGGGATGACGTTTTCCTCGCGGATCTGCGGTGGAAAGCGGCGAGGAAGCAGCCGTTCTGCGAGGAGTGCTCCGCAGCCGCATGCTCCGGAGGGGGCTAGCGCAGACCCGTAACCGGCGCCGCACGACGCCCCCACGATGGCAGAACGGCGATCACCTCGCAGAGGGTCGACGGAAAGATGCGAGGAGGCGGCTGTTCCGCGAGGAAGAGGAACGACGACGGCCCCCTCCGAACAGGAGAGGGCCGCCTCGCGAACTCGTCGTCAGTCGAGCTGCGTCGCGAACGCCTCGGGGTGCTGCTCGAGCCAGGCGTCCACCGCCTCGGCCTCGCGGCCCTCGCCGTACTCGTTGACCACGAGGTCTTCGAGGGCGCCGTACTGCTCGTCGTCGAGCTGGATGCCGGCGATGAGCTCGGCGGCATCCGGGTACTGCTCGGCGAAGCCGGAGGTGCCGAGGAAGTGCAGGGCCTCGGGGTCGCCCATCAAGCCCTGGGGGTCGTCGAGGTCCTTCACGTCGTACGCGTCGTTGGCCCAGAACGGACGCCACAGGGTGACCGCAATGTCCTTCTGGGCCGCGATGGCGTTGTCGAGCTCGGTCAGCATGGCCGCCGTCGACGAGGTGACGAGCTCGAGATCGCCGTCGAGTCCGTAGCCGGGGAGCATCGTCTCCTGCGTCTGCTTGGTCAGGCCCGCACCCGGCTCGATGCCGTAGATGCGGCCGTCGAAGCGCGCGGCGTTCGCCTTCAGCTCCTCGATCGAGTCGATGTCGACGTAGCTGGGCACCGCGATCGTGAGTTTGGCGTTGTCGTAGTACGCGCCGAGGTCGTCGATCTTGTCGCCGTAGCGGTCCATGTACGACTTGTGCGTCAGCTCGGGCCACGCCGAGGGGTAGATGTCGACGTCGCCCTGGGCGAGGCCGGTGTACAGCGGGCCCGCCTCAGTGAGGGTCTGCATCTCGACCGTGTAGCCGAGCTTCTCGAGCTGGTCTTCGAGCAGGTAGGCGGTGCTGAGACCGTCGGTCCACGAGGGCAGGAAGCCGAGGGTGATGGTGCCCTTGTCGCCTCCGCCGCCGTTTCCGCCTTCGGCCTGGTTGCCGCTGGCGCAGCCCGCGAGGGCGAGGGCGCCCACGGCGCCGAGCGCCAGAGCCGAGGTGAGGTGTCGCGTGTTCATTGCTGTGTTCTCTTCCGTTTCGTATGTGATTCCGTCTGTGCCCCCTCGTCCTGGCGCGTGAGGGGTCATGTTCTGTCGCTTGGGCGCCCCCGCGGCGACACTTTCCGCCCCTCACGCGCGCGGGCGAGGGGAGGGGATTTCCGGATGCCGGGGCTCAGCGCCCCGACGCCACCGGTGCGCGACGCGGTGCGGCCTGCTCGCGCTCGGCCTGGCTCGCGGCATCCGCTGACGCGGTGTCGACG
>NZ_CAUQWC010000320.1:0-2927 GCF_963521695.1 uncultured Microbacterium sp. | reverse complement strand
GCCACCGATTCCGGACGCGCCCTACGGGCTTATTTCGCCCGGAATCGGCGTCACTGCGCCGCCTCCACTCAAACGGTCATTCCCGCCGGAGAGGCAAAGAAAAACGATCAGTCAGGAGCAGCCATGTCCACCACCCTCGAAGCGATCCTCCGCGACCAGATGGTCACGTTTCTCGTCAGCAAGAACATCGTGTGCCCGCGCACCGGGGCCGCGCTCGACGCTCGGACGTGCGTCGTTCTCACCGACCGCGACGGCGACCCCGCGGCCGTCCTATCGCCCGAGGGCTGGGAGCAGATCACCGACGACCCGACACCCTCGCCCGCCCCGCGGAGCACGGGCTGACCGTCGACTCGACCACCGTCCGCTGACAGGAACGCACCATGACCACCATCGACACCGGCCGCGCGACCGCGGCGCAGCTCGCGCTCATCCTCGACACCCGCCGCGCGGAGTCCGACGATGACGCCGCGGCCACCGACGCCGAGATCCTCGCGCACGTGCGCAACACCCTCACCCTGCCGGGCGATGGCGCGCCGGGCGGGCATCCCGTCACCGACGACGGCACCGACTACGCCGCCGCGCTTGTCGCGTTCCTCACCCCCGGCCCGACCGCTGACGCACTGCTCGCCACGATCGAGCAGCTACAGCAACAGGTGTGGGCCGCGGCCCCGGTCCTCATGGTCGTCACGGTGACCGATGACGGGGAGACGTACCGCGCGCTGCGTTGCCCCGTCTGCGACCAGCTCGTCACCGACTCCTACGGCGATCTGTACGCCGTGGACGTCTCGACCAGGTGGAGCATCGCGGAGACGGACGACGATCACCGGCAGATGAGCGTCAGCCGCGGGGATGACGACTACAGCAGCACCCTGTACTACCTGCACACGACAGGCCAGCCGGCGCCGTCGTCCCGCCCGAGGACTGGACCGAGAGCTGGAGCTGACCCAGCAGGGGGAGGGGCCGGCCTACGGGCCGGCCACGAGGGGCGACCCCCTCGCGCTCCCCGGTGTCCCGCCTGCGGCGGGGCGCGAGCTCCGCCCGCGCAGCGGTGACGGAGCACCGCCGGAGGGAGCCGCTACGCGGCCCGGGTTACCGTTTTCTTCACCTCTCCGCGGTTTCAACCTACTTCGCTCCAACGGCTACGTGCCACCGATCCCGGACGCGCCCTACGGGCTTATTTCGCCCGGAATCGGCGTCACTCCGCCGCCTCCGCTCAGTTGGTTTTCACTCGCCGGAGAGGCAAAGAAAAACGATCTGGAAGACGACATAAGCCCCGTAGTAGTGCAAGTACCACGGGACCCGTCGCCTTCATGGTCGCACACCGATCAAGGAGAAACCATCGTGAGCATCACCACCGGAACCGGGACCATCGAGCACATCGACCCGACCACCCTCGTCATCGAGGTGAACGTGCGCACCAGCGCCCCCGTGACGAAGGATTTCGTCGCGTCGATCCGTGAGAACGGCGTCATCACCCCGATCCTCGCTCGCCGCGACGAGCACGGAAACGTCATCGTCCGCGCCGGTCAGCGCCGCACCCTCGCTGCCCGCGAGGCCGAGGTGTTCACCGTTCCCGTCTATGTCGTGGAGGGCGACGACACCACCGCAGACCGCCTCATTCAGCAGATCATCGAGAACGACCAGCGCGCCGACCTCAGCACCGCGGATCGCACCGCCGCCTGGCAGCAGCTCGCGTTCGAGGGCATCAGCGCCGCGCAGATCGCCAAGCGCACCGGCACCAAGACCGACGCGGTGAAAAAGGGCATCGCCGTCGCGGAGTCCGCCACCGTCACGTCCGCTCTGCACGAGCACGCGCTGACCCTCGACCAGGCGGCGGTGCTGTTGGAATTCGAGGACGACGCCGACGCCCGCGCGCACCTGATCGAAGTCGCCGCCACCGACCCGGCCCAGTTCGACTACACCGCGCAGAGCCTCCGGGACGACGCCGCGGAAAAGGCCCGCTTCGCCGCCGTCGAACAGGAGCAGATCGCGAACGGGTTCCAGGTGCTCTCCCGCGCCGACGCCTACAGCGAGGACACCCCGTGGGTGAGCCTTCGCAAACTCCGCACCGCGGATGACGTGCAGGTCACCGCCGAGCACATCGCCACCGTCCCGGTGCGCGGCGCGCTCATCGACACCAATTGGCGCGGCGACATCGACGTGACCTACTTCGTCCAGAACCCCACTGACGCGGGGTTCACCTACGCCTACGGCGCACCCGGCACCCCCGCCGAGCCGCTGACCGCGGAGCAGATCGAGGAAGAGCGCGTCGAGAAGTCCGCCGAGCGGAAGGCGCTCATCGCCAACAACAAGGCGTGGATCGCCGCCGAGACGGTGCGCCGCGAATGGCTCGCGACGTTCCTCTCCCGCAAGACCCTGCCGAAGGACGCTGACCGGGTGATCGCGCTGGGCCTGACCGCTCACCGATTCTCAGTGTCGTCCGCGATGTCGGGCGGCAACGACCTCGCGCACACGTTCCTCGCCGTCGAGCGGCCCTCCGGCTACCGCATGGACGGCCTGGCCGAGTTGGTGGAGGCCAACCCCGGCAAGGCCCGCCTGGTGGCCCTCGCGGTCGTTCTCGCCGGTGCCGAGGCAGGCACCAGCAAGGAGTCGTGGCGACGCGGCGACGAGCGCGCCGCCGCGTTCTTCCGCCAGCTCGCCGCGTGGGGATACTCCCTCTCCCCAGTCGAGCAGATCGTCACCGGCGACACCACCCCCGCCGAAGCCGCAGGCCTCGCCTGACAAACCGGACGGGGACCGGCATCCGCCGGTCCCCGTCACCCCCGGCGTCACCCCGCCGCATCACCCGATTTCTTCACCCTCTCGCATCACCCCAAAGGGTGGTGCCCGTCGCCCAGGAAGGCGCACCATGACCACCATCACGACCCCCGCCGTCGAAGTCGACGTGTGGGGACACACCCAGGCGC
>NZ_CAUQWC010000319.1:0-2931 GCF_963521695.1 uncultured Microbacterium sp. | reverse complement strand
TGCGAGCCGGTCTGCCCCGTCGAGGCGATCTACTACGAAGACGACCTGCCCGAAGAGTGGGCGGACTACTACAAGGCCAACGTCGAGTTCTTCGACGACATCGGCTCGCCCGGTGGCGCCGCCAAGGTCGGCGTGATCGCGAAGGATCACCCCGTCATCTCGCAGCTGCCTCCGCAGAGCCACTGAGCCGTGGGCGTCGCCGACCTCGCCGACTACCCCTGGGATGCGGTCGCACCCTACGCGGAGCGCGCTCGACGTCACCCCGACGGCATCGTCGACCTGTCGATCGGCTCACCCGTCGATCCCACTCCCGCGGTCGTCGCTGAGGCACTCGCCGACGCGACCGATGCGCATTCGTACCCGCAGACCGCCGGTACACCGGCGCTTCGCGAGGCGATCGCCGAGTGGTATCACCGTCGCCGCGGCGTCCCCGGTCTCGAGGCCGCGAACGTTCTTCCCACGGTCGGCTCCAAAGAGCTCGTGGCGCTGCTGCCCCTCCTGCTGAACCTCGGCCCCGGTGATGTCGTCGTGCACCCGCGCGCCGCGTACCCGACCTACGAGGTCGGTGCCCGTCTCGTGGGCGCCGAGGCCGTGGCATCCGATGACCCGGCCGAGTGGCCCGCTCGCACAAAGCTCGTGTGGATCAACTCGCCCGGAAATCCCGACGGCCGGGTGCTCTCGGTCGACGAGCTTCAGGATGCCGTGACGCGCGCCCGCGAGCTCGGCGCCGTCCTGGCGTCCGACGAGTGCTACGCCGAGCTCGGGTGGGACGCACCGTGGGACACCGAACGCGTGCCCAGCGTGCTCGACCCGACCGTCGTGGGCGACGACCTCACCGACGTGCTGTCGGTGTACTCGCTCAGCAAGCAGTCCAATCTCGCCGGGTATCGCGCGGCGTTCCTCGCCGGAGACCCGGCGCTCGTGGCGCGCCTGCTGACCGGGCGGAAGCACCTCGGTCTCATGCCGCCGGCTCCCGTGCAGCGAGCGATGACCGTCGCCCTCGGCGATGACGCGCACGTCGCCGCGCAGCGCGAGCTCTACGCCCGCCGCCGCGCGGTGCTGAAGCCCGCGGTCGAGGCAGCCGGATTCACCATCGATCACAGCGAGGGTGGGCTGTACCTGTGGGCGACCGAGGGGCGCGACGCGTGGGAGAGCGTGGAGCGCCTCGCTGAACTCGGCATCCTGGTCGGTCCGGGACACTTCTACGGCGAGCACTACCCGAACCACGTGCGTTTCTCGCTGACGGCGACCGACGAGCGGATCGCCGCGGCGGCGGAGCGTCTCCGGGCGTAGCGGCCCCCTGGCGGCGGATGGGTTCCGCGGCGGCTCAGCTCATCGACCCCTGCTCCACGCCGCCCACAGCCGTGCGTACTCACCGCCCGCCAGGCGTAGTTCGTCGTGCGTGCCCTCCTCGGTGATGCGTCCGCCCTCCATGAGGACGATCCGATCGGCTCGCGATGCCTGACTGAGACGGTGCGCGACCACCAGCGCTGTGCGCCCGCGCGCAACGGTGTCGGCGGCTTCCTCGAGCCGGTCCGCGTCGCTCGAGCCCGCTTCTGCGGTCGCCTCGTCGAGCACCACGAACGCGGGGTCGGCCAGCAGCACGCGAGCGAGCGCGATCTGCTGTGCCTCGGCCGGGGTGACGGGGGTACCCGAGGCTCCGATGGGCTCGTCGTGGCCGAGGGGGAGCCGTGCGGAGAGGGCATCGGCCCCGACGTCCTTCAGCGCGCGGTGGAGCTCGGCATCCGTCGATCCAGGCCGGGCGAGGAGCAGATTCTCTCGCAGGGTGGTGTCGAAGACGTGCACGTCCTGCGTCACGAGGGCACGCGAGCGGGGGCGGCGCACCTCGCCACGCACCGGCGTGTGCACGCCCGCGGCGATCGCGGCGAGCGTCGTCTTCCCCGCGCCGGATGCGCCGACGACCGCGACCGTTTCGCCGGGGGCGATCCGCAGCGACACTTTGTGCAGCACGGGATGGTCGGTGGTGAAGGCGTGCTCGATGGCGGTGAGCGTGACGCCGTCGCCGTGCGGAGCGTCGACGGCGGTTTCGTCCGCGCGGATGACCCCGACGATGCGGCCGAGCGAAGCCAGGGCCGACTGCATGTCGTCGGTGACGAAGAGCAGCTGATTGATGGGTCCGAACAGACGGAGGAACAGCAGCATCGCGGCGGTCGTGCCGCCCACGGTCCCCGCCCCCGTCGACACCAGCGCGAAGCCGGCGACGAGGAGTCCCGCCATGCCGAGGAACTCCGCCGCATTCAGCCGGGCGAAGAACAGGTTCTGGATGCCGCGGGCCCGCATGCTCCACGACACCACGGTCCATGACGCGTCGGCGATACGGGCGAGCCGCGATTCTGCGAGCCCGAACGCCCGGACCGTCTCGCGACCGCGCAATGCGTCGAGCAGTTGCTGCGAACGGTCGGTCATCGCCGCCCGCTCCGCCGCATACACCGCGGGTGCGGTGCGCAGGTACCGGCGGACCGCCCAGACGTGCACGGGTGCGAGGGCCGCGAGCACGACGGCGTACCAGGGGTCGATCAGGGCCATGCCCGCGAGAGTGACGACGATCGTGAACGCCGAGCCGACCACCGCGGGCACCACGCGGGGGATCGCATCGCTGACCTCGGCGACGTCGTCGGCTGCGCGAGCGATCAGGTCGCCCGTGCCGGCGCGCTCCACCCGGTCCTGTCGCAGGCGCAGTGCCACCTCGACCATGCGTTCGCGCAGGTTCGCCAACGCGCTCTCGCACAGGTGCGATGCGGCGACCAGGCCGACGGCGCCGAGTGCCGCGCCGACGATCACCGCCGCGCCCATCACCCCGGCCAGCAGCACGACGAGGTGAGGGGAGCGATCGCCGGCCGCCACCGCGTCGACGACGGCGCCGAGCGCGAGCGGACCGACGACGCCGGCGGTCGCGGCGGTGAGCACGAC
>NZ_CAUQWC010000318.1:0-2949 GCF_963521695.1 uncultured Microbacterium sp. | reverse complement strand
CGTAGATCGCCGCTTCCTCGTCGATCCAGCGCAGCAGGCTGCCGCCGAACAGCGTCCCGTTCGCATTCAGGTCCTCGGGCTTCACCCACTTGCGGGTGTGGAAGTTGATGCCGTCATCCGAGGGATGCCACTGCGGTTCCGTCACCCCTCCCACGCTACTCCCGCGCCGTCTGCCGAACCTCCGCGCGGCGGGCTCCCCGCGCAGAGAGACAGAACCACCCGTCCGTCGTCACCTCAGCGCCAATCGCATCAGCACCGAGTCCCCGTGAACGTCATCCCGTTCCCGCTCCCCGGTGTCGACGAACCCGAGCTTGCGCAGCACGTTGAGAGACGCGGCATTCCAGGCGCGCACGGTCGAAGCCAGGCGGCCGTAGCCGAGTGAAGCCGCCCGGTCGAGGATCAGCCGCGACGACTCGGTCGCGTAGCCGCGACCCCAGAACTCGCGGACGAATTCGAAAGCCAGCTCCGGCTCCTCGGGCGTGCCGACGCTGTTCGCAACGAGACCGCAGTATCCGACGGGGATGCCGGATTCCCGAAGCTCCACGACGCACAGACCCGGCGCGGGCTCCGGCCGGTACGTGCGCAGCCACTGCTGCAGGTCGGCCAGGGTGGGGTGACCGTCGGCGCTGATCCGCCGCCGGGCGGGAACCCGCGGATCGCGCTGCTCCCACAGCCGGCGGTGAAAGGCCGCATCCTCTTCGGCCCAGGGTCGAAGCCGGAGACGTTCCGACTGCATGTCGTGCATGGCGGCGATATGCGTCAGCGCGCGCTCACGGCGCGGGCGCGTACTCCGGACACAGATGGATGCCGGAGAGTACGACGACCGCGCTGGCCTCCGGCTCCGAGATCGCGCCGCCCTTGATCGAGTCGAAGACCTCTTTCGGAGTGAGGCCCTCGTCGAACGCCTTGCAGACCGCCTGGCCGAGGTCGATCCACAGGCCCGGGTTGGACAGATCGGTCTGCGGCAATTGCTGGCGCAGGGCGCGGAAGTAGGCGGATTCCTGTGCGAGGACGTCTTCGGTCGCCGAGCTCGTCTGTGTCGGCGCCGCCGAGGCCGGTCGCGACGGCGAGACGGGGAGTGCGCCGCACCCCGAGAGCATCCCGGCCGCCAGGACCGCGGCCGCCAGGGCACCGATCTTCCTCATGCCGCGAGCGTAGGCGAACACCTGTTCGCAGACGAGGGGTGTCATCCCCCTCCGTCCGTTCGGGGGCCGAGAGTAGCGTCGGTCGTGAGCACACGGAAGGGGCACACGATGAGCAGGACCATCAGCATCGACCTGGCGGGCAAGACCGCCGTGGTCACCGGGTCTACGCAGGGGATCGGCCTGGCGATCGCGCGGAGTCTGCACGCAGCCGGGGCCGACGTCGTCGTCAACGGTCGCACGGTCCAGCGCGTCGAGCAGGCCGTGTCGAACCTCGGGGAGGGAGTTCGGGGGGTGGCCGCCGACGTCACCACCGCCGAGGGCGCCGAGCAGCTTGTGCGGGAGGTCGGGCGCGTCGACGTGCTCGTCAATAACCTCGGAATCTTCGGTTCCACCCCCGCGCTCGACATCGACGACGACGAGTGGCATCGCTTCCTCGACACCAACGTTGTCTCCGCCGCCCGACTCATCCGCCTGACGTTGCCGGGCATGATGGAGCGCGGATGGGGGCGGGTGCTCAACATCGCGAGCGACTCAGCCGTCGTCATCCCCGAGGAGATGATCCACTACGGCGCATCCAAGAGCGCGCTGCTGGCGGTCTCCCGCGGATTCGCGAAGGCGGCGGCCGGAACCGGTGTCACCGTCAACTCGGTGATCGCCGGCCCGACGCACACGGAGGGAGTCGAGGACTTCGTCTATGAGCTCGTCGATCGCGAACTGCCGTGGGAGGAAGCGCAGCGAGAGTTCATGAAGACCGCGCGACCGCAGTCGCTCATCCGCCGCCTCATCGAGCCGGAGGAGATCGCCAACATGGTGACCTACCTGGCGTCGCCGCTGGCTTCGGCCACCACCGGTGGCGCACTGCGCGTCGACGGGGGATACGTCGACAGCATCCTGCCCTGACGCGTTCACCGAGCCGGAGTGCCGTCGCTAGATGTGTCGACGGGCTCGGCGGCCCTGTGTGAGAGGGTGCCCGACGGACGCAGCCACCGCGGGTGCCGTGCGCACCGCCGTGACTGAAACGCCAGCGCGCCGGATCAGCGCAGCAGCGCTTCGACCGCCGCCACCCGCTCCTCCGCCGTCCCCGTGATCTCACGCACCAGCAGATGCCCGCCGACCAGGTCGGGGTCGTCGATGAGGTCGAGCAGCACGTCGTTCATCGTCTCGCGCAGCTCGAGGTGCTCGTCGTCGGAGACGTGGATGGGATCCCGCGCGGTGAGCGGGAGGACGACCAGCACGTCGACGGTCCGCATCGCCGCGACGACCCGCGCAGTGGCCCGCTCGCGGATCCCGTCGTCGAGGGGGCGGCCCGACAGCTCGGCGAGAGCGAGGAGGTAGGCGAGGAAGTCGAGGGGTCCGCGTTCGGCGATGACGTCCGTCGCGGTCTCCTCCGCCAGCCGGTCGGCCGACAGTCGAAGCTGCGCGGTGAACATCGCCGCCGAGGGCGAGTCCGAGGCGTCGTCGAGCAACTCGAACGGATCCGGGAGGACCGTGAACCCCGGATGCCGGAGGGCGAAGTCCGCGATGAGGGTGCTCTTCCCGCTGGCGTGGGTTCCCGAGACGACGATGCGCACGGCGCGAGACTACCGGGGCCGAGCGTGCGGGGTCTCCTGCGGCGAGATTCGAGCGCCGGGGCCCCGGGCCCCGCGCTTCGAGCTCCGAGCCTCCGCTCCGCCCCCTATGCCCGAGGCTCGAGCGCCGAGCCCCGTGCCCGGAGCCTCAGTCACCGCGCCTCAGCCCCCGAGCCCAACCCCCGCCGTCAGCTCCCCGGCCGCAGCGACGCGATGAAGTCGAGCTTGTCGAGCAC
>NZ_CAUQWC010000317.1:0-2950 GCF_963521695.1 uncultured Microbacterium sp. | reverse complement strand
CACCAAACCCGGCCGACTGGTCGTCTTCGTCGACGAAGCCGATCACGCGGCATCCGCGGTCCCCCGTCTGGATGCCGCTCTCGACCTCACGGCGCTCGGCGTCACGGTCGTGCACCTCGTCGACGACCGGCTCAAGGAGCCGACGACGGTCGCCGTCCGCGTCACCGTCGACGGTGGCGTCGCCACCATCGAGACACCGGGGTCGGGAGAGGCCGCCGTCGACGGCATCCGGATCGATGCGTTCACCCCCGCCGCCCTCGAGATCGTCGCGCGTCCCCTCGCGGGTCTGCGCCTTCGCCGCACGTCGGCCGAAGAAACCGGCACCACCCTCGCCCCCGACGTGACGCAGCTGATCGGTGTGGACGACGTGGATGCCATCGACACCGCCGCCGCCTGGCGCACCCGCAGCGCTGCGGAGTTCCTCCGCGTGCCGATCGGCGTCGACGACCGCGGCGGACCGGTGCTGCTCGACCTGAAGGAATCGGCACAGCTCGGTATGGGGCCGCACGGCATCTGCATCGGCGCCACCGGCTCCGGAAAGAGCGAACTGCTGCGCACGCTCATCCTGGGTCTCGCGCTGACACACGCGCCCGACGATCTGAGCATGATCCTCGTCGACTACAAGGGCGGCGCCGCGTTCGCGCCCTTCGCGCGACTCCCGCATGTCGCCGGCATCATCGACAATCTCGCCGACGACCCCCAGCTCACCGAGCGCGCCCGCGCCAGCATCCAGGGCGAGGTCGTGCGCAGACAGCGACTGCTGAAAGACGCCGGCAACGCGGCATCCATCGGTCACTACCGACAGCTGCGCCGCGACCGCCCGGAACTCCCCGCCCTGCCGCACCTGTTCCTCGTCATCGACGAGTTCGGCGAGCTGCTCACCGCGGAGCCCGACTTCGTCGAACTGCTGCTGACCATCGGGCGCATCGGCCGCTCGATCGGCGTGCACCTGCTGCTGTCGAGCCAGCGCATCGAGGCCGGGCGCCTGCGCGGTCTCGACACCTACCTGTCGTACCGCATCGGACTCCGCACGTTCTCGGAGTCGGAATCGGCCGTCGTGCTCGACACCCCCGACGCGTTCCACCTGCCCGCCATCCCCGGCTTCGGCTACCTCAAGGTGGACACCTCGGTCTACACGCGCTTCCGCGCCGGATACGTCTCGGGCCCCGTCCCCGACCCCGTCGAGTCGGGACCCCGCCACGACGACGCCCCGCCCGTGCTGCCGCTCGGTGCCTACGATCTGCCCGAGGAGGCGTCCGAGGACGAGCTGATCGACAGCGCCGAGCCCGAGACGCCGACCACCGGTCGCACGCTCGTGCAGGCCGCGACCTCGCAGCTCGCGCGGGGAATCGCCCGCACCCGCCCGGTGTGGCTGCCGCCGCTGCCGCCCGTGCTGACCCTCGGCGGAGTGCTGCCGCAGGCCGACGGCGCGGGCACGCTGCGCGCACCGATGGGCTTGCTCGACGACCCGTCGACCCAGACGCAGGGGCCGTGGATGCTGGACCTCACGCGCTCGGGCGGACACGTCTCGATCACCGGTGCACCCCAGTCGGGCCGCTCGATGTTCCTGCGCACCCTCGCCGCCTCGCTCGCCTTCACGCACTCGCCGCGTCAGGTGAGCATCTACGGAATGGACCTCACCGGCGGTGGGCTTGCACGCATCGAGCCCTTCCCGCACGTGGGCGGTGTCGCCACGCGCGGCAACCGGGAGCGGCTCACGCGCCTCCTCGAGGAGCTCACGGGCATGCTCGCCGTGCGCGAGCGCGTGTTCCGCGATCACGGCCTGGACTCGCTCGCCGACATGCGCCGCCAGCATGCGGCCGGGCGCCTCCCCGATCTGCCGAGCGCCGACGTCGTGTTGCTCGTCGACGGCCTCGGCGCGCTGCGGCAGGACTTCGAAGACCTCGAGGCACCGCTCGGCCAGCTGCTGGAACGCGGCGGGAGCTTCGGCATCCACGTCGTCGTCGCCCTCTCGCGCTGGAACGAACTGCGCATGAATCTGCAGGGGCTCATCGGCACGCGTCTCGAACTCAAACTGAACGACCCGGCCGACTCGCAGATCGCCCGGAAGCTCTCGACGACGCTCCGTGCCGACGAGCCGGGCCGCGTGCTGACCGACGCGAAATTGTTCGCCCAGGTCGCCCTGCCCCTGCTCGAAGAGGTCGACGACGGCGACACCGGTGAAGCCCTCGAGCGGCTCGCCCGCGAGAGCGCGGCTCGCTGGGGCGGCCAGGGAGCGGCACCGATCCGCCTGCTGCCCGAGGTCCTGGATCCGGCCGATCTGCCCGACGCGATCGACGAACCGGATGCCGTCCCCCTCGGCCTCCGGCAGGACACGATGCAGCCCGTCACCCTCGACATTGCCACACGCGACCCGCACCTGCTGGTGCTCGGCGACAGCCGGTGCGGCAAGACGACGGCGCTCCGGGGCATCGTGCAGGGCGCGGTCGACCGGCACTCGCCGGAGGAACTCGTCGTCGCCCTCATGGACGCCCGCGGTGACCTGGCATCCGAGATCCCCGACGCCTACCTCGGCGGACACGCCACCTCCGGTCGGCAGGCTCGACTGCTGGCGGAGTCGATCGCCGTCGAGCTCGAGAAGCGGCAGAGCGACCGCGACTCGGGCCCGCGCATCCTCGTGGTCGCCGACGACTTCGACATCCTCGCCGCCGGCGGCACGGAGCCGTTGCGCCCCCTGCTGCCCTACCTGGCGTCGGCGCGCGACCTGCGGCTGAACGTGGTCGTGAGTCGCCCGGTCGCCGGCGCGTCGCGGGCGATGTTCGATCTGGCGCTGCAGGGCATCCGCGACACCGGCGGCACGACCCTCATCATGTCGGGCGACCGCTCCGAGGGTGCGCTGCTGCCGAAGCTGTACGCCGAGCCGATGATCGCCGGGCGCGGGCGCCTCGCCCGCCGCGGCGACCGGCCGACGCTCGTGCAGGTGGCGAAC
>NZ_CAUQWC010000316.1:0-2957 GCF_963521695.1 uncultured Microbacterium sp. | reverse complement strand
TCGCCCGGGCACCCCGAGCGTGGCAGCGTCCGAGGACCCTCAGCGTGCGTGCGTCGCGTGGGCACCCAGAGCGTGGCGGCGGCGGGACACCCACCGGCGTCGCGACGACGGCGTACCCCTTGCGTGCACGCAGCGACGGCCCCTACCGAGACCGCGGCGGCGGGGACGGGGACATCCTGGTCAGGCGAGGCCGCGCAGGATCAGGTGCCAGTACACCCACGGCAGGATGCGGCGGTCGGCGATCCACGACAGCCGGCGCTCACGGTACAGCGAGCGCCAGAACGGGACCGTCGGTTGCAGCCGTCCCTCCCGGTCGAACTCCGCGAACACCACGGTGCCGCGTGACACCGTGAAGGGCACGACGCTGTAGCCGTTGTACTTCGCTGAGGGCGTACGACCGTCGCGCACGGCTTTCATGTTCTTCACCAGCGCCTTCGCCTGCTGCCGGATGGCCCCGCCCGAGCGTCGCGTGGCGACGGTGGCGGCATCCCCCACCGACCACACCTCGGGGTGGCGCACGTGCTGGAAGGTCTCGGGGTCGACGTCGACGAACCCGTGCCGATCGTCGGATGCCGCCAGACCGCTCCCCGCGATCCACTCCGGCGCCCGCTGCGGCGGGACCGCGTGCAGCACGTCGTACGACAGCGTCTCCTCCGCGTCGCCATGGCCGATCACGAGCGTGCCCGCTCCGGCATCCACTGATCGGAGTTCGCGGCTGTAGCGCACCTCGATGCCGTACTCGTCGAGCTTTCGCTGCAGTTCCCGATCGATGGCGGGGATGCCGAAGGGCACGGGGTCGGGGCACACGAACACGACGCGGATGTCGTCGCGCACGCCGATCGATCGCCACCAGTCGCACGCCAGGTACATCGGCTTCTGTGCCGCGGCGCCGCAGGACGCCGGCTCCGGCGGCTGCGTGAACACGACGGTTCCCGCGCGCAGGTCGCGGAGCACCGGGGATGCCTTCGCGGCGAGGTCGTAGTCGTAGTTCGAGATACCGGTGGGTTCAGCCATGGCCTCGGGAAGACCGGGTACCTGCTCCCAGGCCATGCGCATGCCGGCGCAGACCACCAGCTGGTCGTAGTCGAGGTGCTCGCCCGAGACGAAGTGCACGCGCCGCGCGTCGGCATCCACGGTGAAGACCTCGTCGCGCACCCACCGCACCCCCGAAGGGATGACGTCGACCTGACGACGAACAGCCTCGGAGGCGCGCGCGGCACCGCCGGCGATGTGGGACTGCAGAGGCGCGAACACGTGTTGCTCGCGCGGCTCGATCACGGTGATCTCTCCGACACTGGCGCGATGCAGGCGGCCGGCGACCGACAGCCCGGCGTTGCCACCGCCGATGACGACGATCTGTTCAGGCGTGGTAGGGCGGGAGTCGTTCATGGGAGATCCTCTCGTCTCCCTCACGCTCGCCCGCCCGGCCCCGCGGCGCCAGCGCCTTGACAGCGTCTCCGACGGCGACCGTCGCGCGCGAGCGGCAGCGCTTCGCGGAGGGGCGGAGCACGCCCGACGCGTGTCAAGGGGCACACCGGCGGCGGGTGCGCCGTGTGGGATGAGAGCACCGCTGATCCTGGCGGCGACCCGCGTCCGACGGAAGGACCCCCCATGAGCGACGCTTCGATCGACCCGACCACCGCCGAGACGACCCCCGCCGCCGACGCGGGGCTCGCGGGCGTGCAGCCCCTGCGCGACGGCGACACGTCCATAGAGCCCGACCCCGCGCTCGACCCGGCGCAGGCCGAGTGGGACGCGACCACGGCCCTCGACGAGGGGGCCGACCCCGAGGACATCAACCCGGCCACCGCCACGGGTGCCGACCCCGCTGAGATCCCCGCGGACGACAGCGATATCCCGCTGGACGACATCCACCCCCTCGACACCGGCACCGACTCCCAGGGCCAGGACCCGGGTGTCGTCGAGCTCGGCGAAGAGGGCCAGGGCGACCTCGCTCCCGAAGACCTGTGACCGACCTGCGCCGCCCGGGCCGTGCAAGGGCCCGGGCGGCGCTCTCGGTCGATCGCGGTCGCACAGCCGGGCGCGGGGACCGAGGGAGAGCCGCCCGCGGTAGCGTCATCGGGTGACGGATGCCGCGGCGGAGCCGCCCCTCGCCCCCGCCTCTCGGGGGCGTGCGGGCATCATCGGGGCGCTGTGGGCCTCGACCCACCCCGGACCCACGCTCGTCGTCACCGCCCTGTCGCTCGCGCTCGGCATCGCCGCCGGTGTCGAGCCCGGACGCCTGGTTCTGCTCGTGGCCGCGGTCTTCGCGGGCCAGGTGTCGGTGGGGCTCTCGAACGACGCCATCGACGGGGCGAGGGATGCCGCGGTCGGCCGCACCGACAAGCCCATCGCCGGGGGAGCGGTCACCGCCGGTCAGGCGCTCGCCGTCGCCGTGGGGGCGGTCGTCGTCGCCCTCGCCCTGTCGATACCGCTGGGACCCGGGCTCGTCGCCGCCCACTCCGTCGCCCTCGCCTCGGCGTGGGCGTACAACGCGGGCCTGAAGTCGACGCCGATATCCATCGTCCCGTTCCTGCTGAGCTTCGGGCTGTTCCCCTCGTTCGCGACGCTGTCGACCTCGGCTCCCGCGTTCGCCGCGGTGTGGGCATCGGTCGCGGGGGCCGCGCTGGGCGCCGCGGTGCACCTGACGAACGTCGTGCGCGACCTCGACGACGACCGGCGCACCGGCGTCCGCGGCCTTCCGCACCGTCTCGGCGCGCGTGCGTCGGTGCTGCTCGCCGCCGCGGGGATCGTCGTCGGGGCGGTGGCGGTGCTGCTCGGTGCGGGGTCGAGCCTCATCGGCATCCTGTTCTTCGCGGCCGTCGTGGCCGTGGCGCTGGCGACCGCCGTGCTGGTGATCGTGAAGCGTCCCGGTCGCGCCGTCTTCCAGCTCACGATGCTGGCCGCCCTGCTGCTGGCCGTTCAGCTCGTCGTCGTCTGAGCCTCCCCGGGCACGC
>NZ_CAUQWC010000315.1:0-2958 GCF_963521695.1 uncultured Microbacterium sp. | reverse complement strand
CGTGCCCAGGTCCCTGCGCCGGTCGAGCGGACCTGGGCCGGTGCGTCGACAAGCGCCTCCCCAAACTCAGCGATCGACGCAACCTCAGCCGCCACGCACGGATGCCGCGGAGGTTGCGCAGATCACGGACGCTACGCCGCGCTCGCGCCACATCCGCCGCCGGCGAACCCCGCGACCCCCCAACACGACACAACCTCAGCAATCCACACAACCTCAACCGCCACGCACGGATGCCGCGGAGGTTGCGCCGATCACGGACGCTACGCCGCGCGGGCGCCAGGTCCGCGAGCTCGGGGAAGGGACGACGCCGGGCGCTGCCGTCAAGACCCGCGAGCACCCCGGCATCCACCCCCTACAGTCGAACCACGCCGACCGAACGGATGCCATGGCCGCCCGTAACACGCGACTGATGCACTGCACCCCCGATGACCTGTTCGCGGTTCTTTCCGACGGATGGCTCTACCCCGTGTGGGTCGTCGGAGCGGCGCGTATGCGCGACGTCGATCCGCAGTGGCCCCGTGAGGGATCGCGCATCCACCACTCCCTCGGCGTCTGGCCCGTGATGATCAACGACGAGACCGAGATCGTGGAGTGGAACCCCCCGCACCGGCTTCGACTGCGGCCGGAGGCCGGCATCGTGGGTCGAGGCGTCATCCGCATCGACGCCCGACCGCATCCGGTCGGAGCCGCCGTCACGATCGTCGAGGAGCCCGTCTCGGGCGCCGCTTCCTTGCTGCCCTCGCTGGTGTGGAGACCGATGCTCACCCTGCGCAATCACGAGTGCCTCAACCGCCTGGCGTTCCTCGCCGAAGGACGCCGCGCCGAGCGCGAGGCCCGCGAGTTGGATCACCGCACCGAGACGCCCGACCCCCGCGAGGGCACCGCGTCGCCGCAGGCCCGAGAGGACATGCGCGAAGCCGGCATCTGACTCCGCGCATCGCGGCGCCGGAGCGCTCAGCCCGCGTGCGCCGACCGGCCTCCTCTGCGAGAAACGCCTCCCCGCCCGAAACAGACGCCGACAAGGCGTATCTCCCACGAGGCAGTGTGGCTCACGCCCGCCCCGCCGCCCGGCGCGCACGCGCCCTCAAAGCCGAGAACGCCTCCCCGCGCGAAACACGCGGGCCGCAGAACTTCACTGCTCCGGACGCGACTCCGTCCCGGTCGCACCGGGCTGCTCGGTGCTGTGGCGCAGCTCGTCGACGTAGAGATTCGCCTCGTCGGTGGTGCGGTTGCGGTACGCCGCGCGGCCCACCATGTGCGCGGCCAGGGGTGCCGTGGCGAACTGGATGAGCACGATCGGGATGCCGAAGGCGAGCGCCTCCCACGACCGCAGCGACAGCTCCACCGCGACCACGATGAGCAGCACTCCGAGCACCTGCGGCTTCGTCGCCGCGTGCAGACGCGTCGGCACGTCGCGCCAGCGCAGCAGCCCGATGGTCGCGGTCAGACACAGCACGGCGCCGATCAGCACGAGCACGAGCGCGAGGATGTCGAGAACGTCCTCGATGGTCATCTCGGGTTCTCCTTCCGCGCGACGAAACGGGCGACGGCGATCGAGCCGAAGACGCCGATGGCCGCAATCACGAGCATCGCGGGCAGCGATCGCGTGTGCTGGTTGATCACCATGTCGGCGCCCAGGATGCAGACCACCTCGGTGAGCAGCACGTCGGCGGCCACCGCGCGGTCGAGGATCGAGGGACCGATGACGAGGCGGATGAGGGCCAGCACCGCCGCGGCGGCGAAGACGACGAGGATGACGACGACGAGAACGGTGGTCACAGCGAGGTCCTCCGCTCTGCGGGGGGCGCGTCGGCATCGTGGGCGGAGCTGTCGGCGATGCGCGCCTGGAGCTCGAGCAGCTCTTCCTTCGACCCGACCGCCCGCGTGATCCGGGCTTCCCACCGCAGCACGATGCGACGCTGGTGCTCGGCATCCTCGTTGCTTCGCACGCCGATGGTGTGCAGGAAGAGGGTGCGGTTCTCGCGGTCGACGTCGACGATGAGCGAACCCGGGATGAGGGATGCCGTGACCGCCGTGTGCGCCATGATCACGTCGTCGTCGACGCGCAGCGGCACCGCGATGATCGCCGCACCCGGCTGCCGGCGGAAGTCGAGAACCTGCCACGCCACGATGAGCGAGCCCTTGATGACCGCGCCGAGGAAGGTGACGACGAAGACGAATCCGTACCAGAGGTTGATGCGCCCCGACAGCTCGACCGGTGGCAGGCGGTACACGCGCGTGACGAACACCGCCATGACGAGTCCGGTCACGAGGGCGAGCCAGGTGAGCTGGCCCCACAACAGCATCCACAGCGCCACCAGCCACACCAGCAGCGGGAGCTGGTGCAGGAACAGCGCGACCTGAGAGCGACGCGACGGGCTCATTCCTCACCCACCTGTTCCTGCAGCTGCACGAGGCTGACGCCGTCGGCGATGGTCTCGCCGGCACGGAGGCACATGTCGAGCAGCGGACCGGCGAACACCGTGAGGGCGAGCGTCACGACCACCATGCCGGCGGTCGCCATCGTCATGATCTTCGGGATCGTGCGGCGCTCGGTCGAGATGGTCGCGGCGGGGGCGTTGCCGAGGTAGGCGATGCGCTCGGTCGTCTCGGCCGAATCGTCGTCCTCACGCCAGAACGACAGGTTCCACGCGCGCATGAGGGCGTACAGGGTGAGGATCGAGGTGACGATGCCGCCGACGATGAGCACCATCATCACGGGGGTGCCCACCTGAGCCGCCGCGTCGAACAGCGCGTACTTGCCAATGAAACCCGAGAACGGCGGGAGGCCGCCCAGGTTGATCGCCGGGATGAAGTACAGCACTGCCAGCAGCGGCGCCGCGCGCATGAGGCCCTTCACCTTGAGGATCGACGTGCTCCCCGCGCGGCGCTCGATGAGCCCCACGGCGAGGAACAGGGTCGTCTGCACGATGATGTGGTGGACGATGTAGTAGATCG
>NZ_CAUQWC010000314.1:0-2958 GCF_963521695.1 uncultured Microbacterium sp. | reverse complement strand
TGAGCGGCACTCCTGGTCTTGATTAGTGTGCGCGCTAACATTCAAGAGCGCAAGAGTTATCTGAGAGATTTTCGGCGTGTCAGATCACAACCCGATCACGACGATCGCGCGACGCCCCGCACCGACCGCTGACGCCGAATCATCCGGGCGCGACCGTCGTCGTCGACTCCCGCACGATGAGCTGCGGCTGGATCATGTCGTGGCTGGGCTCGGTGTCACCCTCGATGGCGGCGATGATCTGCTGCAGCGCCAGCTCACCGAGCGCGGCGAAATCCTGGCGCACCGTCGTGAGCGGGGGGAGGAAGTGGCGCGCGTCCGACAGATCGTCGAACCCGATGACGTTCACGTCTTCGGGAACGCGGACGCCGCGACCGTGCAACCCGTGGATCACGCCCAACGCGATCTGGTCGTTCGCCGCGAACACCGCCGTGGTCTCCCCCAGGTCGAAGGACCTCCCGAACTCGAAACCGAAGTCCGAGGTCCAGTCGCCGATGATGAACGGCCCCTCGGACAGGCCCGCCTCGGCGAGGCATTCCCGCCACCCCTGAGTGCGCTCTCGAGCATCGAACCAATCCATGGGTCCCGCCAGGTGCGCGATGGTGCGATGCCCGAGGCGGATGAGGTGCTGGACCGCTAGCCGGGCACCCTCACGCTGGTCCACGCCTACCGTGTGCCAGGCGGCATCCGCTTCGGCCTTGATGACGATCGTGGGAAGACCCGTCATCTGCTGGCGCAGCAGGTCGAGGGACGACTCACGCGGGGCGATGACGCACAGCGCGTCGATCCCCTGGGTGACGAGCTCAATCACCCCGGAATCCATCTGCGACGCGTCGTCGTCACTGATGGAGAACGCGCTCACGGCGTAACCGACCTCGCGCGCCGCCACCTCGAGGGCGCGGAATGTATTGTTCGGACCGTTCTGCACGGGCCCGTCGATGAGCACGCCGATCCGACGGGCGCGCCGGGTAGCGAGGGCGCGGGCGATCGAACTCGGCGTGTAGCTCATTTCCTCGATCACCTGCAGGACACGATTTCGCGTCGTCTCGCGGATGTGGGGGTGTTCGTTCAAGACCCGCGACACCGTCATATGCGACACGCCGGCGCGACGCGCGACGTCGTAGATGTTGGGCCGCTGCCACCCGCGGCTCGAGGATTGAGGGATCTTAGTCATCCGAGCGCACCGTCGATCGAGGTAAATACCGGGTGTTTCGGGATGCTCGGTAAACCGCGGGCCACCCATGAAAGTATCGGTTACACCACCTCGATGGGATGCGCCTGCCTCGATGGGGGCAAGATTTGAGGACTGCGGCAGCGCCGGCCGGAGGAAAACACACCGAGGACAACCCCGCCGACAACGAACTTTCTGCGGAAGTGGGGGAAGGAAGTATCGCTGCCGTCGACGAGAACGCCATCATTGCACGGCCGAGGTGTCGTACGGCGGCGAAGCGGTTACTGCGGGGGTGCTCGCAGTGAGACGTCCTTCTTCGCGCGCGCGGTCGAGGGCGGCCGTGAAGCGACGGCGGCGCCAGAAAAGGGCCGCGACGATGAGCAGGACGCCGAGCAGAACGAGCAGTTGCGGCACGGGGAGGGCCCACAGCGACGCATCCGCCGACTGGGGGGCGACCTCGACGGCACCGCCGCCCAGATCGGTCGCCGTCGGCGCCAGGTCGATGGAGCCCGGCACGAAGAACGTGGGCCAGACGTCGGCGACCGCGACGGTGAACGAGCGGGACTCCCCCGGCAGAAGCTCCTGGCGCGGTGCGCCGTCGGCGGGGAAAACCGCGGATCCGGTGCCGATCGTCGTGGCCCCGGTGACGAGCAGGCTGGCGTTGCCCGTGTTCTCGACCGTGAACGACGTGGTCGCGGAGCCCGGGCGGAAGGGGTTCCACGACATGTCGTACCCCGACTGGATCCCCGATACGGCGTAGGAGGGAACGATGTCGCCGGTGACGCGCGTCATCACGCGAAAGCCGACGCGGCTCTCGACCCCGACCTCGGAGCCGCTGGCGTCGGTACCGGTGGAGGAGACGGATGCGGCGATGCCCGCCGCGTGGTCACCCGGAATCGCTCCGTCCGGCACGGTGGTGGTGAAGGGGACGACGGCGGTGCCGTTCGGGGCGACGGTGACCGAGTCGGGCAGGTCGATCCACAGACCCGCATCGACCGACTCCTGATCGGAGGGCAGCATGTTGAAGCGCCCGTTGTCGGTGTAATAGCCGTCCGCCGCGGACAGCGCGAACGTCACCTCGGTGCGGCTGAGGTTGCGTACAGCGAAGAAGTCGGCGCGCGACGTACCGGGATCGAGCTCCTGCTGGATGACGCCGCGATCGTCGGGGCCCGACGCATCGGCAGGAGTGACGGACCAGGTGATGTCATCAGCGGATGCCGCGGAGGCGGCGGGGACGCCGAGCACAAACGGAGCGACGACGGCCGCCAGGGCGATCGTCACACGCGCGAGAAAGGGGCGTGTCCTGGACATACCGCTGCGTCACCATCCCAGATCTCCGTCGACCCCGCCGACATCGGCGTTCATACGAAAGCGCGGGCCGAGCCCCGTTCAGGACTCGGCCCGCTTGTCCTTCGAGCTTACGGGGTGTACGCGTCCTCGAACAGCGACAGCGTCAGCGTCGAGGAGTACGCGCCCGGCGTGACACCGGCTTCGGTCTTCAACACCAGGGCGGCGTCGGCGGTCCACGACGACTCTCCGCCCTCCTTGACGGCGGCCGAATCGAGAGCAGTGTAGAGCAGCTCCTGGTCGACGAGGCCGACCGCGTCGTCTCCGGTGTCCTCGGAGGTCTTGACCTCTTCACCCTCGGCCACGAGACCGGTGTCACCGCCATCGACGAGGTTGGGGGTCCAGCCGAGGTGGTCGGGGGAGATGGTGGCGCCGCCCGGGCCGGTGAAGGCCGAGGCCTGACCGACCACGTACCAGAAGCGGTCCGCCGGGATGTCGGCGAC
>NZ_CAUQWC010000313.1:0-2986 GCF_963521695.1 uncultured Microbacterium sp. | reverse complement strand
ATCAGCTGGTGGGAATCAAATAGCGCGAGTCTCCATCAGACCCAGGGCGCTTCAGTCACGGGATCGACGCCCGTCGGAGCCACACGGATGATCATTACGTCATCCCAGAAACCCTCGCGGAGCTTCTATCCGCGGGGGTTTTGCTTTGCCCTGGTGGCGGTCGATCTCGCGAGGCTCCTCTTCACGGGGGCCTTTTTCGTCCTCGGATGCCGCTCTGTGTCGGCATCCCTCCCGCCCCGCGCGCACGACACTCTTGCCGCTCTGCGTCGGCATGCCCCGCGCCCCGCGCGGCGCCTGCTCGGCATGCCTCGCCCCTCCTCCGGGCGACGCGCGCGGTGACCCTCCGCTCGGACGGCGATCCGAGGCCACGCGAGGACAGGAGACAGCGCGAGCACAGGACGATCGCGGCGGGGTTCATCCTGTTCTCGAACGACCCCCTGCTCCGAAGCGACGCACGAAGAGACCACCGACGCAGGGGTGGTTTCCGACACGATCAGACAGCGCTACTATTTGTTTGACTTTTAGCAAACACCTGGCGCCCGACCGAGCCTTCCCTGCCGTCCGCCAGGCCTTCTCGTGAAGAGGACCCGATGTCAGACATCACCCAGAGCCGGCGCGCGCGCACCGGCACCACCGACACGGTCATGACGCACCGCATGATCATGTTCGTGATCTTCGGTCTCATGGCCGGCATGTTCCTGTCCGCCCTCGACCAGACCGTGGTCGGCACCTCGATCCGCACGATCGGCGACGACCTGCAGGGCCTGAGCCTGCAGGCGTGGGTCACCACGGCCTACCTGATCGTGTCGACGATCTCGACGCCCATCTACGGCAAGCTCTCCGACATCTTCGGTCGACGCCCGCTCTTCCTCATCGCCATCCTGATCTTCATCATCGGATCGGTGCTGGCGAGCTTCTCGACGTCGATGGTCGAGCTCGCCGCCTTCCGCGCCGTCCAGGGTCTCGGGGCCGGTGGCCTCATGTCGATGCCGCTGGCAATCATGGGCGACATCCTCGCCCCGCGCGAGCGGGCGAAGTACCAGGGGTACTTCCTCGCCGTGTTCGGCATCTCCAGCGTCATCGGCCCTCTCGTGGGCGGTCTGTTCGCCGGTGCGAACGAGATCCTGTTCATCACCGGCTGGCGCTGGGTCTTCCTCATCAACGTGCCGATCGGCATCCTGGCTCTGGCGATCGTGTGGCGCTTCCTGCACATCCCGAAGCAGCCCCGTCACTCGGTGCGCATCGACTGGTGGGGCGCAACGACCGTGATCGTCGCGCTGGTCCCGCTGCTCCTCGTCGCCGAGCAGGGCCGCGAGTGGGGCTGGGGATCGCCCATCGCCCTCGCCTGCTACGTCGTGGGAGCCCTTGGCATCCTGGCCTTCGTCATCGCTGAGACGAAGATGAAGGATGACGCGCTCATCCCGCTCAAGCTCTTCCGCTCGCCGACGTTCTCGATGGCGACCGTCATCGGTGTGCTCGTCGGTTTCGGCATGTTCGGCGCGATGCTCACCCTGCCGCTGTACCTGCAGCTCGTGCTCGGTTCGTCTCCCACGCAGAGCGGGTTCGAGATGCTCCCGATGATCCTCGGGCTCATGATCGCCTCCATCGCGAGCGGTCAGCTCATCGCGCGCACGGGCCGCTACCGCATGTTCCCCATCCTCGGCACGCTGCTGATGTCGGTCGGCTTCTTCCTGCTGACGTTCCTGAAGTACGACAGCCCCTACTGGCACGTCGCCATCGCGATGCTCGTCATCGGTCTCGGCCTCGGCCAACTCATGCAGACGCTCACGATCGCCAGCCAGAACTCCGTGGGTGTGCGCGACATGGGTGTGGCCACCAGCGGCTCGACCTTCTTCCGTCAGATCGGTGGAACACTCGGCACCGCGGTGCTGCTGTCGCTGCTGTTCACGCTCATGCCCTCGAACATCATCGGTTCGTTCGGCGACCGCGCGACCCTGACCGACGCGCTGGACGCCGCCTTCGACCCGGCGACGGCGTCGGCGCCCGCCAACGAGAAGATCATGTCGTCGATCTACACCCCGATCGTGCAGCAGACGACGGATGCCGTGACCCAGCAGGTGCAACAGGGTGTGCAGCAGGCGACGGATGCCGCGACCCAGGCCGTGGCGCAGCAGGTGGCCGCGGGGCAGATCCCCGCAGCCGCTCAAGCGCAGGTCACGCAGGCCGCCGTCGCACAGGCGATCACGGCCGCGACCGCGCAGATCCAGCAGCAGGTGCCCGTCGCGCGCATCGGCGCCGACGGATCGGTCAGCCTCGACTTCTCGGACGCCGCCGAGCGCACCGCCTTCGTGGACAGCGTCGCAACCACCCTGACGGACCAGTTCAGCTCGGGCGACCAGGACACCTCCATCGGCGGGTCGACTCTCGACGACACGTCGTTCCTCGTGGGCGCCGACGCGCGGCTGACCAAGCCGTTCCTCGTCGGATTCAACTCCTCCGCGACGAGCGTCTACTGGGTCGCGATGGGCGTGGTGCTGCTCGCCTTCGTGCTGTCGCTGTTCTTCCGCACCCCGCCGCTGCGGGCGAAGTCGGCGCTGCAGGAAGCCGCCGACGAGCGCCGCGGCAAGGACGACGAAGAGAAGCGCGCCGAAGAGGCCGCCGCCCAGACGGGCGCGCTGCTGACGCCGTGACGCGGATGCGGTGACACGAACACCGCGACATCAACGAAGGGCGGGGGCGTCGGAACGCCCCCGCCCTTCGGCGTCTTCCGGACGTGGTCGCGGCTCGCACCGCATCCCGCATCAACCTCGAAGTCGCCGCGCTCGCACGAGACGCCCGTGACCCGGCATCTATGTCCCACTTCTGGTGGGTCAGCGGCGCCGCCACCCGCCACAAGTGGGACACGCACCGCCAAGAGTGGGACGAGGAGGACGGAGGGATGCTGACACGGCGCCGCACCCGCGCGGCGTCGCCCCGCCGCGGGCGTCACCCCGCCTCAGACCGTCTCGCGAGCCCGCAGGTCCTT
>NZ_CAUQWC010000312.1:0-3006 GCF_963521695.1 uncultured Microbacterium sp. | reverse complement strand
CTCCAGGATCATCGCCTCGCGGGGGATTCTCAGCGCCTGGAGCCCCCGTCTGCTGGCGGTGACGCCCGAGTGGCGCCCCTCCCAGGGCTCCCTCGGGTTCTGGCGGTCGCGTGCGACCGGGACTCTTCCGGCGGACGTCGAGCGCTTCCTGGCCGCCGGGCCGCCACCCGCGGTCGTCGGCTTCGGAAGCATGACGCACGGCGACCCGGCGCGGCTCGCCCGAGAGGTGGTGGACGGCCTGCGCCGTGCGGGGCGCAGGGGGATCCTCCTGGCCGGATGGGCGGGGTTGAACGCGTCGGGGGGGTGATGACGTCCTCGCCATCGAGGAGGCTCCTTTGGATGGGCTCCTGCCGAGGGCCGCGGCCGTCGTCCACCACGGCGGAGTGGGAACCGTGGGCGCCGCGCTCCATGCGGGGACTCCGCAGATCATCCGCCCCTTCTTCGGCGATCAGCCCTTCTGGGCCGGCCGTCTCCGCGAGCTGGGGGTGGCGCCGCGTCCGCTCAAGCGCGTGACCGGGGAGGCCCTTGCTGAGCGCCTGCGCGTCATCGACGACCTGGCCGACGCCGCTGGAGCGCTGGGAGAGGCGATGGTGGACGAGGATGGCTGCACCGCCGCCATCGATCGCATCAACCGGGTGCTGGGCCGAGGGGGAGCGGCGGGATTCGGGTGACGCTCATCGTGTGGAGGTCCGGAACGAGCCCGTGAGTCGGATAGTTGACGACTGCATGAAGGCTTCGGATTCCTCGGCTTCGGTCACTACGGACACGGTCGCGGCCCCGGCGATCCCGACGCCGGCCGGGCGCTCAAGGAGGCCGTCGAGATCGCGGTCGCGCGGTCGGGGCGGACGAGATCGGCATCAACGGCGCCTACTGACGCGTCCACCACGTCGCCCGCCAGGCGGCCTCGCCCGTGCCGCTGCTCGCGGTAGCGGGCGCCCGGACGTCGCGCATCGAGGTCAGCACCGGCGTCATCGACAAGCGGTAGCGCATGTAGCGGTTGCAACACCCGTTCACGTAAGCTTGGTTGCATGGTCGAACTGGTATCGCTGAGGAAGACGAACGAGGTTGCGGCGTACGTCCGCGCCTCGATGGACCGCAAGGGCGACCGATGGACCGTCGAGACCCAGCTGAGAAAGATCAGGGCGCTGGCCGAGGCCAAGGACTGGAAGGTCGTCGAGGTCTACGACGACAACGCGGTGTCCGCGACGAAGAAGCGCCGTGCTGGCACTCGGTGGGCCGAGATGCTGGAGGACGCCCGTGCGGGCAAGTTCTCGATGGTGGTCGCCGTGGACATGGACCGGCTCCTGCGTAGCACGAAGGACCTGAACACACTGATCGATCTCGGCCTGCGTGTCGTCACCGTTGACGGCGAGATCGACCTCTCGACGGCGGACGGGGAGTTCCGGGCGACGATGCTCGCCGCTCTCGCCCGGTTCGAGGCACGACGCAAGGCCGAGCGACAAATCAGGTCGAACGAGCGCCGACGCGCCGAGGGCATCCCCACGTCCGCCTGGAAGGCGTTCGGCTGGACGAGGGACGGCGAGTTGATCGAGGAGGAGGCCGCCGCCGTACGGCGGGCCTTCGATGCGTTCCTCGGCGAGCCGTCCCTGTCGATCCGGCGAATCCGCGAGGACCTGAACAGCGCCGGTCACTTCACCGCGCGTGGGTCGGAGTTCTCCGTCGATGCTGTGCGCTACCTGCTCGCGAACCCGCTTTACTGTGGCTACATCAAGCACTACGCGTCGGGCGAGCTGTACCCGGTTCAGGGCGAGGCGTTCCCGCCCATCGTCGGCGAGCAGACGTGGCGGGCCGCGGTGGCGAAGCTGGAGGACAACGTGCGGAGGTCGGCGAGGCAGGGGAACCAGCCGAAGTATCTCCTGTCCACGATCGGGCTGTGCGGGAAGTGCGGCGCGACGCTCGTCTCGGGGACGAACAGCCGCAAGCAGCCGACGTACCGCTGCGGCGAGCAGTTCCATCTCACCCGCCAGCGCGAGCCCGTCGATGCGATGGTCACCGAGGCGGTGCTCACGCGTCTGTCCTCGGTGGACGTGCACGACCTCGTGATGCCACAGGAGGACGATGGGCCGGATCGCGAGGAGCTGCTGACGGAGCGGAACGCCCTGGTCGATCGGGTGAAGGAGCTGAGCCCGCTGCTGCGCGACATCCATCAGCCGGTCCTGGAGATAACGGCAGCGATCAACGACGTGAAGGCCCGCATCGACGAGATCGACGCGGAGCTGCTCGACCGTTCGGTGTCGGCGGCGGCGAAGCTGCTCGCGGACGTCGAGGAGCCGGTCGGCACCGCGGAGCGCCGCGAGGTGGTCGAGGCGAAGTGGAAGGTGTTGGACGTGGACCGCCGCCGGATGCTCGTGGACGAGCTGGTGACGGTGACCATCGAGCCCATCACGCCCGGTCACGTGAAATTCGACCCCGACCTGATTCGGATAGAGCCGCGTCGCGACTGACTCATGAGTCGACTCGTCATTGCAATGGTGAGTCGACTCGTGGGAGAATGGTTGCAGACAAGAAGATCCCACCGGGGCCGCGACTTAGAAGCGCGGGGTTCTGCTCCCGGATGAGTAGCCGGTCAAACAGCCCAATTACCGTGGCGGGGAACCGGAAGATACTCATGTCTGAGGACTTCCGATGTCTGTCGTTATCGACGTTCCCCGCGCATCCGCGCTCGACCGCCCTGGCCTCGATCAGGGCTCCACTCCTTCTCCGCAGGCAGACGGCCTCGATCCCGTCATCGCCGCCGCTCGTGCTGCTGGTCGTCTGGCCGGTGAACGCCTGGCTCGCACGCCCCTGACCCCGCGACAGCGCGCCGCGGTCGCCGCCGTGATGGGCGGTGGTCACTGATGAGCGCCAACTCCGCCGCCTTCGACCACGTGAACGGCTTCCGCTGGCGACAGGGCGACCCCTCCCTCGCCGAGTCCGAGGCACGTCTCTACGACCTCGGCGTGCTCCGCTCCGTGCTGGAGGAGTCCGTCGAGATCGCCGTCGCCG
>NZ_CAUQWC010000311.1:0-3030 GCF_963521695.1 uncultured Microbacterium sp. | reverse complement strand
GCGCACGGCTCACGGCCCACGGCCCACGGCGCGCAGCGCCGCGCGCACGGCGGGACGCTAAACGGAGGGCGTCGATTCGCCTGGACGAGCACCCACGGGCCGGAACCACCGACGGGAACCCGCGGGCACCCAGATCGCGACGATCACGGCCACGGCCGCGACGAGCGCGACCGAGAGCACCGGGTCGAGCTCGGTGAGGATCATCGCCGCGGCCTGCAGCACACCGAGCAGCGCGAGATAGGCGGTGAGCAGGTTGCGCGCGAGCACACTGCCGCGCGAGAGCGCGGATCCGCCCGCTACGGTGAGCAGCCCCAGAAGCACGGTCGCCGCGCCGACGAGCGAGGTGGGGAGCACGAGATCGTCCGGCACCCCGTAGCGGGCGAGCAGCACGACGATGCCCAGGGCGGTGTTGATGAGGCCGCCGACGTACACGAGCACGATCGCCACCGAGACGGCGGTGGGCCGGCGCTGCCCAGACACCGCGGTCGCGTCGCGAGTCTCGTCCTGTCGACGACCGGCGGGGGTGTCGAGCGAACGTCGCACGAAACGGCGGTGGGCGAAACGGACGACCTCGATCGCGCCGATGGCCACCACGACGACCACCGTGATGAGCACCGCGCCGTCTTCGCCCGGATCCTGTAGCTGGAAGAACTCTCCCAACGCCGGCACCGTGAAGATCGCGGTCAGGGCGATGAACATCGCACCGATGACGAGCACCTTCACGCGCGTCACCGGTCGCGACAGCACGGTGAGCACCCAGATCGCCACGATCGCGAGGATGATCGTCGCCCCGGTGCGCAGTTGCTCGACGCTGAGACCGATGCCCATCGCGAGTCGCGTGTACAGCGTGAGCGAGACGGCGATGACGAGCCCAGCCGGTATCGCGAAGCTCAACGACCGCCGGAGGAACCCCGGCACGTAGCGCTGCGTGTTCGGCAGCAGCGCCAGGAAGAACGCGGGGATGCCGATGGTCAGGCCGTCGGTGATCGACAACTGCCGCGGGAGGAAGGGGAACTCCATCACCAGCGCCCCGAAGAGCACGGCGAGGCCCGTCGCGTAGACGGTCTTGGTCAGGAACAGCATCGAGACGCGCTCGATGTTGGCGATGACCTGGCGGCCCTCGGCGACCACCGAGGGCAGGTGCGAGAAGCGCCCGTCGAGCAGCACGAGGCGCGCGACCGCCTTGGTGGCCGCGGCACCCGAATTCATGGCGATGCCGATGTCGGCCGTCTTGATGGCCAGGGCGTCATTGACCCCGTCGCCGGTCATGGCCACGACGTGACCGCGCGCTTGGAGCGCGGTGACCATGCGTCGCTTCTGATCGGGCGTGACGCGACCGAAGACGGTGTGCTGCTCGAGCACGAGACCGAGCTCGGCGTCATCCTCGGGCAGGCGCCGCGCGTCGTAGCCCTCGTCGACCTCGAGACCCACCTCGCGGGCGATCGCGGCCACCGTGCGAGGGTTGTCGCCCGAGATGACGCGCACGCCGACGCCCTGCTGCCGGAAGTACGCCAGCGCTTCGGCGGCGTCGGGCCGAACGGCCTCGACGAACGTGAGCACGGCGACGGCGACGGGAGCGTCGGGCAACCGCTCTTCGTCGACGTCGAGGTCGTCGAGGGGGGCGCCGGTGCGCGCGAGCACGAGCGTGCGACGGCCGGATGACGCCAGCCTCGTGACGGCGGCGCCCAGGTCGCTGCCCGCATCGGCGGCGAGGTCGCCGAACACCATCTCGGGCGCACCGAGGATCCATGTGCCCCCGGATGCGAACGACACCGCGCTCCACTTGCGCGCCGACGAGAACGGGATGCGCCGCACCGCCTCGACCGGCTCGTCGAGGGGGAACGGCTCGCGCAGACACTTCGCGGTGGCGTTGGCGTCTGCGGCGGCGCCGTACCAGGCGAGGGCGGTACGCCACCCGTCGCTCTCCTGAAGGATCAGCACGTCGTCGAAGCGGATCTCACCGGCTGTGAGCGTGCCGGTCTTGTCGAGGCAGATGACGTCGACGCGGGCGAGGCCCTCGACCGCGGGCAGTTCGTTGACGAGCACCTTCTGCCCTGCCAGTCGCGCGGCGCCCACGGCGAAGGCGATCGAGGTCATCAGCACGAGTCCGAGCGGGATCATCGCGGTGAGCGACGCAATCGTGTTCACCACCGCCTGTTGCCAGGTGCCCTGCTGCCACGCCTGCACCCACCCGCCGGCGACCATCATCTGGGCGTTCAGCACCAGCAGCCCGATGGGGCCGATCCCCCACCCGACCCACCGCAGCACGCGGTCGATCGAGGTCCGCAGCTCGCTCGAGACGAGCTGGAAGCGCTTCGCCTCCGCGGCGAAGGTGTTCGCGTACGACTCGGCACCCACGCGCACGACCCGCGCCGTACCCTCGCCGGCGACGACGATCGATCCCGACAGGGCTTCGTCGTCGGGGCGCTTGTCGACGGCATCCGATTCGCCGGTCAGCATCGACTCGTCGATCTGCAGCCCCCGCGAGTCGACCACGACCGCATCGGCGGGCACCTGATCTCCCGCTCGCAGCACGAGCAGGTCGTCTCGGACGACGTCGGGGGGCGCGATCTCGGCGTCGACGCCCTCGCGGTGCACTCGGGCACGGGGGGCGTTCAGCAGCGCCAGGCGATCGAGGGCCGCCTTCGCGCGGAACTCCTGCACGCAGCCGATCACCGCGTTCGACAGGGCGGCCACGCCGAACAGGGCGTCCTGCCAGCGCCCGAGCAGCAGCAGCACGAGGAAGCACGCCGCGACGATGGCGTTGAAGAGCGTGAAGACGTTCGCCCGCACGATGTTCCACGCGCTGCGACTGCTGTCGGCAGTGAAGGCGTTCGTCTGCCCGGCGGCGACTCGTTCGGCGACGTCGGCAGCGCTCAGACCGCGAACGTCGGCGGAATCGATGCTGTTGACTGTGGCCTGGTCCATGCGATCACTGTAGGGCTCAGCGCCGACATCGACGGGGTGGGATCAGGATGCCGCGCGCCGGGCCCGATCGAAGGGCCAGCGCACGTGCGTCGCGGTCTCGCA
>NZ_CAUQWC010000310.1:0-3034 GCF_963521695.1 uncultured Microbacterium sp. | reverse complement strand
CCCCAGGCCCCACCCCCCACCCGCCCGACACCCTCAATTCGCCCTCCGGGTCGAGATGACACTCAGATCTACACGGAGATATGGTCACCATGACAAGAACCCCCGCCCCCGACACCCGTGACGCCGACGTGCGCGTCGCGGTGTCCACCGTGATCTTCAGCGTGCGCCGCGACGAGCACGACGAACCGGTGCTGTCGCTCCCCCTCGTCCGCCGCACCCGCGACCCCTTCGACGGCAGGTGGGCGCTGCCCGGCGGCTGGCTCGACGCGACCGAGGGGCTCGACGTCGCGGCATCCCGAACCCTGGCCGAGACCACGGGACTCACGCCGAGCTATCTCGAGCAGCTCTACGCGTTCGGCGCCGTCGACCGCTCCCCCAGCCGCGTCGTGTCGATCGTGTACTGGGCGCTGCTGCGCTCCGACGAAGTCGACGCACAGGTCGCCGCTCACGCGCGGGGAGGAGACGCCCCCGAGAACGTCGAGTGGTTCGACGCCACCGACCTGCCGCCCCTGGCCTTCGACCACGACGACATCGTCGAGTACACGCTGTGGCGCCTGCGCAACAAGGTCGGTTACAGCCGCATCGCGCACGGCCTGCTCCCCGACGAATTCACGCTGGCCGACCTCCGCGAGGTCAACGAGACGATCCTCGGCAAGCGTCTCGACCCGGCGAACTTCCGCCGTCAGGTCGACACGTCCGACACCCTCATCCCCACCGAGCGCTTCCGCACCGGAAGCCACCGCCCCGCCCGTCTGTACCGCTACAACCGCGATGTGGAGCTCGCCGACCGCGGCCCGCTCCCCACCCGTCACTGATCGGAACGCCCATGGCCGCCACACCCCTCACCCTGCAGCCCCGCCCCGCGATCGACCCGAGCGTCGATCACGCGATCCAGGCGATCGTCTCGGGCGCGTCGATCGACGCCACGTGCACCACCGACCTCGCCGTCGGCCCGTGGGACTTCGACACGCGCCCCGGGTACGGCCCCGGCTCGTCGATGGGCGACGTCATCCCCACGGGGGCGCCGCGCCAGGGAGAGCTGCCGCAGCGGTACCGCGACGCGTCCGACGACGAGCTCGATGCGCGGATCCGCGCGGCGAAGCAGACGCTCGGCGACCGCGTCGTCGTACTCGGGCACTTCTACCAGCGCGAAGAGGTGGTGCGGCACGCCGATTACGTCGGCGACTCGTTCCAGCTCGCCAATGCGGCCCTCGAGCACCCCGAGGCCGAGGCGATCGTCTTCTGCGGCGTGCACTTCATGGCAGAGACCGCCGACCTGCTGTCGACGTCCGAGCAGGCCGTCATCCTGCCCAACCTCGCCGCCGGGTGCTCGATGGCCGACATGGCCGACATCGATCAGGTGGAGGAGTGCTGGGAGCAGCTCGAAGACGTGCTCGGCGACCTCGAGGCCCCGGATGCCGACGGCCTCGTGCCCGTCATCCCGGTGACGTACATGAACTCCTCCGCCGCCATCAAAGGCTTCGTGGGCCGACACGGCGGCATCGTCTGCACCTCCTCCAACGCCCGGACGGTGCTCGAGTGGGCGTTCGCGCGCGGGCGTCGCGTGCTGTTCTTCCCCGACCAGCACCTGGGCCGCAACACCGCCAAGGCGATGGGCGTGCCGCTCGAGCAGATGCCGATGTGGAACCCGCGAAAGGCCCTCGGCGGCTCGACCGCCGAGCAGGTGCAGGACAGCCGCGTCATCCTCTGGCACGGCTTCTGCTCGGTGCACCGCCGGTTCACCGTCGACCAGATCGACAAGGCGCGTGCCGAGCACCCCGGCGTCCGCGTGATCGTGCACCCCGAATGCCCGATGGACGTGGTGGATGCCGCTGACGAAGCGGGGTCCACCGACCTCATCCGAAAGGCCATCGCCTCAGCGATCGAGCCCACGACCTTCGCGATCGGCACCGAGATCAACCTCGTGCAGCGCCTGGCGGCCCAGTACCCGCAGCACGAGATCTTCTGCCTCGACCCCGTGGTCTGCCCCTGCTCGACGATGTACCGCATCCACCCCGGCTACCTCGCATGGGTACTGGAGTCGCTCGTCGCCGGCGAGATCGTCAACCGCATCACGGTCCCGGGCGACGTCGCCGCCCCCGCCACGCTCGCCCTCGAACGCATGCTCGCGGCCAAGCCCAGCGGTGCGGTGAAATGACCACCGTCGTCGTGGTGGGCAGCGGCATCGCCGGCCTCACGGCGGCGTTGCACGCGGCGGAGAACGGATGCCGCGTCACGATCTTGACGAAGGGCGAACTGTCCGAGACGAACACGCGCTGGGCGCAGGGCGGCGTGGCCGCCGTCACCCACCCCGCCGACAGTGTCGCTTCGCACGCGGCCGACACGCGAACCGCCGGTGCGGGTCTGAACGACCCCGCCGCGGTGGACGTGCTGGTCGGTGAGGGCCCCGCGCTCATCGCCGAACTCGTGGCGCGCGGCGTCGACTTCGACCGCACGCCCGACGGCGACTTCGCCCGCGGTCTCGAGGCGGCGCACGCGATGCCGCGGGTGCTGCACGCCGGCGGTGACGCGACCGGGGCAGAGATCCAGGCGGCGCTCGGTGTCGCCGTACGTTCCGCCGGGCTAGGTTTGCGCGAGCAGGCGCTGTTGCGCGACCTCGTGCTGCGCGGCGGGCGCGTCGTCGGCGTCGAGCTCGACGGCGGCGAGCGCATCGAGGCCGATGCAGTGATCCTCGCGACGGGCGGCGCGGGCCAGCTCTACGCGCACACCACCAACCCTCTCGGCGCGACCGGCGACGGAATAGCGGCCGCCCTGCGCGCGGGGGCCGAGGTCGCCGACCTCGAGTTCGTGCAGTTCCACCCCACCGCCCTCGCCGCGGGCGCGCCCTTCCTCGTCTCCGAGGCCGTGCGCGGGGAGGGGGCGACCCTCATCGACGATGCCGGACGCCGCTTCTGCTTCGACGCCCACCCCGACGGCGAGCTCGCGCCGCGTGATGTCGTCGCCCGCGCGAACGCCCGCGCGATGGCCGCCCAGAACGGCCGCCCGGTGCGTCTGGATGCCACGGCGCTGGGAG
>NZ_CAUQWC010000309.1:0-3077 GCF_963521695.1 uncultured Microbacterium sp. | reverse complement strand
AGCCGGCGCCGCGGACCCCGCAACGCGAGCCGGCGACGTCGAGGCCCCCGCGCGAGCCGGCGGCCCGGGCGATGACCACCCCCTGACGATCCGCCTCGTCAGGCCCGACGAGTACTCGGATGCCGGACGCCTCACCGCCGAGGCCTACCGCCACAGCTACGAGGGACTCACGGAGGGCTACCTCGCGTCGCTCGCCGACGTCGCGGGCCGGGTCGCACAGGGCGAGGTGTGGGTCGCCCTGGACGGCGACGAGATCGTGGGCACCGTCTGGACGCCCCGGCCGGGCGAGCGCCTGTCGCCACTGGCAGCCGAGGGCGAACTCGACTTCCGCCAGCTCGCCGTCGCGCCGTCGGCCCGCGGGCGCGGTGTGGGCGAGGCGCTGACCCGTCACGTGATCGCGCTGGCCCGAGCGCGCGGTGCCGAGCGCGTCGTGATGAACAGCGGCCCCGAGATGCTCGGCGCCCACGCTCTCTATCTCAAGCTCGGCTTCCGCCGCCTGATCGAGCGCGAGCATGCGGTCGAGGTCGAGCCCGGGCGATTCCTGGATCTGCGGGCGTTCGCGTACGACCTCTGACGGCGTTCCGCGCCGCGTCCCGCACCGTCCGGGGCACGGAATGTGCAGCGGGGCGTTCATCGGCCGCGTCCCGCACCGTCAGGGGCACGGAATGTGCAGCGGGGCGTTCATCGCCCGCCCCACTGCACATTCCACGCCCCGAACCCCCGTCCCCGGGCGGGCTCCGTCGCGCTGGCGACCCGGCTACATCGCGCCCGCGACCCGGTTGTGTCGCGCCGGCCCCGGCTCACCGCGACGCGAGGGCCGCCAGCGTCCGCCCCGCCACCGGGGTGAACGTGAACCCGTGGCCGTCATCAACCGTCTCGGTGCTTCACACGCCGTCATCGAGTGGCGGGTCCCGCCGCCCGACGTTGCGCGCGGACGCGAACCGGCGAAGAGTGTCCCGGTGACCTCCGTCTCGACCCTCGACATCCCCCACGCCGACGCCACCGTCCTCGACAACGCCGCCTGGCATTCGCTGGCGGGCCCCCACGCCTCGTTCGCGATCGGCGGCGACCTCGTGCGCCGCTATCCCGCCGACGTCGCCCCCTTCGTCGCGGTGCGCACGTGGGACGAACCCGGCGTGTGGGACGCCCTGCGCGAGCTCGTCGGACCGGGCGCCGAGGTCGGACTGTCGGGCTACGAGGGCGGCTTCCCCGAGGGGTGGGAATACCTGGGCGGCGGCGAGGGCGTGCAGCTCGTCGAGACCGACGCGCTGCAGACCCGCCCCGACGATGAGGCGATAGAACTGGATGCCGACGACGCGGCCGAGATGATCGCGATCGTCGACCGCAATCAGCCGGGCCCCTTCCGGCCCCGCACCTACGAGCTCGGCCGGTACATCGGCATCCGTCGAGAGGGGCGATTGATCGCGATGGCCGGAGAGCGCCTGCACCCGACGGGCTGGACCGAGATCAGCGCGGTCGCGGTGGATGCCGACCATCGCCGCCAGGGCCTCGCCTCGCGCCTGGTGCTCGACGTCGCCTTCCACATCCAGCAGCGCGGCGACCGCGCCCTGCTGCACGCGGCCGCGGCCAACGTCAACGCGATCGCGGCCTACGAGAAGCTCGGCTTCGCGCTGAGGCGGCGCAATCAGTTCGCGGCCGTGCGGACGCCGGCATGACCCGACCGCTGCGCTCCCTTGGCTTCCTCACCATCGGGCTGTTCGACCGCGAGAACCCGCGCGCCGGGCACGAGACGACCCTGTCGATCATCGAGCGCGGCGAAGCCCTCGGCTTCGACAGTGCGTGGCTGCGCGACCGGCACCTGCAGTACGGCATCTCGTCTCCCGTCGCGGTGCTCGCCGCGGCATCCCAGCGCACGAGCCGCATCCGCCTCGGCACCGCGGTCATCCCGCTCGGCTGGGAGAACCCGCTGCGCCTCGCCGAAGACCTCGCCACCGTCGACGTGCTCACCGGCGGGCGGCTGGAGCCCGGCTTCTCGGTCGGGCCGCCCCGGCGCCTCGATGAGATCGCATCGGCGCTGTACCCCGACACGTCCGACCACGAGGACTTCGGGTACGAGCGGCTCGCGCGGCTCCGTCGCTTCCTCGCGGGCGAAGCCGTCAACCCGTTCGCGGGCACCGAGGGCATCGAGGAGTACTCCGAGCGCGTAGAGCCCCACTCCCCCGGCCTCACCGACCGACTCTGGTACGGCGCCGGCAGCCCCGCGTCGACGACCTGGGCCGCCGAGAACGGCTTCCACCTGCTCACCAGCAGCGTCATCCAATCGACGACGACGACGGATTTCGACACCGAGCAGCACGCGCAGATCCGCCTGTACCGCGACACGCACCCCGACGGCGATGACGCGCGGGTGTCGCAGGGCCTCGTCGTGGTGCCCACCGACACCGCGACGCCCGAGCAGCGTCACCGCTACGAGGCCTATGCCGAGTCGCGGCGCGGGCGCGTCGGCGTCCCCCAGGGTCCGCGGGGGATGCTGTTCGCCGCCGACCTCGTCGGCACCTCGGAGCAGATCGCCGAGCACTTGCTGTCCAGCGCCGCGTTCGGCGAGGTCGACGAGGTGGCCTTCGCCCTGCCGTTCGACCTCGCATCCGATGATTACGTGCAGATCCTCGAAGACATCGCGGGGCGGTTGGGGCCGCTGCTCGGGTGGGCACCGGGGCAGTGATTCCCGCCGGGCCGCGGGCTCACCCTCAGCGATCTGCTCAACCTCAGCCGGTATCCACCGAAACGCGCTGAGGTCACGCAGATCACTGACTTTGCGGCGATTACCGACTCTGCGCGCGGATGCTACTCCACGCCCTCCGCGCTCGCGTCGGCCGCGAGCCGGTCGCGGGAGCGGAGGGTCATCGGGGCTCCGGAGTTCAGGCGAGGGGATGGCATCGACGAGGGCACGCGTGTACTCCTCGCGCGGGTGCGAGAACACGTCGGCGACGCGGCCCGCCTCGACGACGCGACCGTCCTTGAGCACCAAGACGGTGTCGGCGATCTAGCGGACGAGTGCGAGGTCGTGCGAGACGAAGGGGTAGGTGAGACCGCGCTCGCGCTGGAGGCGGCGGAGC
>NZ_CAUQWC010000308.1:0-3135 GCF_963521695.1 uncultured Microbacterium sp. | reverse complement strand
TCGGAGTGGATGCCAAGAACGTCCACGTCGAGATCGTCTCGGCCCGTGACACCGCTGTGGTGCGCGTCACCTCGCCTTTCCCCGTGCCGCGCCTCGATGACACCGCGGCCGTTCGCGCCGCCACCCCCGTGCTCGAAGCCGCTCGCGTGGCCCAGAGCGACCTGCGTTCGCGCCTGACCCGGCTGTTCGGCCGTGAGGTCTCGCGCGTGGATCTGACCGTCTCGGGCGCTACCCCCCCCCAGCGAAAGCGAGTGCTGTGATGAGCGACACCGTGCTCCGCACCGTCGTGCGCCGTGAGACCCACTCCCCGCGCACCGTGGCCATGCTCGTCGTGGTCGTGCTGCTGCTTCTCGCCCTGGCGTACGCCGCGGTCGAGATCATCCTGAACCTCGTCGGCGCCCAGCCCCTGCTGGTCGGCCCGGGCGACGCTCTTAACGCCGTCGTCGCGGCCCCCACCGCGCTGATGCCCGTCGCGTTCATCGTCGGCGGTGTCGTACTCGCGGTCCTCGGACTGATCGTGCTGATCCTGGCTCTGGGGCCTGGCCGGCTGTCGCGTCACGAGATGGCGGGGGGAGAACGCGCCGTCGTCGTCGACAACGGCGTCATCGCCTCTGCCCTCGCCCAGCACCTCAGCAACGACTCCGGCATCGCCCGCGACGATATCGTCGTCGGCGTCGCCCACCGCACCGTCGATGTGACCGTGAGCCCCCCGGTCGGCATCCCCATCGATGAGGCGCAGCTGCGCCGCATCGTCGAGGAGGAGATCGCCTCGTACAACCTCACCCCCACCGTCCGCACCCGCCTGCGTGTGGAGCGTCCCGACACCAAGGAGTCCCGATGAACGCCACGCGACGCGGCCTGAACCGCTTCGTCCTGTTCCTCGTCGCCGTCGTGCTGCTCGCGGCTGCCGCCCTCGCCCTGCTCGTGGGGTTCGTCCCCGGCGGGACCGACACGTGGACGTCCGTCATGGGCGGCTTCCAGGGGTGGCTGCAGTCGCTCGGCCGCGAGTCGGCCGGCTGGGGTGCCGTCGCCGCGATCGTGGTGCTGGCGCTCATCCTCATCGTCATCGCCTCGTCGGCCGTCCGCGGTCGTCGCCAGGCCGCTCTGCAGTCCACGGGTAGCGCGAACGCCGAGGGCCGCATCACGGTCTCCGACGGCTTCGCCTCCGAGGCACTGAAGAACGCCCTCGCCGAGCGCGACGAGATCCTGTCGTCGCGGATCACCGCCGGCGAGGTCGACAAGGAGTCGGTGCTGCACGTCGCGGTGACCCCCCGACAGAACACCTCCCCCCGTCAGGTCGCCGAGCATGTCGATACCCTCGTCACCAATCTCGCCGCCCTCACCGGACAGAACCTGCGCGCTTACATCTCGATCCACACCGGGCTCCGCGCCAAACTCGCGCGCGACAACACCCGCGTGCACTGACACCCCACGAGGAGACGTCATGACCACCATCGATGCGACCATCGACCCGCCCGATCTGGACGCCGCAGCGGCCCTCGCCGCGACGGCCGCGAACGGCGTCCCGGGCGTGCACGCGCTCGGAAGCCTGCTGGGCCGAGCGTCCGACGCGGTGCGTGAGCGCGTCGGTCTCGCCCGCACCGCGCCCGGCGTGAAGGTCGACACGGACCGGGCCGACTCGGTCACCGCGACCGTCTCGCTCGTCGTCGACTACCCGCACAAGCTGCACGAGGTCTCCGACGCCGTGCGAACCGCCGTCCGCAGTGCGCTCGAGCCCTTGGGACGCGGGACGATCGACGTCAACGTCGTCGTGACCGGCGTCTTCGGGCCGTTCGACCGTGATGTCGTCGACGAGGCGGAAGAACAGGCGGATGCCGTGGCGGCTCGCGCTCGTGACGCCGCGGGAGCCGCCAAGGACAAGGCGGATGCCGCAGTGGCTCGCGCTTCGGTGGCGGTCGACGACATGAAGGCGAAGTCGAAGGACGTCGCGGCCGGTGCCTCCGCTGCCGTCGACGATGCGGTGTCGAGGTCGAAGGATCTCGCAGCCAGCGCGTCGGAGACCGTCGACGTCGCGATGTCCAAGACCAAGGACGTCGCCGCGGGTGCGGCGGCCGCCGTCGACGAGACGGTGAAGGCAGCCCGCGAGCGCGTCGCTGCCGCCGACTCCCGATCGGACATCGATGCCGCGGATCGCGTGACCGAGGGTCTCGAGCCCGCGGGCCCCGCGACGGATGTGCCCACCGATGACCGCGGAGACGTGCGCGACGTGGTCGCCGAGGCTCTCGGGGACGCCGCGGTCGACATCGCGATCGCCGCCGACGAGGTGCGCACCGACGACAAGACGCCGGCTGTCGACAGCGTGCAGTCCGTCGTGGAGGACGACCGCCCTCGCCGCTGATCCGCCGCACGTGAATGGGCGCCTTCCGCTTCGGCGGGGGCGCCCTTTCCTTGCATCCGATCTCTGATGCGCAGAGCACCCGGCCGGAACGTGCGCTGCGCGGCGGATCGGCGGTGCGCCCGCCCCGGTCAGTTGTCGGCGAGGCCCCGGTCGCTCGGAGCTTCGGCGTTGCCCGGGCGATAGGTGAGGACGACGACGCTCGACCCACGCCACGTGCGCACGTTCAGAAGCTCGAAGTCCAATGGCGGGATGCCCTCGAAAGTCCGCTCGTCGCCGACGACCACCTTGGGCCCGACGAGAAGGTGCAGCTCGTCGACGAGCCCGGCGGCGAGCAGGTCGGTCCAGAGTGTCCGGCTTCCGAAGATCAGGATGTCGTCGGACTCTCTCTCGCGGAGGCTCCGGAGGTGGTCGTGCGCATCCGTACGACGAACGATCTCGGTGCGCTCCGCCCACACCGAGACGTCGTCGTCGGTGAGGTGGTCGGAGATGACGGTGATCCTCAGGTCGGTCGCGTAGCGCGACGCGATGTAGCGATCCTCGGGGAGGGCATCGGGATCGTCGACGCGGTCGGGCCAGTACTGCATCATTCCGACGTACGACGTGGCGCCGAACAGCAGTCGGCCGGCCGAGCGGACGCGATCGGCGTTGTGCTCGGCGAAGGCGAGGTCCATCGGCATCTGCGACACGTCGCCGCCCGCACCCTCGGTGTATCCGTCCAGACTCACCATGCTGCTCACCACGATCTTGGCCATGCGCCCATCCTGCCGAGCCGCGGG
>NZ_CAUQWC010000307.1:0-3181 GCF_963521695.1 uncultured Microbacterium sp. | reverse complement strand
TCGGCGCAGGCCCGCAGGGCGCCCAGCGCCATCTGGTCGTGGGCGACGAAGACGGCGGTCGCTGCGCGCAGGGCGTCGGCGGCGAGGTGACCGGATGCCGAGGTCCAGTCGCCGCGGACCGGGTCGGGCGCGGCGATCCCGGCGTCGGCCAGCGCCTCGCGCCACCCGCGTTCGCGCTCGGCCGCGGCGAACGATCCGGAGGGTCCGGCGAGGTGATGCACCGTGCCGTGTCCGAGGGAGAGGAGGTGCGCGGTAGCCGCGCGGGCGCCCCCGGCGTGATCGGTCTGCACGATTGAGAAGCGATCGTCGGGCGGGGAATCGACGACCACCACGTGCAGATCGGCCGGCGGGTCGACGTCGCGGGCGAGTTCGGTCGCCTCGTTCAGCACGACGGCGCCGTCGACGCCCTGCGAGCGGAGTCGCGCGAAGGCGTCGCGGATTCCGCGCTCCCCCACCGTCACGACCGCGAGGGCGTATTCGCGCGCGGCCGCGGCCTCGGAGATCGCCTGCAGCATGCGCGAGTTGCCGACCGAGGCGAGGGTCGACACGACGAGACCGATGGTGGAGGTCTGCCCGGTTCGCAGGGCCCGTGCAGCGCGGTGCATGCGGTAGCCGAGGTCGGCCATCGCCTTCTCGACGCGGGCGCGGGTGACGGGGTCGACGCGCGGGCTGCCGTTGGCCACGCGCGACACCGTCTGCGCCGACACTCCGGCTCGTTCGGCCACGTGGGCCATGGATACGCGCATCGCACTCATTACATGTTGACGATATCACGCCTGCGCTGTAGCGTGTTATCGTGAACACGCACAGCCTCTCCGCGGTGCCCCTCCGCGCCGGTGTGGTCAAGCGCCCGACCCGCCTCGCCGACGGCCGCGAACTGATCTATTTCGATGATCCCGGCACGACGCTCGGCGCCGAGCGCGCCGTCGACGCCCGCACGCTCGACCCCCGACCCGCCACCGCCACCATGCGGCAGGACGTGCTCACCGGCGACTGGATCACCGTGGCATCCAATCGGCAGAACCGGGCGTTCCTGCCTCCCGCGCACCTCGACCCCCTGTCGCCGCAGACCCCGACCAACCCGTCGGAGATCCCGTCGCTGTACGACGTCGCCGTCTTCGAGAACAAATCACCGTCGTTCGGTCCCGCGCTCGACGTCGCGACCGACGACGCACCCGCCGCCGTCGACCCGCCGCTCGGCGACGACGACCTCGAGCACCTCGGCCTCGGCCGCACGCGCACCTCGGTCGGCCGGTGCGAGGTCGTCTGCTTCAGCCCCGCGCACGAGGGGTCGTTCGGCTCGCTGTCGCGCACCCGCGCGCGCACGGTGATCGAGGCGTGGGCCGACCGCACCGCGGCGCTGTCGGCTCTGCCCGGCATCCGTCAGGTGTTCCCCTTCGAGAACCGCGGGCAGGAGATCGGCGTCACCCTCCCCCACCCCCACGGGCAGATCTACGCCTACCCGTACGTCACCCCGCGCACGCACCGGCTGCTCGACACGATCTCGCGCAGTTCCGAGAACCTGTTCCAACGCATCCTCGACTTCGAGTCCGCCGGCGAGCGCGTCGTGCTGCGCGGCGAGCACTGGACGGCGTTCATCCCGTTCGCCGCGCGCTGGCCCGTCGAGGTGCACGTGCTCCCCCACCGCCACGTCGCCGACCTGGCCGAGACGACCGATGCCGAGCGCGACGAGCTCGCCCCGTTCTATCTGCGGCTGCTGCGCGGCATCGACGCGCTCTACGACACCCCCACTCCTTACATCGCCGCATGGCACCAGGCGCCCATCGGGCGGGGTCGCGACGCCGTCCGCCTCAACCTGCAGATCACCTCGCCCCGTCGCTCCGCCGACAAGCTGAAGTACCTCGCCGGATCCGAAGCGGCCATGGGCGCCTGGATCGGCGACGTGACCCCCGAGTCGCAGGCCGAGCGCCTGCGCGCCGCCCTCGACACCGTTCCGGAGGTGACGGCATGACCGCCGTCGACGACGCCCGCAGCCTGCTCACCCGCATGACCGATGCCCCCCTCGCGGGGGTGTGGTCGGCTCCCGGTCGCGCCAACCTCATCGGCGAGCACACGGACTACAACGAGGGCTTCGTCTTCCCCTTCGCGATCGCGCAGCGCACCGCCGCCGCCGTCGCCGTTCGCTCCGACGACGTCATCCGCGTGCGCTCGACCTTCGCCGACGACACGGTGGAGGTATCGCTCGCCGACCTCGACGCCCGCATCGCCGCCGGCGGCCTCGACTGGGCCGGGTACCCGCTGGGGGTGGCGTGGGCGCTTCTTCGGGAGGCTCCGGATGCCGCTCCGCGCGGCGTCGACCTCGCGCTGGCGTCCGAGGTACCGGTGGGTGCAGGGCTGTCGTCGTCCGCCGCGATCGAGGGAGCCGTGGCATCCGCCCTCAACGACGTCTGGAACGCCGGGCTCGACAAGGTCGCGCTCGCCCGTGTCGGCCGCATCGCCGAGAACGACGCCGTCGGCGCGCCGACGGGGATCATGGACCAGATGGCCTCGATGCTCGGCGTCACCGACGCCGCCACCTTCCTCGACTGCCGCACGCTCGAGACGCGCCCCGTCGCGCTCGGCTTCGCCGAGGCGGGGCTGTCGATCCTGGTGATCGACACCCTCGTCGAGCACGCGCACTCCACCGGCGGCTACCGCGAGCGTCGCGAGGCGTGCGAGCGGGGCGCCGCGGCGTTCGACGTTCCCGCGCTGCGCGACGTCACGGTTGATGATCTGCCGCGGGCGGCCGAGATGCTCGACGACGTCACGTTCCGCCGCGTGCGTCACATCGTGACCGAGAACCAGCGCGTCCTCGACACCGTGGCCGCACTCGACGCCGACGGTCCGTCGGCCATCGGCGATCTGCTCGTGGCCTCGCACGCCTCGATGCGCGACGACTTCGAGATCTCGGTGCCCGAGCTCGACCTCGCCGTCGAGACGACCCTCGGCGCCGGCGCCCTCGGTGCACGCATGACCGGCGGCGGCTTCGGCGGGGCGGCCATCGCGCTGATTCCGACCGGACTCATCCCGGCGGCGACCGAGGCGGTGCGCGCCGCGTTCGCGGCATCCGGGTTCCGTGCACCGAACATCTTCACGGTCACGCCGTCGGAGGGCGCACGCCGCGACGCCTGACGTCCGCGCGGCGACGCGTGGCGCCCGCGCGTGGGGTCCGGGTAGGTGG
>NZ_CAUQWC010000306.1:0-3246 GCF_963521695.1 uncultured Microbacterium sp. | reverse complement strand
AGACGCAGGTGCTCGTCGACGCGGGCTACGCCGTGGTCTACAGCAATCCGCGCGGCAGCGCCGGCTACGGTCGAGCGCACGGACGGTCGATCCGACAGCGCATGGGTACGCTCGACTTCTTCGACGTCATGGACTTCTTCGACGGCGTCGTCTCGGCCGACCCGCGCCTGGATCCTGATCGCGTGGGCGTGATGGGCGGCTCGTACGGCGGGTACATGACGGCATGGGTCATCGCGCACGATCACCGCTTCGCGGGCGCGATCGTCGAGCGGGGGTTCCTCGACCCCTTCGCCTTCCCCGGGTCGAGCGATATCGGCTCGTTCTTCGGCCAGGAGTATGTCGGCACCGACCCCGCGCAGATGGCCGCGCAGAGTCCGATGGCGGTCGTCGACCGGGTGCGCACTCCCACGCTGGTGATGCATTCCGAGCTCGACTTCCGCTGCCCGCTCGAGCAGGCGACCCGCTACTACGCCGCGCTGAAGCACAACGGCGTCGACGCTGAGATGGTGATCTTCCCGGGTGAGGACCACGAACTCACCCGTGGCGGGCGTCCCCAGCACCGCGTGCAGCGTTTCGAGGCCGTGCTCGACTGGTGGAACCGGCACCTGCCGATCGCGTGAAACAAAAGAAGGGGGGCCGGATGCCATGGCATCCGGCCCCCTTCTGTTCGAGGTTCTACGCGGCCTTGCCGAACTGGATCGCGCGGACGATCTGGAAGACGCCGAGGATCACCAGCGAGATCCCGATGAGCAGGAACAGGGTCACCGCGCCCAGCAAAGGCGAGAACAGCAGCACGACACCGGCCAGGATGCTGATGACGGCGAAGAAGATCGTCCAGGCCCGCGCCTTCGAACCGTGTCCGACGGTGGTGAGCGAGACGACGCCCTCGACGATCCACAGGATGCCGACGAGGGTACCGATGAAGACGCCGAACCACGCGGTCGTGGCCGACAGGTTCGCGAACGAGAAGATGCCCGCGACGATGAACAGCACACCGAGCACGATGTACCCGATGCGCGACCAACCGGAGCGCCAGTACAGGCCGATCGCGATGTTCACGAGGCCCGCGATGATGACGTAGACCGAGAGGATCCCGACGGCCACCTCGGCGGTACGGCCCGGCCAGACGAGGATCAGGATGCCGATGACGAGCGAGAGCACACCGCTCACGCCGAGTGCGGTGCGCACGGCTCCGATGGCGGGGTTAGAGGTGGTGGCGGAAGACATGGCGAGCCTTTCTGAGTGAAAGCTGAAAACAGTTCTCACCCTAGACCTGAGGGTTCGACGGTGCGAACCCCCGGTCACGCCGTGTCACGCGGGGGAGTGCTGCAGCAGCAGGGCCACCGTGAAAAGCACGGGCAGACACCCCAGTGTCGAGATGAAGACGACATCGCGCGAGAGGATCTCGCCCACTCCGTACCGCTGCGCGAAGTTGAACACGTTCTGCGCCGTCGGCAGCGCCGCCAGCACCACGACGATGAAGATCTGGTCGTCGGGCAGACCGAACAGCGTCGCGACTCCCCACGCCAGGGCCGGCATGACCAGGAGCTTCAGTATCGACCCGATGACCACGTCGACGCGGCGGCCGGGTTCGGTGAGCACCCGTTGCCCGTAGAGCGACATGCCGTACGACATCAGCAGCACCGGCACGCAGGCGCCCGCGATGAGATGCAGCGGATCGAAGACGATCGGCGGCAGGTCGACACCGGTGAGCGCGACGCCCACGCCCAGGGCGGAGGCGATGAGCATCGGGTTCTTCGCCGTCTGCAGCAGGATGCGCCCGATGTTGCGGGAGCCGGAGGTCACGGCATCCAGGATCGACAGCGCGATCGGCATCAGCACGAGCAACTGGAACAGGATGACGGGAGCGGAGAACGCCGCGTTGCCGAGCATGTACAGCGAGATCGGGATGCCGATGTTGTTGCTGTTCACCTGTCCCGCCGACAGCGCACTGATCACGGTCTCACCCGCGGGGCGGCGCAGGATCAGCGTCGAGATGAGCACAGAAACGCCGATGATGACCGCGGCCGTGATCATCGACACCGGCAGCAGGGCGGAGAACAACGTCGCGACGTCAGCGCGCGCCAGCACGGTGAAGAGCAGGAACGGCGACAGGACGTAGAACGTGAGACGGCTCAGCACGTGTCGCGCGTGGGGGCCGAGGAGGTCGATGCGCGCGATCACGTAGCCGACGACGACGGCGAGACCGACGACCGCGAATCCGGTGAGCACGCCCGTCATGCGCGGACCCCTCGAGGGGTGCGGGCGTGTGGGGGAGTCATCCCCTCGAGCGTAGCGGGGGAGAGGGGCGGCCGCCGGAACGGTCGGGGCCGGGATCCGGGAGTCGGGCCGTGACGAGCAGACCCCGCTGCCTCAGAGCGAGGCCGTCAGCTCCTTCATCGTGCTGATCTCGGCGGCCTGGCTGTCGACGATCGATCGCGCGAGGGCGACGACCTCGCTGTCGGTACCGCTGTCGATCTCGTCCTGCGCCATGTCGATCGCGCCCTGGTGGTGCTCGATCATCTGCTCGAGATAAAGGCGCGCAGCATCGCTCGCGTCGGCGGCGGCGAGAGCCTGCATGTCCGACTCCGACATCATGCCGCCGTGATCCATGCCGCTCATTCCCTCGCTCATCGAGACGCCCCAGTCGGACAACCAGCCCTTCATGGTGTCGATCTCGGGCTGCTGCGCTGCCGTGATCTGCTCGGCGAGAGCGGTGACGCGCTCGTCGACACCGGTCTTCGACAGCAGGGTGTCCGACATCTCGATGGCTTGCTCGTGGTGCGGGATCATCGTCGTGACGAACAGGATGTCGGACTCCGACGCGGACGCGGCCGTCGTGGAGGTGGTCATCGGGGCGGAGCCGTGATCCATGCCGGGCATGGATCCGGAACCACCGGAGCAGCCCGTCAGGGCGAGGATCGCTGCCAGGGGGACTGCGGCCACGGCCACGTATCGGGTGTTCACGGTTGTACTCCTCGTCGTTCGCGGCATGGGCGTCCCGCCTGCGCTCCGGGGACGTTCTGCGGCGGTGCCGGGCGCACGAGCCTGACGTCGCCCGCGCCTGAGCGCCCAGGGGGTCCTTGAGACGAGGATATACCCCCTAGGGGTATATCGGGGACTTCATCCGGAACGGTACAACCGGACCGCGACGAAGCTTCCCTGGCGGGGTTCTCGGCTGAGAAGTCCGCGGGCCCGTCACGCGAGCCGCCGGGTGGGCGGCGAGGCGTGACGGGCCCGCGGGGT
>NZ_CAUQWC010000305.1:0-3264 GCF_963521695.1 uncultured Microbacterium sp. | reverse complement strand
GTCGCCCTGCGCGACCTCGCCGACGCGGAGCACGTGCGGGCCGCCGTCTCGGCCGGGCAGCGGATCGTCGTACTCGGCGCGGGAGTGCTCGGCATGGAACTCGCGCTGGCCGCCGCCGAAGCCGGCGCCGAGGTGGTGGTGGCGTACCACTCCGCCGCCCCGATGAACCGCACGCTCGACGAGAACGGCGGACGCGTGCTCGCCGCCGCGGCCACCGCCGTCGGGGTGGAGATGATGCACCACGCCCGCGCCGAGAGCATCGTGCAGCGCTACGACGACCACGGCCAGGCGTGGTTCGACGGCCTCGTGTGCGCCGACGGCAAGGTGCTCGCCGGCGACCTGCTCGTGCTGTCGTGCGGGGTGGCGGCGCGGACCGAGGTGGCATCCCTCGCAGGCCTCGCCATCTCGAGCGGCGTGCTCGTCGACGGGGCATCGCGCTCGTGGACCGACCCGAACGTCTTCGCCATCGGCGACTGCGCGCACGTCGCCGACCCCGCCGACGCGGGCGACGACGGTCGAGTGCCGGGAGGGCCGAGCGGGCTCATCGGGCCCGGGTGGCGACAGGCCGACCGGCTCGCGGCGCTGCTGTCGTCGGGGGCTGCCCCCGTGCCGAGTGCGGGGGCGTCGGGGATCGCGGGCGGTTTCGACGCGGCATCCGCGAGCCCGGTTGTCGTCGCGGGTGCGGCGGCATCCGCTCCCCTCGAGCGACCCGGTGTCGTGATGCTGAAGGCAGACGGAATCGACGTCGTCGCCGGAGGCGCGGTCGACGCCGACCCCTTCTCGCATGCTCCCGGATGCCACGGACCCCAGGTCACCCTCTGGGCCGACCCCGCGCGCGGCGCGTACGTCAAGCTGGTCACCGTCGATGGCGTGCTCACCGGCTTCGTCGCGGTGGGGATGCCGCGCACCGGCGCCGAGCTCACCCTGCTGTTCGAGCGCGGATCCGAGCTGCCCGCCGACCGCTCGGCGCTGCTGCGGCTCGACGCCGCCGACGCCGGTATGGCCGTCGTCGCCGACCCGTTCGCGGCGGATGCCACGGTGTGCTGGTGCAACGGGGTGAGCGCGGGGGCGATCCGCGACGCCGTGGCCGCGGGTGAGCCGACGGTCGCGTGCGTGAAGGCCTCGACCCGTGCCGGCACCGGCTGCGGCGGCTGTGTCGGCCGGATCAGCGAGCTGCTCGCGCGGGAGGCCGTGCCAGCCTGAGGACGGGCAGCGAGGACGGGCCGAGATCACGCGATCCGCGCCAGGCGACATGTGGCGACCGCTACCGAACGTGTGATCTCGCGCGGAACGTGTGATCTGGCGGCGACAATGCGACCCGCAGCCGGGCGCCCGCCCGACACCACCGCGAAACGCACGGGCAGTACGCTGCACGCATGCCTCCGATCGAGAACCTCGTGGCCTTCGTCGCCGTGTCGGTCGTCATCATCGTCATCCCGGGTCCGAGCGTGTTGTTCGTCATCGGCCGCTGCATCGCCCTCGGCCGTCGGGCCGGCGTGCTCAGCGTCGTCGGCAACGCCCTCGGCACCGTGCCCGCGGTGCTCGCGGTCGCGTTCGGCGTGGGCGCCATCGTGGCTTCGTCCATCGTCGCTTTCACCGTGCTGAAGATCGTCGGCGCGATCTACCTCGTGTGGCTCGGCCTCCAGGCGATCCGTCACCGCAACGCGCACGTCACCGGAGCCGCGGTCGCCCCCACCTCGTCCTGGACACTGCTGCGCCAGGGCTTCGTCGTGGGACTCACCAACCCCAAGACCATCGCGTTCTTCGTCGCCGTGCTGCCGCAGTTCGTCGACCCGCGCGCCGGAGCCGTCTGGCTGCAACTGCTCGTGCTCGGCCTCATCTTCCAGGTGCTCGCCTTGACCTGCGACAGCGTCTGGGCCCTCGCCGCCGGCACCGCGCGCACGTGGTTCGCGCGGTCGCCGAAGCGCATCTCGACGCTGTCGGGAACGGGCGGCGTCATGATGATCGGCCTCGGCGGGGCGCTGGCGTTCACCGGCGCGAAGAGCTGACGCGTCCGTCGGGCGCCGGGCTGGGCAGGGCCCGTGCTCTCCGCTGATGGACCGCACACGGCGCCGAGACGGCGTCTGGCTCATGTTGCGGTCCGTCGCCGCGCCCCCGCTGACCGCCGTCTGACGCCGAGACGGCGTCTCGCTGACATCTCGTCTGCGGGCTGCAACGGGCTCGTCAGCCGGACGCAATTTCGCAGCTCCGGCATGCCCCCGCGTCACCCGGCGGAAGGCAGATCCCGGGACGCCGCGCCCTCGAGCCGCGTGCCGTCCGGGGCGTAGCGCGAGCCGTCGGCGGAGCTGTCCCACGATCGTTCGGCGTCGTTCCACGTGAGCGGCGTCGGGGCCACGAGCGTGCGCGTCTGCCCCTCGACCGTCGACACCGCGGCGGTTCGCGACCCGCGCCGGGCGAGAACGCCGTCGCCCTCGGCAGGGGGCCGGACGGGAGCTGTCTGCGCCGAGTCTCGCGCCGCGCTCGACACCCGCGCGCGTCGAGCGGCCTCGCCGATGCCCCGTCCGAGGTCGGCGGGTACCGTCATCCGGGTTCCGATCGTGCGCATCCACTGCGGCCGGTCGCCGCGTGAGACGCCGCGGATCTCGTCCGCCAACCGCATCGCCGCGGCCGGGGCGTTGGTCAGGCCCCACCCCGCGTATCCGGTGGCGAAACGCAGTCGGCCGAGGCCGCGCGGCATCCCTCCGACGAAGGGCACGAGGTTGTGCGATTGATAGTCCTGCCCCGACCAGCGCGAGATCTCGGCCCCGACGGGGAGCGTGCGGCGCGCCCAGGCGGCCAATTCGTCGGCGAGCGCGCGTTCCGAGGGAGCCGAGCCGACCGGATGCCGCGCCCCGGTCACGATGAGCGCAGATCGTCCGAACGATGACGGTGCCGCCACGACACTGCGTCCGTCGGCGCCGACCTCGCTCCACATGCCGCCCGGGGCTTCGGCATCCCCCTCCATCTCGAACGCGATGGCCCACGACCGCAGCGCGCGCGTCTTGAGGTCGTAGAGGCCGCGGCGGGTGACGGGCGTGCCGGTGGCCAGCACGACCGTCTCGCCGTACAGCGTGCCGCGGTCTGTGCCGACGTGCCCCTGAGGGAGTGCCCGGACGTCCGACACGCGGACCCCCGTGTGGATCACCGCACCGGCGTCGACCGCCGCGCGCGCGAGCGTGGCCGCGAGCAGTGCGGGGTCGAGGGCGAGCTGGTCGTCGAGGGCCACGGCCCGTACGGGCGTGCGTCCGCCGAGGTCGTCGGGGG
>NZ_CAUQWC010000304.1:0-3271 GCF_963521695.1 uncultured Microbacterium sp. | reverse complement strand
GGGAGGACCCATCGACTCCGCGGCATCCTCCCCCGGCCGGATCTCCTCCCTTCGTGTACGCGTGCCGGCACGGGCCGGCGTGGAACACGGCCCGCGGCACGGGCTCAGCCGCGCAGGCGCTCCTCGAGCCCGGCGCGAACCGCCGGCCACTCCTCGCGCAGGATCGAGAAGTACAGCGTGTCGCCGACGCTGCCGTCGGACGCGATGCGGTGGTGGCGCAGCCGCCCCTCGGGCGTGGCCCCGAGACGCTCGATGGCCCGGGCGCTTCGCGCATTGCGCGCGTCGCACCGCAGCCCCACACGGTTCAGACCCCACGCGTCGAAGGCCTGCCCCAGCAGCAGCATCTTCGCCGCGGGGTTCGTCCTCCCGCCCTGGAAGGCGCGGCCGTACCACGTCGTCCCGACCTCGACCCGCCCCTGCGTCGGCGCATAGTCGTAGAACGTCGTCGCCCCGCGGATGCCGCCGGTCTCGGCATCCCGCACCGTGAACGCGAGCATCCCCGGCGTCTCGCGCTGCTGAGCGACGCGGTCGGCGTAGGCCTGCGCAGAGTCGGGCCACGCCGTCGTCATCCCGGCCCAGATCGCGGGGTCGGTGAGCGCCCACGCCTCGGCGGCGTCGTCAGGATGCGCGGGGGTGAGACGGATGCCGTGGCCCTCGAGCACGAGGTCGTGGGCGGTCATCGCGCCTCCAGCTGCGCGACGAACTCGTCGGCGGCGGCGAGCTTGCGTCGCAGGTCGTCGCGTCGCGTCAGGGCTTCGTCGCGGATGTCGCCCAGGCGCCCGGCGAGGGCACGGTCGGCGGGGTCGGCGTCGAGCCCGTCGACGACGGCGAGCAGCTCCCCCATCTGTTCGAGCGAGTATCCCAGCGGCTTCATGCGGCGGATCAACAGGAGCCGCGACTCGTCGTCGGCGGTGTACAGGCGGAAGCCCCCGTCGCTGCGCGCCGAGGGCCGCAGCAGACCGATCTCGTCGTAGTGACGGAGGGTGCGGATCGACAACCCGGTCCGCTCGGCGAGTTCGCCGATCTGCATCGGTCGGTGGGCGGTCATGGCATCCCCCGTTCCGCAACCCTCTCGTTACGGTAGAGTTCGTAGCGGTCGCGATCGCGACCCCCCTATTCTTCCCCGTGCCGACGCGGGTTCCCTCCCACCTCCCGGAGTATCTCCATGACCGACGTCCTCGCGCGCCCGCGCCCCGAACCGACCGTGCTGCAGGCCCTGCGTTCGCCGCGGCTACTCACGCGCGAGGTGCTCGCCGGCCTCGTGGTGGCCATCGCCCTCATCCCCGAGGCCATCGCCTTCTCGATCATCGCCGGGGTCGACCCACGGCTCGGCCTGTTCTCGTCGTTCGTGATGGCCGTCGCGATCGCCTTCCTCGGCGGGCGTCCCGCCATGATCTCGGCCGCGACCGGAGCGATCGCCCTGGTCATCGCGCCCGTCGCGCGCGAGCACGGCGTCGACTACCTTCTCGCCACCGTGATCCTCGGCGGCATCCTGCAGGTGATCCTCGGGCTGCTGGGCGTGGCCAAGCTCATGCGCTACATCCCCCGCAGCGTCATGGTCGGCTTCGTCAACGCACTGGCGATCCTCATCTTCATCGCCCAGGTGCCGCAGCTCATCGGCGTGCCGTGGGCCGTCTATCCGATCGCCGCGGCAGGACTGTTGATCATGTACCTGCTGCCTCGCGTCACCCGGGCCGTGCCGGCCCCGCTCGTCGCGATCGTGCTGCTGACCGGCGCCGCCGTGGTGTTCGGCATCTCGGTGCCGACGGTCGGCGACCAGGGCGCGCTGCCCGAGAGCCTGCCGAACCTGCTGATGCCGAACGTGCCGTTCACGCTCGACACGCTCGGCATCATCTTCCCGTTCGCCGTCGCGATGGCGATCGTGGGGCTGCTCGAGTCGCTCATGACCGCGGCGCTCGTCGACGACATCACCGACACCCCCTCCTCGAAGACGCGAGAGTCGCTCGGTCAGGGCGCGGCCAACGTGCTGTCGGGCCTCTTCGGCGGAATGGGCGGCTGCGCGATGATCGGCCAGACCATGATCAACGTCAAGGCCTCGGGCGCCCGCACCCGCATCTCGACCTTCCTCGCCGGCGTCTTCCTGCTCGTGCTCGTGCTGGTGTTCGGCGACATCGTGGCCATCATCCCGATGGCGGTGCTCGTCGCCGTGATGATCGTCGTCTCGGTCGCCACCTTCGACTGGCACAGCATCCGCCCCTCGACGCTGCGCCGGATGCCGCTGAGCGAGACGGTCGTGATGGGGCTGACGGTGGCGGTCACGGTCTGGACCCACAACCTCGCGATCGGGGTCGGTGTGGGCGTGATCGCGGCGGCGGTGCTGTTCGCCCGGCGCGTGGCGAACCTGACCACGGTGACGCGCTCGGTCGACGGCGACACCGCCCGCTATGTCGTCGAAGGCGCGCTGTTCTTCGCCTCGAGCAACGACCTGACCACGAAGTTCGCGTACCACCACGACCCGCGGCGAGTCGTCATCGACCTGTCGCGCTCGCACGTGTGGGACGCCTCGACGGTGGCGGCGCTGGATGCCGTGCAGACGAAGTACGCGCACCTCGGCACCACCGTGGAGCTCGAGGGGATGAACACTGCGGCTCGGCGGTTCCACGGGCGCCTCACCGGAGGCCTGGGCGCGGGCCACTGACCGCGAACACTCGCTGACGCCCCCGAGCACGCCTGCGCGACCGGTACCGGACGGGTCGACGCTCGCGGTGGATCCGGCCGCGGGCGGTGCGGGCCTGCGCTCCTCGCCGTGCGGGAACGGCGACGGGAGGAGATACCGGGATAGGAGGATGCCGACACCCGGTGGCGACCCTCCGCTCACCGGATCCCCTCCGCTTCGCACCGCCCCGCCGCGCCCGCTCCGAGCCGGAGCGGCGGCCGGTGTCAGGAGCGCAGCGTGGTGGAGGGCGTCTCGCCGAACTCGCCGCGGTACACCGCGGCGAAGCGTCCGAGGTTCGAGAAGCCCCAGCGCGCGGCGATGGCGGCGACCGTCTCGACCGACGGATCGGCGCTGCGCAGTTCCGCGCGCGCGGCATCGAGGCGCACCCGGCGCAGGTACTGCATCGGCGTGCGGCCGGTCGCGGCGCGGAAGGCGTACTGCAGTCCCCGCGGAGACAGCCGCGCCGCCTGGGCGATGTCGGCCAGCACGACGGGCTCGGCGGCGTGCGCATCCACGTAGGCCTTGGCACGACGCACCGGGGCGGGCAGCGGGCGCGACGGACGGCCCGCGGCGAGCGCATCGGTGAAGGTGGTG
>NZ_CAUQWC010000303.1:0-3294 GCF_963521695.1 uncultured Microbacterium sp. | reverse complement strand
CACGCGCATAAACGCGCTCACACCCCGTTTATGCGCGCGAATCGCGTTTATGCATGCGGGGAACTCGACGCGATGCCGGCTCCCGCGCACGACGACAGCGAGCCGCGGGAGGGCAAGAGCGTGCGGAGGCCGCGAGACCTCAGGCCTGAGGTGCGTCGCCCGCGACGGGGATGCGGCCGGTGCGCACGATCCGGTCGAGCAGCGCGTCGAAGTCGGCCGCGAGCTCCTGCGCCGAATCGCCGGGCCACACGTGCAGCGGTTTCGCGGCACCCTGCGCCTGCTGGAGCGAGGTGCGCTCGGGCAGCTGCGGGTTGAGCACGAGGGGACCGAACATGTCGCGCAGCTCCTTGATGCGGAACTGGTGTTCGATCGACTGCGGGCGTACGCGGTTGACCACGACGCCGAGCGGTTGCAGGCGCGGCGAGAGGCCGCGACGGATCTCTTCGATCGCACGAAGGGCTCGGTCGGCGGCGGCGACGGAGAAGAGTCCCGGTTCGGTGACGACGACGACACGGTCGCTCGCCGCCCACGCGGTGCGCGTGAGGGCGTTCAGCGAGGGGGCGCAGTCGATGAGCACGAGGTCGTACTCGCTCTCGATGGTGGCCAGGGCCTCCTCGAGCTTCCAGACGTCGCGGACGCTCGGGTGCGGGCCGTCGAAGTTGATGGCCGACGGGCTGCCGATCAGCACGTCGATGGTGCCGGGATGCACCTTGGCCCACCCGCTGGAGGTGATCGCCTGACGCACGACCTTCTCTTTCGGGTTCGCCAGGACATCGGCGATGTTGAGACGGCCGGCCACCGAGATGTCCATGCCGGTCGACACGTCGGATTGCGGGTCGAGGTCGACGACGAGAGTGCGAACGCCACGTGCGAAGGCCGCGGAAGCCAGCCCGAGTGTCACGGTCGTCTTGCCGACCCCGCCTTTGAGAGAGCTGACGGAGAGTACGTGCACGAGAGTCCACGTTACCTTCCCCTAGGCTGTGAGCACATTCAGCCCCGCCAGATCGACCTGAGGTGCGCATGTTTTCGAAGATCCTGGTCGCCAACCGCGGCGAGATCGCCATCCGAGCGTTTCGCGCAGCCTACGAGGTGGGAGCCCGCACCGTCGCGGTCTACCCCTACGAAGACCGCGCGTCGCTGCACCGCCTGAAAGCCGACGAGGCCTACCAGATCGGCGAGCGCGGTCATCCCGTGCGCGCCTACCTCGACGTCGACGAGATCATCCGCGTCGCGCGCGAGTGCGGGGCGGATGCCATCTACCCGGGGTACGGCTTCCTGTCCGAGAACCCGGAGCTCGCCGAGAAGGCCACGGCTCACGGCATCACGTTCATCGGCCCGCCCGCCGAGGTGCTGTCGATGGCGGGCAACAAGGTCACCGCCAAAGAGCACGCGATCGCCGCCGGCGTGCCGGTCCTGCGCTCGACGCCCGCCTCCGACGACATCGATGCGCTGCTGGCGCAGGCGGAGGAGATCGGCTTCCCGATCTTCGCGAAGGCCGTCGCCGGTGGCGGCGGGCGGGGCATGCGCCGCGTCGAGAGCATGGGCGAGCTCGCCCCCGCGCTGGCCGAGGCGATGCGCGAGGCGCAGAGCGCGTTCGGCGATCCCCGCATGTTCCTCGAGCAGGCCGTGCAGCGCCCGCGTCACGTCGAGGTGCAGATCCTGGCGGATGCCACGGGCGAGACGGTGCACCTCTTCGAGCGCGACTGCTCGGTGCAGCGGCGCCACCAGAAGGTCATCGAGATCGCTCCGGCCCCGAACCTCGACGACGCCGTGCGGCAAGATCTGCATCGCTACGCCGTCGCCTTCGCCCGATCGATCGGGTACCAGAACGCCGGCACGGTGGAATTCCTGCTCGAGACCGCCGGCCCCCGCACCGGCCAGGTCGTCTTCATCGAGATGAACCCGCGCATCCAGGTCGAGCACACCGTGACCGAGGAGGTCACCGACGTCGACCTCGTGCAGTCGCAGATGCGGATCGCCGCGGGCCAGACCCTCGCCGACCTGCACCTTCTCCAGGACGACATCCACCTGCGGGGCGCCGCCCTGCAGTGCCGCATCACCACCGAAGACCCCACGCAGGGCTTCCGCCCCGACACCGGCAAGATCACGACTTACCGCTCGCCCGGCGGCGCCGGCATCCGCCTCGACGGCGGCACCACGGCCGCCGGCTCCCAGGTGAGCCCGCACTTCGACTCCATGCTGTCGAAGCTGTCGTGCCGTGGCCGCGACTTCCCCGCCGCGGTGGCGCGTGCCCGGCGCGCGCTGGCCGAGTTCCGCATCCGCGGGGTCTCGACGAACATCCCGTTCCTGCAGGCGGTGCTCGACGACCCGGCCTTCGTCGCGGGCGACCTCAGCACCTCGTTCATCGACGAGCGCCCCGAACTGCTGCGCGGACGCGAGTCGAAGGACCGCGGCACGAAGGTCCTCTCGTGGCTCGTCGACACCACGGTCAACCGCCCCAACGGCGAGAACCCGCTGTCGATCGACCCCGGCGCCAAGCTCCCGCGTCTCGACGTCGCAGCACCCGCCCCGGCGGGTTCGCGCCAGCGCCTCCGAGAGCTCGGTCCCGCGGGATTCGCCCGGGCGCTGCGCGAACAGACCGCCCTGGCGGTCACCGAGACCACTTTCCGCGACGCGCATCAGTCGCTCCTGGCCACGCGCGTGCGCACCCGCGATCTCGTGCGTGTCGCCCCGCACGTCGCCCGCCTGACCCCGGGTCTGCTCTCGGTCGAGGCGTGGGGCGGAGCGACGTACGACGTCGCGCTGCGCTTCCTCGGCGAAGACCCGTGGGAGCGCCTCGACGCCCTCCGCGAAGCGCTGCCCAACATCGCCATCCAGATGCTGCTGCGCGGGCGCAACACTGTCGGCTACACCCCGTACCCGACCGAGGTCACCGACGCGTTCGTCGCCGAGGCGGCGGCATCCGGAGTCGACATCTTCCGCATCTTCGACGCCCTCAACGACGTGTCGCAGATGCGGCCGGCGATCGACGCCGTGCTCGCCACCGGCACCGCCGTCGCCGAGGTCGCCGTCTGCTACACCGGAGACCTGCTCGACCCGGCCGAGAACCTGTACACCCTCGACTACTACCTGCGCCTCGCCGAGCAGATCGTCGACGCGGGCGCGCACGTGCTCGCGATCAAGGACATGGCGGGTCTGCTGCGTCCCACCGCGGCCGCGAAGCTCGTCTCGGCGCTGCGCGAGAAGTTCGACCTGCCCGTGCACGTGCACACGCACGACACCGCCGGCGGACAGCTCGCCACGCTGCTGGCCGCCTCCGCAGCGGGGGCGGAC
>NZ_CAUQWC010000302.1:0-3318 GCF_963521695.1 uncultured Microbacterium sp. | reverse complement strand
GTGCCCCGGACTCTTCGGCGGCCCACCGCCACCTCGAGTCCGGGGCACTTTCCGTGCGCCGTGAACCGGCGCGCGGCACACGCCCCGAGTGACCGGAACGCGCGAGTGCCGCGTCGTCCCGGGGCGTGCGGCGCCCGGGACGACGGGTCTTACAGGCCCTGGGCCAGGCGGTAGTACGCCTGGTTCCAGCGCAGCTCGCTCTGGAAACCGCGGACCGTGGTGTCGTCGTCGATGACGACGAGCTCGGTCTTGGCGATCTCGGCGAAGTCGCGGAACACCTCGATGCCCACGGCCGTCGTCATGACGGTGTGGTGAGCGGCTCCGGCGGCGAGCCAGCAGGCGGCCGAGGTCGCGAAGTCGGGGGCGGGCTTCCACACCGCACGGCCCACGGGCAGCTTCGGCAGGTCGGGCGCCTCGACGTTCTCGACGACGTTCGCGGTCAGGCGGAAACGGTCGCGCATGTCGCTCATCGCGACGACCAGCGCGGGGCCGGGGTCGGCGGTGAAGACCAGGCGCACCGGGTCGTCCTTGCCGCCGATACCCAGCGCGTGGATCTCCAGGCGCGGCTTCTGCGAGCTCAGCGAGGGCGAGACCTCGAGCATGTGCGCGCCGAGGATGCGCTCGGCACCGGGCACGAGGTCGTACGTGTAGTCCTCCATCAGCGAGGCGCCGCCGGGCAGGCCCGCGCCCATCACGTTGGCGACGCGCACGAGGATCGCGGTCTTCCAGTCGCCCTCGGCGCCGAAGCCGTAGCCCTCGGCCATGAGGCGCTGCACGGCGAGACCGGGGAGCTGCCTGAGCGCGCCGAGGTCTTCGAACGAGGTGGTGAAGGCGCCGAAGCCGCCCTCCTCCAAGAAGGAGCGCAGACCCAGCTCGATCGCCGCGCCGTCGCGCAGCGACTGGTGGCGGGCGCCGCCCGGGAGCAGCTCGGATGCCACGTCGTAGCTGTCGACGTATTCCTGCACGAGCGCGTCGATGTCGGCATCCGATGCCGCCTCGACGGCCTCGACGAGCTCGTTCACGCCCCACGTGTTGACCTGCACGCCGAACCGCAGCTCGGCCTCGGTCTTGTCGCCCTCGGTGACGGCGACGAAGCGCATGTTGTCACCGAAGCGGGCGAGCTTCAGGGTGCGGGCGGCGGTCCAGCCGGCGGCGGCGCGCTCCCAGTCCTCGATCTGCTGGCGGACGGCCGGGTTCGACACGTGGCCGACGACGGTCTTGCGCGAGATGCCGAGACGCGTCTGGATGTAGCCGAACTCACGGTCGCCGTGGGCGGCCTGGTTCAGGTTCATGAAGTCGAAGTCGATGTCGTTCCACGGCAGCTCGACGTTGGCCTGCGTGTGCAGGTGCAGCAGGGGCTTCTGCAGCGCGTCGAGACCCGAGATCCACATCTTCGCGGGGCTGAAGGTGTGCATCCACGCGATCACGCCGATGACGTCGTCACGGCCGTTGATCTCGAGCGCCATGCGGCGGATGCTGTCGGAGTCTTTCAGCACGGGCTTCCAGACGACCTTGACGGGCAGGCCGTCGAGGCCCTCGACGACGGCCTGCGACTGCTCGGCGACCTGGGCGAGCGTTTCTTCTCCGTAGAGGTTCTGACTGCCGGTGACGAACCAGACCTCGTAGCCGTCGAGATCGTTCCGGAGAGTGGTGCGGGTCATGCGGGAATTCCTTTTTGTGGTGGGAGTGGCGACGGCCGAGGTCAGGACGTCGCCGCGATCGCGGCGTGCTCGATGGCGAGCCCCGCGCGGTATCGGGTGAGGTAGGCGGCGAACCCGGGGACGTCCTCGGGGTCGGGGTCGATCGAGACGAACCCCGCCTGTGCGAAGACGCGGTCGGTCAGGTAGGTGTCGAGCGGGTCGCCCGCGGTGTCTGCGGCGAAGGCTGCCAGGACCGCGATCCCCCACGCCCCGCCCTCGGAGGCGGTTGCGGCGACCGCGACCGGCGCGTCCAGCGCACCAGCGAGGAAGCGCTGCGCGATCCCGGCCGTGCGGAACACACCGCCGTGCGCGTACATGCGGTCGAGCTCCACTCCCTCGGCGGCGAGCACGCGCATGCCCAGGGCGAGGGTGCCGAACACGCCGTACAGCTGCGCGCGCATGAAGTTCGCGAGCGTCAGGCGGCTGTCGGGCGTGCGGACGAAGAGCGGCCGCCCCTCGGGCAGTCCCGCGATGGGTTCTCCCGCCAGATGGTTGTAGGCGAGCAGGCCGCCGGCGTCGGGCGCGCCGTCCAGCGACTCCATGAACAGCGCCTCGAACACCTCGTCGGGGTCGAGGGTGCCGCCGGCGATGGCCGCGAACCGCTCGAACAGCCCCACCCAGGCGGCGAGCTCGCTCGCGCCGTTGTTGCAGTGCACCATTGCGACGAGGTCGCCGGCGGGGGTGGTGACGAGATCCAGCTCGTCGTGGGTGCGGCGAAGCGGCCCCTCGAGCACGACCATGGCGAAGATGCTCGTGCCGGCGCTGACGTTGCCGGTGCGGGGGGCGACGGAGTTCGTCGCGACCATACCAGTGCCGGCGTCGCCCTCGGGCGGGCAGAACAGCACGCCCGGACGCAGTGCGCCGGTCGGGTCGAGGAGCGCCGCGCCCTCGGTGGTCAGCTCGCCCGCGGCGTCGCCGGCGACGAGAACGTCGGGCAGCAGCGAGCGGAGGCGGAGGCCCGGGGCCCGCTCCGCCACGAGCCGGTCGAACTTGGCCGCCATGACGGCGTCGTAGTCGCGGGTGGCGACGTCGATGGGGAACATGCCGGAGGCGTCGCCGATGCCGAGCACCCGACGGCCGGTCAGCTTCTCATGGACGTACCCGGCGAGCGTGGTGAAGGATGCCACGTCGGGGATGTGGTCTTCTTCGTCGAGCACCGCCTGGTAGAGGTGCGCGATCGACCAGCGCAGCGGGATGTTCGTGCCCAGCAGCTCCGACAGCACACCGGCGGCCCGCTCGGTGGAGGTGTTCCGCCAAGTGCGGAACGGCACGAGCAGTTCACCCTCGGCGTCGAACGCGAGGTAGCCGTGCATCATCGCCGACACGCCCGCCGCGGCGAGCGTGTCGATCGCGACGCCGTGAACACGCTGCACGTCGGCGACGAGCGCGGCGTAGGCGGTCTGCACACCCGTCCAGACGTCGTTGAGCGAGTACGTCCAGTTGCCGTCGCGGTAGCGGTTCTCCCAGGCGTGGGAGCCGGTGGCCAGGACGCGGGTGGGCTCGTCGGCATCCACGAGGCAGGCCTTGATGCGCGTCGAACCGAGTTCGATGCCGAGCACGGCCCGGCCGGAGGCGATGACCTCGGCGGGCGAGGTGGCGACGGCGCTCACCGGCGCGC
>NZ_CAUQWC010000301.1:0-3332 GCF_963521695.1 uncultured Microbacterium sp. | reverse complement strand
CCCCGGCGACCGCCCCGTCGCCCCGGCCTAGACTCGACGGGTGAGCAGCGACCCCAACCGCGCCGACCTCGGCAAAGACCCGCAGCGCGTCAGCGGCATGTTCGACCAGGTCGCCGCCGCCTACGACCGCACCAACTCGGTGCTCAGCCTCGGCAACGACCGCCTCTGGCGTACGGCGACCCTGAGGGCCGTGGCGCCGAAGCGAGGCGAGCGCATCCTCGACCTCGCGGCCGGCACGGGCACGTCGTCGATGGCGTTCGTGCCCAGCGGCGCGCACGTCGTCGCGGCCGACTTCTCGCGCGGCATGATCGCCGAGGGCCGTCGCCGTCACGGAAGGGTGCCGAACCTCGAGTTCGTGCAGGCGGATGCCACCGACCTCCCCTTCGACGACGGCGAGTTCGACGCGGTGACCATGTCGTTCGGCCTGCGCAACGTCAACGACCCGCGCCGGGCGCTCCGCGAACTCCGCCGCGTGACACGCCCCGGCGGACGCATCGTGGTGTGCGAGTTCTCGCACCCGCCGTCCCCCGTCTTCAACGGCCTCTACCGGTTCTACAACGACCGTGTCCTTCCGATCGTCGCGAAGGCCGTGAGCAGCAACGCCGAGGCCTACGACTACCTCAACGAGTCGATCCGCGACTGGCCCGATCAGCCGACGCTGGCTCGATGGATGCGCGACTCGGGATGGGATGACGTGGAGTACCGCAACCTGTCGTTCGGCATCGTGGCGTTGCACCGCGGCATACATCCCGCGGAGTGATCCCGGCCCCGGCCCGACGCCTTCTCCCCAGCGCCTCGCTGTCAACCGTCGAGATACCCGCGGCTGCCCCTCAGCGCGCCAGGCTAGGCTGACAGCGTGACCCCGAGACCGCCCGCGGCCGGCTCCCGCCTGTCCGGCAAGCTGGGCCTGAGTGACCGCATCTTCGCAGGCCTCCGCTCGCGCACCCTCCTCACCACCGTCGAGGCGGGGCTCGCGCTCGTCGAGACCGAGCTCGAGGGCGAGGTGCGAAGCGCCGACAAGCTCGCCGACGTCACCGCGCGCTACCTCTACGAGGCCGGCGGCAAGCGGGTACGGCCGATGCTGGCCATCCTCACCGCCCAGCTCGGCCAGGGCACCACACGCGAGGTCGTCGAGGTCGCCACGGCGCTGGAGCTCACGCACCTCGGCTCGCTGTACCACGACGACGTCATGGACGGTGCCGACAAGCGCCGCGGTGTGCCGAGCGCGCAGACCGTGTGGGGCAACAACATCGCCATCCTCACCGGCGACCTGCTCTTCGCCCGCGCGAGTCAGCTGATGGCCCGCCGAGGCGAGCGCGCGATCCAGTTGCAGGCCGACACCTTCGAGCGGCTCGTGCTGGGCCAGATGCACGAGACCGTGGGTCCGCAGGACGGCGACGAGCCCGTCGACTTCTACCTCAAGGTGCTGGCCGACAAGACCGGCTCGCTCATCGCCGCCGCGGCTCAGTCGGGCGTCATCTACTCGGGCGCGCCCGAGGAGTACGAGCAGCCCATGGTCGTCTTCGGCGAGAAGGCCGGTGTCGCCTTCCAGTTGCTCGACGACGTGATCGACCTGTCGCCCGACCCGTCCGAGACGGGGAAGGTGCCCGGCACCGATCTGCGCGCGGGCGTGCCGACCATGCCCTACCTCCTGCTCGGGCACCGATCCGACGCGGCATCCGCCGACCTGCGCGCCCGCATCGACGAGGGGCAGGAACGCATCGCCGACGGTGCCGACCCCGCGATCCTCGACGCGGCTCTCGCCGAGCTGCGCGACCACGAGACGACGCACGAGACCCTGCGTCTCGCGCACCAGTGGTCGCAAGACGCGATCGACGCCCTCGCACCGCTGCCCGACGGCGCCGTACGCGAGGCGCTGACGCGCTTCGCCCGCGCCGTGGCCGACCGCTCGGCCTGACCACATTTCCACCCCCCCCGATCCCGATCGAGAGGACCCCATGACGAAGCTGCGCCTCGCCATCGTCGGAGCCGGCCCCGCCGGCATCTACGCCGCCGACATCCTGTTGAAAGCCGAGCGTCAGTTCGACGTCTCGATCGACCTGTTCGAGCAGCTGCCGGCGCCCTACGGCCTGGTCCGTTACGGTGTGGCCCCCGATCACCCGCGTATCAAGGGCGTCGTCACGGCGCTGCGCGAGGTGCTCGACCGCGGCGACATCCGCGTCTTCGGCAACGTGCGCTTCGGCGAAGACATCACCCTCGACGATCTCAAGCAGCACTACAACGCCGTCATCTTCTCGACCGGCGCGATCCGCGACGCCGACCTCGACATCCCCGGCATCGACGCGTACGGCTCGTACGGCGCCGCCGACTTCGTCAGCTGGTTCGACGGTCACCCCGACGTGCCGCGCGAATGGCCGCTCGAGGCCGAGTCGGTCGCTGTCATCGGTAACGGCAACGTCGCCCTCGACATCACGCGCATGCTCGCCAAACACGCCGACGACCTGCTTCCCACCGAAGTGCCCGACAACGTCTATCAGGGACTGAAGGCCTCGCCCGTCACCGACGTGCACGTGTTCGGTCGCCGTGGCCCGGCACACGTGAAGTTCACCCCGCTCGAGCTCCGCGAGCTCGGCGAGCTGCGCGACGTCGACATGGTCGTCTACGACGAGGACTTCGACTACGACGAGGCCTCGAAGGCCGCCGTCGAGACGAACAAGCAGGTCAAGGTCATCGACCGCGTGCTGCAGCAGTGGCGCACGCGCCCGGGCGCGAACGGCGCCGGGGGAGACGCGTCGCGCCGCCTGCACCTGCACTTCTGGGCGAAGCCGCTCGAGGTCGTGAAAGACGCCGAGGGGCGGGTCGCCGCCCTCCGCTACGAGCGCACCCGACCCGACGCCGAGGGCGGCGTCGTCGGCACGGGCGAGATCCGCGAGGTGCCGATCCAGGCGATCTACCGCGCGGTCGGCTACTTCGGCTCGCCGCTGAAGGACGTTCCCTTCGACGAGCGCCACGGCGTCATCCCGAACCACGAGGGCCAGGTGCTCTCTGCCGACTCGAACTCGCGCGTGCCCGGCATCTACGCCACCGGGTGGATCAAGCGCGGGCCCGTCGGCCTCATCGGGCACACCAAGTCGGATGCCATGGAGACCGTGCGCCACGTCATCAACGACCAGAGCGAGTGGTGGCGCCCCGCCCATCCCGACGAGGAGGCCATCCCGGCCCTGCTCGCGGAGCGCGGAGTGCGTTGGACCGACCTCGACGGCTGGCACCGCCTCGACGAGCACGAGGTGGCCCTCGGCGCCCCTCACGAGCGCGCGCGCATCAAGGTCGTGCCGCGCGACGAGATGATCGCGATCTCACGCGGCGAGTGA
>NZ_CAUQWC010000300.1:0-3338 GCF_963521695.1 uncultured Microbacterium sp. | reverse complement strand
AGTACGCTGCCCTCTCACGGCGGTAACGCGGGTTCGAATCCCGCTGGGGTCACCAGACGTAAAAATGCCTCGACCGAATGGTCGGGGCATTTTTGCGTGCCGCGACCGCGGTCGGACGAGGAGCCGCATGAGCGGGTTGGGCCCCACCGCCCGGAGGCGCCGCGCGCCGCGAAGCGGCGTGTGGAGGGGGCGGAGGGAGAATCCCGCTGGGGTCACCAGACGTAAGAATGCCTCGACCGAAGGGTCGGGGCATTTTCACGTGCGGCGACCGCGGCCGCAGGCGGGCTCGGCTGCCCGCGTCCGCACCGGGTTCGGCGATATCGAGCGGAATCGGATGCCAAGGCCTTCGGCATCCGATTCCGTTGCAGTCTCCCGAATCCGGGGCGGGCGATGCCGTCGTGTATTCGAGCCGTCCTCCGATTGCCGTCCAGCGTCAGCTCGCGCGGCGACGCCGCACCACGCGCCGTACGCCCCACACCACCGCCCACGCGAGCCCGGCCACGACGATCCACGGCAGCAAGAACCCCACGCCGATGACGACGCCGTTCAGCGTCGCGACGAGACCGTTCCACCCGGCGACGAACCCGTCGCCGAAGCCGGCGGGGTCGGCGGTGACGGATGCCGAGCGCTCGGTCAGCTGCACACTCAGCGACGACAGGGCTACCTGCGATTCGATCGACTGCAGAACCTGCCGATCGCTGTCGAGCTGGGCCTGCCGTTCGGCCAGCGCCGACTCGGCGGTGATGAGGTCGGCGACCGATGCCGCCTGACCCATGAGCTCCGTCAGACGCGCGACGGATGCCTCACCGGCGGCGACCCGCGCGCGCAAGTCCACGGTCTGCTCGGTCACGTCCGAGCGGTTCACGCTCGTCGCCGTCACGTCTCCGATGTCGCGGAGGCCGTCCATGACGGAGGTCAGCGACTCGGCGGGCACGCGCACGGTGATCCAGCCGGAGGATGCCGTGGCAGGTGTCGCCGCGGAGCCGTCGATCGGGATCCCGACCATGCCGCCACCGAGCTGCGAGGACTCGACGTACCCGCCGACCGCGGTCGCGGCCGAGGTGACCGCATCGATCGCCGCCGGCACATCGTCGACCTCGACCGTGCTGGAGCCGGTGGCGACGATGTCGCGCGTCCCGGCGTCTCGAGCGGCCGACTCGTCGGGAAGGGCGCCGGACTCCGCGAAACCCTGACTCGGGACGGCCTCGACGCTGCCCTGCTCGAACTGCCCCGAGAAGTCCGGCGCGCTCTCCGCCCCGCTCGCGCCGACCACGGTCGACCCGCCGGTCGACTGCGTCGACGTCAACGACGGACCCACGAACGCGGCGATCGCGACGACGGCGGCGGCCGCGCCGACACCCGTCCAGACGTTGCGGCGGCGGCGTCGCACGCGGTGGCGCTCATCGGCGATCCGGCCGAGAACGGCGTACTCCATGGCATCCACGCGCTCGGCGGACAGTGAGGGCAGTGTGGGGGTGGTCATGGCGTCTCCGTCTCCATCGCGCTGGCACGCACCCGGCAACGGATGCGGGAGAGGCGGTTTCGCACCGCGCCGTGCGACACACCCAGTGACGCCGCCGCGGCCTCGTAGCCGTAGCCCTCGGCGGCGCACAACCGGAAGATCTCGCGATCCAGCTCGCTCAACCGCTCGACGGCGGCGAGGATGGCCGCCACCGTCTGTGCCTCGACGACCTGCGCCTCGACGTCGACGGCGGCGGGGATCTGCTCGTCGAGCTGCGTGTGCGAACCGTGCCGGCGCCGGGCGCGCAGACGGTTCTGCGCCTGGAACCGGCACACGGTCGCCAGCCACGGCAGGAGCGACGCGCCCTCGAGGCGCAGGGAGGGGATCTTCTTCCACGCGACCACGAAGGTGTCCTGCACGATGTCCTCCGCGTCGGTGGCGTCGCCGACGAGTCCGAACGCCACCCAGTACACCGGGCGCACGTACGCGCGGTACAGCTCGCGGAACGCTCCTTCGGAGCCGCCGGCCGCGCGCGCGACCAGCGCCCTGTCGTCGATCACGTCGTCGGTCATGGCATCCGTTCCACTCCTCGGGCGGGCTGTCGTGAGCACTCTCTCACTGAGAGGTGTCTCGCCGCGGCGGATCGTCTCACACCGGTTTCGTCGGTGCCGTGGACGGACGACCGGACGGCGGCGTGCAGCCGCAGGGCACGGGCGCGACGTCCGCACCGGGCGAAGTAGTTACATAAGCCGACGGACCGCCCCGCCGGGTCGATAAACTCGAGCGTTTCCCCCGACGAAAGGCCCCGCGATGGAGCTGCAGCTCGACCCGCTCTTCCAGACGATCACCCTGGTGGTGCTCGTACTGATCCTGGTCGCGGACCTGCTGATCATCCTGAAGCGCCCGCACATCCCCTCGCCGAAGGAATCCACCCTGTGGGTGGTGTTCTACGTCACTCTCGCGCTCATCTTCGCCGGCATCCTGTGGATCGTCACCGGGGGAGAGGTCGCCGGGCAGTTCGTCGCCGGCTGGCTGACCGAGTACAGCCTCTCGATCGACAACCTCTTCGTGTTCGTGCTGATCATGGGGCAGTTCGCCGTCCCTCGCCGCTACCAGCAGGAGGTGCTGATGGTGGGCATCATCATCGCGCTGGTGCTGCGCGGGGCGTTCATCCTGGTCGGCGCGACGATCATCGAGAACTTCAGCCCGATCTTCTACCTGTTCGGGCTGTTCCTGATCTACACCGCGATCCGGCAGGCGTTCCCCGGCGGCGACCACGACGACGACACGCAGAAAGAGAACCTCATTGTGCGGACGCTGCGTCGCGTCCTGCCGATGAGCGACGCGTACGACGGCAAGAAGGTCATCACGCGTATCAACGGCAAGAAGCTGTTCACGCCGATGATCATCGTCTTCGTCGCGATCGGCGTCACCGACCTGCTGTTCGCGATCGACTCCATCCCCGCGATCTTCGGCATCACCCAGAGCCCGTTCATCGTCTTCACCGCGAACCTCTTCGCCCTGATGGGTCTGCGTCAGCTGTACTTCCTGCTCGGCGATCTGCTCGACCGCCTGAAGTACCTGCACTACGGCATCGCCTTCATCCTGGCCTTCATCGGCGTGAAGCTGATCCTGCACGCGATGCACGTCAACGAACTGCCGTTCCTCAACGGCGGCGAGCCGATCGAGTGGGCGCCGGAGATCTCGACCTGGGTCTCGCTCGCCGTGATCATCCTGTCGATGGCAGTCGCCACGGTCGCGAGCCTGATCGCCGCCCGTCGCGAGCCGGCGGCCGTCGGGGCGCAGGATGCCGCGGCCGAGGTCGCCGACGAGAAGGGCACGCCCTCGACGGTGGAGCACCCCGACCGCGACTGAC
>NZ_CAUQWC010000299.1:0-3338 GCF_963521695.1 uncultured Microbacterium sp. | reverse complement strand
GCGTGAGCGCTGCCCCCGCGGTCGCTGCCGGCCCCGGCGACATCGTCGTGACGGGTCCCGGCCCCGGAGGCGCGGCGGGCGGTGACGGGAGCATCATCGACGCGCAGCTGCGGTGGGGGCTCAACGCCGAGGCCGGCGGTGGGGCTTTCGCGGGTGGATGCAACTTCTTGAGCGCGGGCCGGGCGGGCGACGCCGGCGGTGCGCGGGTGTGGGGCGAGGGCGACGGTCTGTACCGTGCCGAGGACGGCCGGGTACGGATCGAGAAGCCCACCGCGACCGGAGCCTGGACGGCGGCGACCTGGGCGACGAAGTGCCTGGATGCGCGCGGTTCCGCCGTCTCGGTGTCGTCGACCGCGAGCACGTCGGGTAATCAGGTCGTCATGGACGGGGGCACCGGCACGCGCCGCGAGGGCGCTGTCGAGATCTCCTGGTCGGGGGCGTTCACCGTGGTCTTCTACGGCGGCATGACGTATTGGAGCGTGACCGATCCGCGGCTCGTGCTCGACGCCGCGGGCAACGGACAGCTCACGGCCAGCGCGAGCGGTTTCGGCACCTCGATGGACGACATGACCAAATGGAGTCCGATCGCCGCGCAGACCGTCGTGCTGGCCGACATCCGTGCGGCCGACGTCTCACGCGCCGGGGGCTTCACGGTCACCCCGCAGTACCTCGGGGTCGCGAGCGGGGGAGCCGGCCAGGTGGCGCGGGCGGCGACCAATGAGGCGTACTGGGGGTCGTTCCCGCAGTCGTTCGTCGACTTCCACCGCCTCACGGGGCAGCAGGGATACTGGCTGACGACAGGCGGGGTTCGGGATGCCGCCAAGCCGGCGTCGCCGCTCACGGTGAGCTATTCGTCGTCGGCGCCCATCGCCGCTCCCGCACCCGCTGCGGCATCGTCGTCGGCGGCACCGGTGCCGGGCAACGCTCTGCGTCGGGCTCCGGCCGCGATCGACCCCACGATGTCGGCGCAGCAGTTCCTCTCCGCGAGCTCGCCGCTCACGACGCAGCCCCAGGCGGTCAGCCTCGTGCCCGAGGCACGTCAGGATCTGGGGGCGCTGACGCTGCCGCTGCTCGGTTCCGCTGCGGCGCTGGGTCTGGGCGTCATCGCCGTGATGAGCATGACGCGGGCGCTGCCGTGGCAACGGCCGCCGGCACCCGCTTAGCCGACGGGGTCGCTGCCTCGCCCCGCGGTGTACGCGTCGTCCGTCGCGTCCGTGGGGACGGGCGGAGGCAGTGCGCCCCGATGAGGTCGTGCGCGCCGTCGCCCCGACCGGAGGCGGCGAGTTCGCGATCGACGGGCCGCGGTGTCGGTGGCCGCGCCTAGGGTGAGCCCATGGAATTCGGCATCTTCGTCCCGCAGGGCTGGCGCTTCGACCTCGTGGGGATCGACCCCGCCGACCACTGGCGGGTGATGAACGCGCTCGCGCAGAGCGCCGACGACGGTCCCTGGGCGTCGCTGTGGGTCTACGACCACTTCCACACCACACCCGTGCCCAGCGCCGAGGCGACGCACGAGGCATGGACGCTCATGGCCGCCTTCGCCGCGGCCACCGACCGCGTTCGTCTCGGGCAGATGTGCACGTGCATGGGCTACCGCAATCCGGCATACCTGGCGAAGGTCGCCGCCACCGTCGACCTGATCTCGGGTGGTCGCGCCGAGATGGGCATCGGCGGCGGGTGGTACGAGCACGAATGGCGCGCGTACGGCTACGGCTTCCCGCCCATCGCCGAGCGTCTCGGGCGTCTCCGCGAGGGGGTCGAGATCATGCACCAGGCCTGGACCACGGGAGAGGCGACCCTCTCGGGGAAGTACTACGAGGTCGACGGCGCCATCGTGCAGCCGAAGCCGCTGCAGGCCGGCGGCATCCCGCTGTGGATCGCCGGCGGGGGCGAGAAGGTGACGCTCAAGATCGCGGCGAAGTACGCCGCCTACACGAACTTCGGCGGCTCCCTCGAGGAGTTCGACCACAAGTCCGAGGTGCTCCGCGGGCACTGCGAGACGCTCGGCCGTGACGAGAGCGAGATCACCCGCTCGACGAACTTCAACACGATCGTCGCCGAGACCGAGGCCGAGGCGTCCGATCGCCTGGCCGCGGTCGTCGCACGCCTGCGCCCGCACGTGGGCGACGAACGGGCCGACGCCATCGAGGCCGACTACCGCTCCTCCGACGGGTTCGGCACCCCCGAGCAGATCGTCGAGCGTCTGCGCACCCGCGCTCAGCACGGCCTCGGCTATGCCATCCACTACTTCCCCGAGGCGGCGTACGACACATCCGGCATCTCGTTGTTCGAACGCGAGGTGATTCCGCACCTCTGACCCGCCCCTGTCGTTCGTCGCCCGTGCGAGGGCGCCGTCCGCCTCGCTAGGCGGCGGCGTCCCACCAACGCAGCACCCGCAGCGCGAAGAATGTCAGCCAGCGCGACGGTTCTCCGGCGGGCACGTCGATGGCGAACCACTCGCGTCCCTCCGGCGGGTAGGCCTGGTGCCAGGTGCCGTCGGCGTCGCGGGACGCCCGCACCAGCTCGACCGCCTCGGCAAGGCGAGGGTCGGACTCGGTGCCGTCATGTTGCGCGGCGGCGCGGAAGTGGTCGAGGGCGCGCAGTGCGCTAAAGCGCGCTCGGAACGGATACCCCAGGTGATGCGCCCAGACGTGCCGCTCACCGGTCGACAGTCGGTATAGCAGGCGCCGCTCGAGCAGGTACTCCTCGGCGTCCTTGCGGGCGGCGTGCAGTTCGGGCGTCCCGCCGGTGCGCCGCTCGTCGTCGAGGATTCCGATCACCGAGTTGATCGTGGAGTGGAACGACGACTTCGTCGACCCCTCGACCCACTCGCAGTTCCACCCGCCGTCGGGAAGGCGATGTTCGACGAACCAGTTCCGGATGCCACTGACATCCGCCCCCAGCCACGCGCCGCTGGCGAGGGTGAAGGCGTTGATGCACGCGTCGACCTCGCCGTCCCAGAAGGGCAGATCCTCGTACTCCCACCGCGCGTTGCGTCGCAGGAGGCCGGCGGTGTCGGGCCGGAGGGCGTCGGCATCCACTCCCCATTCGCGCAGGCTCATCAGCGACCACGACGTCGCCGTCCAGGGTTGGCCGGCTTCTTCGCCGCGGTAGTCGGCCGGGAAGTGGGCACCACCCGCCCACAGGCCGTCTTCCCCTTGCGCGGCGAGCAGCTGCGTCCCGTACCCCTCGCGCGCGACGCGGGCGCGGGTGGCCTGCCACTGTCCTTCGGAGGCGTCGAGCAGGTCGCGCTCCACTTTCCACCGCAGGCTCGGGTCGCTGTCGGCCAGCCACGCCAGCACGTCGTCGTCGCTCATGCGCGCAGGCTACGCCCGGAT
>NZ_CAUQWC010000298.1:0-3340 GCF_963521695.1 uncultured Microbacterium sp. | reverse complement strand
CCCGCGCCGGTTGACCCCGCCGCACCGGCGGCAGGGCGCGGCGCGAGCCCGTCCGCCGCAGTCGGGGTCGGCCATGAGCCCCACGCGCTCGGCGCCGCGCCGCGAGAGCCCCCGCGGACGGGCGACGGGGTTCACACCGACGGGCGGCGCACGGTGATCTTCGCCGCCTCCACCGTCAGGCCCGGACCGAAGGCCAGTGCCGCGACCCGGTCACCCTCGATGCGGGCGGCGTCGGCGAGCAGGTCGCGCAGGATGAACAGCAGCGTGGCACTCGACATGTTGCCGTGCCGGCGCAGCACCTCGCGCGAGGCGGCGAGCGCGGTGGCATCCAGCCCCAGGGCGTTCTCCACCCGATCGAGGATGCTCCGCCCACCCGGATGCACGGCCCACGCGTCGACGTCGGCGAGGTCGCCCACCACGTCGGCGGCGATGGCCGAGATCTCCCGCCCGATGATGCGCGGAACCTCGGGGGTCAGGGTCATCTGGAACCCCGAGTCGCCCACGGTCCAAGACATGTCCTTCTCGCCCTCGTCGGTCACGTGGGTGGCGAAGTCGTCGAGGTCGAGGCCATCGTGGGAGGAGTCTCCGGATGCCACGACCGCGGCGCCCGCGCCGTCGGCGAACACGGATGCGGCGACGATCTGGTCGGGGTGCGACGAGGTCTGCCAGTGCAGCGAGCACAGCTCCGCACAGGCGACGAGCACGACCGCCGCCGGGTCGGCGCCGACGATGCGCGCCGCCAGGCGCAGCGCGGGGATGGCCGCCGCGCAGCCGATGAAACCGAGGTGATAGCGCTCGACCGTCGGTGACAGACCGAGATCGCGCACGAGGTGGTAGTCGGGGCCCGGGGCGAACATGCCGGTGCACGAGACCGTCACGACGTGTGTCACGGCGTCCGCGTCGTACCCCGATCCGGCGATCGCGACGCGCGACGCCTCCGCGAACAGGCCCGGTGCGGTGCGGCGGTACTCGTCGTTGCGGGCACCGGTGGAGGGCATGAGCAGGGTGTCACCCTCGCGCACGCCGAGGCCGTCACCGTCGTGTCCGGCCAGTTGCGGCAGCACCACGTGACGGGTGTCGATCGCGGCGGCGTCGAAGGCCGCCCCCACCAGTCGCCGGCTCATGCGGTCGAAGCCGGGCTGTGCGGCGAACAGGTCGCGCAGGCTGGACTGCTCGACGCGCGTATCGGGGAGGGCCGTGCCGATCGAGAGGATGCGCGCGGTCATGTCTCACCTTAGGCACGACGCGGGGCACCCGGTGCGGGGATGGCGCGCCGTGTGCACGGCGTCTATGGTGCCGCGGAGTCGGGGAGCGGTGGCGGCGACGCATCCGCACCGTGGGGCCGGGGAGGGCCGGTTCGTGGGGGCTGCCGCTACGAACGGTGGAGCCCGGGCGCGTCCGAGTCCGGACATGTCCGCAAGCGGGCGCCGCCGATCTCGTTTCACCGCGAACTTCTCGCGGACATCTCGCCGCGCCGGTGCCATAGTTCACTCATGAGCGACTCCACCCCCGAGAACAGCCTGAGCGACATGACGCCGGACGTCCTGGCGGCGTTCAGCGATGCCTGGACCCGTCGCGACCTCGAGGCGCTGATGAGTCACGTCACCGACGACTGCGTCTACAGCGCGTCGGTCGGACCCGAGCCCGGGCGCACGTGGACGGGCAGGGAACAGGTGCGCGAGGGGTTCGCGCTCATGTTGGCCTTCGACACCGGGCAGGAACGGCACGAAGAGGAGCACCCGATCATCGCGGGGCGTCGAGGGGCGGCCACCTGGTCGTTCACCGGACCCGGCCCCGACGGAACGATCCTGACCACGCGCGGCTGCGACATCTACGAGTTCCGCGGCGGCAAGATCGCGCGCAAAGATGCGTTCCGTAAGGTCTACAAGGCCGACACGCAGGACTGACCAGCCGGCGACTGCTGGGCGAACGCGGGTGCGTCGGTCGTGCGTGACCGCGCCGGTGCGAGGCGACGACCCGCGGCACACCACGTGAGAGAGGCCCCGTGACAGACGTTCCCACCCGGTCGTGGCTCCTCGTCGCCCCGGCGCTCATCGTCCTCGGCTGGGGTGGCAATCATTTCCTGCCCCTCATGCAGTACTACCGGCTGGTCCAGGGGTTCTCCCAGGTGCAGGTCGACATCCTGCTCGGTGCTTACGTCGTCGGAATCATTCCCGGGTTCGCCCTGTCGGGTGCGTGGTCCGACCGGTACGGTCGGCGACCGGTGCTGCTGGCGGGTCTGGCGCTCGGTGTCGTCGGAAGCATCGCGCTCGCCTGCTCCAGCACGAGCTTCGCGGGACTCTGCATCGGACGCTTCGTCTGCGGCCTCAGCGTCGCGGCCGGCATGGTCGTCGGCACGTCGTGGATCAAGGAGCTGTCGATCGCGGAGGGTCGCTCCACCGCGGGCGCCCGGCGCGCGGCGGGCATGCTCACCATCGGCTTCGGGGGCGGCGCCGGCATCGGCGGGGCCCTGGCCCAGTGGGCACCCTTACCCGCGGTGCTGCCGTACCTCGTGCAGATCGCCGCGTGCGTGGTCGCGATTCTCATCGTGCTGCGAGCGTCAGAGACCCGTCCGTTCGATCCGGCGTGACGCGGCTGTTCGGCAACCTCCGGGTGCCCCGACCGGCACGATCGACGTTCTTCCGGGTCGTCCTCCCGCTCGCTCCCTGGGTGTTCGCGGCGCCGGCGCTGTCGTTCGCGGTCGGTCCGAGCCTGGTGAGTGAACGTCTCCCCGGGTTCACCGTCGGCTTCGCCACCGTCGTGACGGTCATCACGCTCGGCGTCGGCTGGGTGACGCAGATCTTCTCCGGTCACCTCGCGACGCTCCTGCGCGGACGAATGGGCCTCGTCGGAGGCTCCCTCATCGCCACGGGCGCGCTCCTGCTGCTCATCGCCGCGTCCTCGCAGCAGGTGTGGATCGTGCTCGCCGCCGCGCCCGTCTTCGGCGCCGGCTACGGGCTCGCGATGGTCTTCGGCCTGTCCACCACCCAGACGCTGGCGAAACCTCAGGATCTTGCGGGCATCACGGCGGCGTACTACTCGCTGACGTATCTGGGATTCCTTCTTCCGGCGGCGCTCGCCGCCCTCAGCGCGTACGCGCCGATGTGGGTGCTGCTCGGGGCCACGGCGGCCGCCTGCGCGCTCTGCACCGCGGTGGCGGGCCGCGGCATCCGACGTATCAACGCACCGGCCTCCTGACGCCGCCGCCGGACGTACCGGTCTCAGGCGGCCAGGGCAGTGGGCTGGAGCAGGCCCGTGATCGCCCCGCGGTAGTCGTCGATCATGCGGCGCCGATCGAGACGCCCACGCGCGGCGAGCGCTGCCGCGCGCAGCATCGTCC
>NZ_CAUQWC010000297.1:0-3365 GCF_963521695.1 uncultured Microbacterium sp. | reverse complement strand
CTCCAGGGCTGTCAGGGTGTCGCGCACCGCGGTGATGCGCTGATCGAGGCCCGATCGCGTGCGTTCCAACGCCGCGAGGTGCGCACGCACCGTGTCGGCGAACGACTGCTCGTCGCCCAGCGCCCGGGCGATGTCGGGGAGCGGGAGGTCGAGAGCACGCAACGACAGGATGCGATAGAGCCGCGCGACCTCCGCGTCGCCGTAGAAGCGGTATCCGTTCTCGGCGACCCGCGCCGGACGCAGCAACCCCACGCTGTCGTAGTGCCGCAGCGTACGGCTGGTGATCCCGGCCGCACGGGCGAGGTCGGCGATGGGCCATTCGTTCATGGCATCCACCCTGCCGGTTGACGCCGCGGCAGAGTCAAGCGCCGCGATCGTTCAGGCCCATGAGCGACCATCGAAGGGTGAAGAGTCCCGCGCGTCCGACCGCCCTGCTGCTGCTCGCGGCGCTGACCCTCACCGCCTGCGCCCCCACCGCGGCACCCACGGTGTCACCGACCGCGACGAGCGCGCCTGCGCCGACGCGCACGCCCACCCCGACCCCCACACCGACGCCCGACCCGCTCGCGGGCATGAGCGTCGCCGACAGAGTGGGCCAGATGTTCATGGTCGGAACCTCGGTCGACGGGGCCGACCCGACCACGCTCGCGGCCGTGGCCGACGACCACATCGGCGGTATCTTCCTGCACGGGCGATCGGATGCCGGAACGCAGGCGATCGCAGGGCTCGTGTCGCAGTTCACCACCGCGGCCGGCGCCGACAACTCCGAGCTGTGGGTCGCGACAGACCAGGAGGGCGGCACGGTGCAGGTGCTCTCGGGACCGGGCTTCGACGGCATCCCCTCGGCCGTCGAGCAGGCGCAGCAGCCCGACGCGCAACTGCGGGAGAACGCGTCGACGTGGGGCGCGCAGCTCGCCGCGGCGGGCGTGAACATGAACCTCGCGCCCGTCGCCGACATCGTCACCAGTCCGGAGTTCGCGGCATCCAATCCGCCGATCGGCGAGCTGGCACGCGAGTACGGCTACGACGGCGCGACGGTCGCCGCGAAGTCGGGCGCCTTCGCGGCGGGGATGCGCGACGGCGGCGTGCTGCCGACCTTCAAGCACTTCCCGGGGCTCGGTCACGTCGACGACAACACCGATTACTCCACCGGGGTCACCGACGAGGTGGTCACCCCCGACGGACCCGACGTCGGCGTCTACCGCACCGTCCTGTCGCAGGGCCCGGCGGTCGTCATGCTCTCGACGGCCGACTACGCCTTGATCGACCCGGGCGTCCCTGCAGCGTTCTCTTCCCGCGTCGTCGGGGTGCTCCGCGACGGTGCGGGGTTCGAGGGCGTCGTGACCTGCGACGACCTCTCCGCCGCCGATCAGGTCGGAGGCTACTCGCCGGCCGATCGCGCCACCCTCGCCGTCGACGCGGGAGTCGACCTGCTGCTGGTGTCGGCCGACCCGTCGGTCTACCCCGAGATGCATCAGGCGGTACTCGCCCGCGCGCAGGCCGACCCCGCGTTCGCGGCGAAAGTGGATGCCGCCGTCACCCGCATCCTGGCCCAGAAGGCGTCGATGCCGTGAGACCCGGCGCGAGTCGCGGCGGCGTAGGTCGCGGCGTCTTGGGTCTCGGCGGCGTGGGTCGCGGCGTCTTGGGTCTCGGCGGCGTGGGTCGCTCCGGCGGGGGGCACTCCGGCGCGGTCAGCGGCGCGACGACACGATGCGCCCCCGGGCGCGACGACACGATGCGCCCCCGGGCGCGAGGACACGATGCACCCCGGGCGCGACCACACAGTGCGCCGCGGGGCGCGGGGCCGCGATATGCTGGAAGGCTGTGTCTGTCGAACCCGTCATCGTCTACCCGCCCGAGCTGCCCGTCAGCGCCGCGCGGGAGGAGATCGCGCGCGCCATCCGCGACCACCAGGTCGTGATCGTCGCGGGCGCGACCGGCTCGGGTAAGACCACACAGCTGCCGAAAATCTGCCTCGAGCTGGGTCGCACCTCCATCGCCCACACGCAGCCCCGCCGCATCGCCGCGCGCACGATCGCCGAGCGCATCGCCGACGAGATGAAGGTGCCGCTGGGCTCCACCGTCGGCTACAAAGTGCGCTTCACCGACAAGGTGTCGGCCGACACCCGGGTGGCGCTGGTCACCGACGGCATCCTGCTCAACGAGATCCACCGCGACCGGCTGCTGCGCCGCTACGACACGATCATCGTCGACGAGGCGCACGAGCGCTCGCTGAACATCGACTTCCTGCTCGGATACCTGCGCCGCATCCTGCCGAAACGCCCCGACCTCAAGGTCATCGTCACCTCGGCCACGATCGACCCCGAGAGCTTCGCGCGACACTTCGCTGCGCCGCCGACCGAACCCGGCGGTGAACCGGTGCCCGCGCCGGTGATCGAGGTGTCAGGGCGTACGTATCCGGTCGAGATCCGGTACCGGCCTCTCGACGGCGCGGATCAGACGCCGAACGACTCCGACGACGAGGCTCCGGATGCCGGCACCCCGGCGGCGGCCCCGAAGACCCGGACTCCGGCACGGCCCGCCCCGAAGGCCGGCCGCCCCGACGACGACGTCGACGAAGTCGGGGCCGTCGTCGCCGCCCTCCGCGAGCTCGACCGGGAATCCGCGGGCGACGTGCTCGTCTTCTTCCCCGGAGAGGCCGAGATCCGGGATGCCGCGGACGCCATCCGCGGGGCGTACCAAAAGGACGCCGCCCCCACCGAGGTGCTCCCTCTCTATGGCCGGCTCTCCGCCGCCGAGCAGCACCGCGTCTTCGAGCGCTCGAGCGTGGCGGGCGTCCGCCGCCGCGTCATCCTCGCCACCAACGTCGCCGAGACGAGCCTCACCGTCCCCGGCATCCGGTACGTCGTCGACACCGGCACCGCGCGCATCTCCCGCTACAGCAACCGATCGAAGATCCAGCGGCTGCCCATCGAGGCCGTCTCGCAGGCGTCGGCGCAGCAGCGCTCCGGGCGCGCCGGCCGCACGTCACCCGGTATCGCGATCCGGCTCTACTCCGAAGACGACTTCACGCGCCGCCCGGAGTACACCGAACCCGAGATCCTGCGGACGTCGCTGGCATCCGTCATCCTGCAGATGCTGTCGCTGGGCTTCGGCGACATCCAGGCGTTCCCGTTCCTGACCCCGCCCGACTCGCGGGGTGTGAAGGCGGCGTTCGACCTGCTCGTGGAGCTCGGCGCGGTGAAGCTTCCGGCGCCGGGGGCGCGCGGCAGTGCCGAGTCATCGCGGGAGCGTGACGTGCGCGGCGACGGCGACCCGTCGCGCGAGCGCTCGAGCCGCCGGGACGAGAGCGGCCCGCGCCTCACCGAGATCGGCCGCGAGATCGCGCGGCTGCCCATCGACCC
>NZ_CAUQWC010000296.1:0-3419 GCF_963521695.1 uncultured Microbacterium sp. | reverse complement strand
GTACTCGACCGGGCCGCCCGTCACACGAGCACCGACCTCGGCCGGCGCGACCGTGTGCATGCGCCCGGCATCGTCTTCCAGCGCCACCGCGCGAGGGGACACCGCTCCCCCGGCACGCCACGCTCCGACGCGATCCCAGACGGAGCTGCCGGTCGAGAGCCCGGCATCCGACACCACCCGCGCGGCGACCGCCGAGAGGGCGCCCTGCGTCGGCTGCGGCACCTCGGGTGTCCCCCTCCGGTCGAGGAGCCCCGTGTCGAGGTCTCCCGCCCGCACGGCGGGATCGGCGAGCAGGGCCCGCAGGTCGGCGATGTTGGTGTCGACGCCGAGCACGACGGTCTCGGCGAGCGCCGCGTCGAGCCGGGCCAGCGCGGTCGCCCGGTCGGGGCCGTGCGCGATGACCTTCGCGATCATCGGGTCGTAGTGGGCGCTGACGACGCTGCCGGTCTCGACCGCGCTGTCGACGCGGGCGGATCCCGGATGCCACAGGGTGACGGTCCCGGTCGCGGGGAGGTATCCGCGAGACGGTGTCTCGGCATATACCCGCGCTTCGACCGCGTGACCGTCGAGACGGACCTCGGGCAGGTCGAGCGCGAACCCGGCGGCGACCCGCAGTTGCTGCTCGACGAGGTCGATGCCGGTCACGAGCTCGGTGACGGGGTGCTCGACCTGCAGGCGCGTGTTCATCTCGATGAAGAAGGGCTCGTCGAGCCGGTCGCCCGCGACGAGGAACTCCACGGTCCCCGCACCGAGATACCCGACGCTGCGGGCGGCGGCGACCGCCGCCTCGCCGAGAGCGTCGCGCAGAGCGGCGTCGACGACCGGGGAGGGGGCTTCTTCGATCACCTTCTGGTGCCGCCGCTGGAGCGTGCATTCGCGCTCGCCGAGCGAGAGGGTCGTCCCGTGCGCGTCGGCGAGCACCTGCACCTCGATGTGGCGCGGGCGCTCCAGCAGCCGCTCGAGCAGCAGGGTGTCGTCACCGAAGGCAGCCATGGCCACGCGGCGGGCGGTGGCGAGCGCGTCGGCGAGGTCGTCGGGGCGGGTGGCCACCGTCATCCCCTTGCCGCCGCCGCCGGCGGAGGGCTTCACGAGCAGGGGGAAGCCCGCTCTCTCGGCCTCGGCGGTGATCTGGGCATCGGAGAGACCGTCGGCCGAGAATCCCGGCACGGTCGGCACGTCGTGGGCGGCGACGTGTGCTTTCGCGCGGATCTTGTCACCCATGACCTCGAGTGCCTCGACTCCCGGTCCGACGAACACGACCCCGGCGGCCGCGCACGCGCGGGCGAAGTGGGCGTTCTCGCTGAGGAAGCCGTAGCCCGGGTGCACGGCCTCGGCACCGGACGACGCCGCGGCGGCGACGATGGCGTCGACGTCGAGGTACGACGCCACACGCACGGCGTGATCGGACTCGCGCACGTGGGGAGCCTCGGCATCCACGTCGGTGAACACCGCGACCGAGCGGATGCCGAGGCGTCGCAGGGTACGCAGCACCCGGCGCGCGATCTCGCCGCGGTTGGCGACGAGGACGCCGGTGAACATCCGGGGCGCCTCGGCGCCCATGGAGGGAGAAGTCACCGGGATCACATCCGGAAGAGGCCGAAGCCCCGGTCGGCCATCGGCACCCGGCTCACGACGTCGAGTGCGAGCCCGAGCATCGTGCGGGTGTCGACGGGGTCGATCACGCCGTCGTCCCAGAGCCGGGCGGTGGCGTAGTAGGGGTCGCCCTGCTCGTCGTAGCGGGCGCGGATGGGCTGCTGGAACGCCCGGTCGTCGGCATCCGTCCACTCCTCCCCGCGCGCGGCCCGCTGATCGCGCTGCACGGTGGACAGCACGGATGCCGCCTGCGCGCCGCCCATGACCGAGATGCGGCTCGCGGGCCAGGTCCACAGGAACCGGGGGTCGTAGGCCCGCCCGCACATGGCGTAGTTGCCGGCGCCGTAGGAGCCTCCGACGAGGACGGTGAGCTTGGGGACGCGGGTGGTGGCGACGGCGGTGACCATCTTGGCGCCGTCCTTCGCGATGCCGCCGGCTTCGGCGTCTCGTCCGACCATGAATCCGGTGATGTTCTGCAGGAACAGCAGGGGGATGCCGCGCTGGTCGGCGAGCTCGATGAAGTGGGCGGCCTTGAGCGCCGATTCGCTGAAAAGCACGCCGTCGTTGGCGATGACGCCCACGGGGTGACCGTGCAGGCGTGCGAAGGTCGTGATGACGGACTCGCCGTACAGCGCCTTGAACTCGTGCAGGGAGCCGGCATCGACGAGGGTGTCGATGACGGCCCGCATGTCGACGGGCTGGGTGACGTCGACCGGGACGATGTCGTAGAGGTCTTCCGGCGGTCGTACCGGGGCGTGGGGGGCGAGCACCTCCCACACTGGCGCGGGGGTCGGCGGCAGGGTGGCGACGATGTCGCGCACGATCTCGAGCGCGTGCTCGTCGTCGTCGGCGAGGTGGTCGACGACGCCCGAGCGGCGGGCGTGCAGGTCGCCGCCGCCGAGCTGTTCGGCCGTGACGTCTTCGCCGATCGCGGCCTTCACCAGCGGCGGGCCGCCGAGGAACACCGTCCCCTGGTTCCGCACGATGACGCTCTCGTCGCTCATCGCGGGGACGTACGCACCGCCCGCCGTGCACGAGCCCATGACCGCGGCGATCTGCGGCACGCCCGCGGCCGACAGCTGCGCCTGGTTGCGGAAGATGCGGCCGAAGTGATCACGGTCGGGGAACACCTCGTCCTGCAGGGGCAGGAACGCCCCGCCCGAATCGACCAGGTAGATGCAGTGCAGGCGGTTCTCGAGCGCGATCTCCTGCGCGCGAAGGTGTTTCTTCACCGTGAGGGGGAAGTACGCCCCGCCCTTCACCGTCGCGTCGTTGGCGACGACCATCACGTGGCGTCCGTGCACGAGCCCGATCCCGGCGACGACACCCGCGGCCGGAGCGCCACCGTCGTACAGGCCGTGGGCGGCGAGCGGAGCGATCTCGAGGAAGGGGCTGCCCTCGTCGAGCAGACGGTCGATGCGGTCGCGGGCGAGGAGCTTTCCCCGGGCGGTGTGGCGTTCGCGGGCGGCGTCCGAGCCTCCGCGCGCGGTGCGGGCGAGGGTGTCGCGGAGGGCCTGGGCGAGGCTCCGCTGCGTCGGCCGCGTGCCGTCGGCGCGCAGGGAGACGTCGGGCGTGTCCGCGGCCGGGGGTGTTGCGATGACCGGTGCTGTGCTCATGGCGGCTCCGTCTCGACGCCGCTTCGTCGACGGCGCCGTCGTTCCGTCGGGATCGTTCCCGAGGGGGATTCTCAGTTAATGTTGGCTAACTGAAATCCCAGGCTAACCCGACAGGATGCCGATGACAAGACCGCACGACGACCCCCTCGGGGCGTCTTCCCGCGTCTCGACGGGGCACGCCGCCCTCACCGCGCGCGATCGCGCCAAGGC
>NZ_CAUQWC010000295.1:0-3457 GCF_963521695.1 uncultured Microbacterium sp. | reverse complement strand
TGTTGAGGGCGCGGACGTGGCCGAACTGACGCGAGAGACCCCGCGCCTGCAGCACGGGCACGGTCGTGGTGGTGCTCATGAAGCAGCTCCTTCGTGGTGGCCGAGGGCCCCGGCGGGGGCCTCGGAGACGGTGACGACGAGGTGGGCGCGGTGGCGTCCGCGCTCGACGACGGCGGCGTTGGCCTCGTCGACGTCGCGAACCCACGCGACGGCCTCGTCGTGGGGGTGGTCGTGGGAGAGGCGGCGTGTCACCAGCCGCTCGCGACGCTCGGCGGCGTCGACATCGAGGAACCAGACCTCGTCGAGTCGGGATGCCACGGCATCCCACCCGAACCGGTCGTGCAGCAGGTAGTTGCCCTCGGTGATGACGAGGGGCACCTCGGCGGGCACGAGCACCGCCGAGCCGATGGACTCCTCGAGGCTGCGGTCGAAGCGAGGCGCGTAGACCGCGTGACCGGCACGGATGCGGTCGAGGAGGGCGACGTACCCCTCGACGTCGAACGTGTCGGGGGCGCCCTTGCGCTCACGCCGTCCGAGCCGCACGAGCTCCTCGTTGGCCAGGTGGAAGCCGTCCATGCCGACGAGGATCGCGTCGTCGCCGAGGGCGTCGAGCAGCGCGTCGCTGACAGTGGACTTGCCCGCCCCGGGGGTGCCGGCGACACCCAGCACACGACGCTCGCCGACAGCGGCGAGCGAGCGGGCACGGTCGACGAGGTCGTCGATGCGCACGGTCGCAGCGGCCGGGGTTGCGGCGGTCTCCGAAGTGTGGGTCACGGCTCTGTGGGTCCTTCCGGGCGGCGCCGCACATCGGGAGTGCTGCGTCGGCGAAGCGGTTTCCGGTGGGGTGCACCGGTCGAACTTTGGTTACGGTACGGCCACCATGTCACCGGTGTCAACACCCGTGATCAATTCGTCATGACACCGAAGTCATCCGCGTGATTCTGTGGTTATAGTGGGCCGCGACGACACCGCCGTCGTCCTCGCCTCCAGGACCCGCGAAAGAGCCCACCCATGACCGAATTCACCGACCGCACCATCCTCGTCACCGGCGCCGGTGGCGGCATCGGCGGCGCGACCGTCCGCCACCTCGTCGCCGCGGGCGCGACCGTGCTCGCCGCTGGTCGCACCGCCGACAGCGTCGAGGCGATCGCCGCCGAGACGGGAGCCGAGCCCATCGTCTTCGACCTCGAATCCGAAGACGAGATCCGCACGGCGATCGAGGGACGCGACCTGTACGGCGTCGTCAACTGCGGAGGCTGGGGTGGCGAGATCGCGACCCCCATGGAGACCGACATCGACGTGTTCGACAAGGTCATGAGCATCAACGCCCGCGGCTCGCTGCTGGTCACCAAGTACGCCTCACGCGAGATGATCCGCGTCGGCAAGGGCGGTGCGATCGTCAACGTGTCCAGCCAGGCCAGCCTCGTCGCCCTCACCGGCCACATCTCGTACGGCTCCTCCAAGGCGGCGCTCGACAACATCACGCGCGTCTCGGCCCTCGAACTCGGCGGCTACGGCATCCGCGTCAACAGCGTGAACCCGACGGTCGTCATGACGCCGATGTCGGCCTGGTACTGGGGTCGCCCCGACATCGAGGGTCCGTTCCTCGAGGCGATGCCCCTGCACAAGTGGGCGACCGAAGACGACATCGCCGCCCCGGTCGTGTTCCTGCTCAGCGACGGCGCCGGCATGATCTCGGGCGTGTCGCTTCCCATCGACGGCGGCTACTCCAGCCGCTGATCCCGGATGCCGCGGGGCGGCGTCGCGGTGGGCGGCGCCGTTTCGCGGTGAGGTGTGACGCCGTCGCCCTACCGGGTCACAGTCCGAGCGTCCGCCGCAAGAAGTCGTTGCGGAAGACGCCGCGCGGGTCGGCGTCGCGTGCCGCGGCGAGGAAGTCGTCGACGCGGGTGAGCGTCGCGCGCACGGCCTCGCCGGGCATGGTGAACGCCTTGCCCCAGTGCGGCCGCCCGTCGAACGGTGCCAGAGCCGCCTCGACGTGCGGCAGCGCCGCGAGCACCTCGTCGGTGTGGTTGCGCCAGGTGAAGTGGATGGCGAGTACGTCGCGCTGGAAGGCCGGGCTCAGCCACAGCTCGTCGGCGGCGACGGTGCGCAGCTCGGTCACCAGCAGCTGCGCGTCGAAGGCGGGGGCGACAGCTTTCACCGCGGCGAGGGCCTCGCGGGCCGACGCCAGCGGAACGAAGTACTCGGTCTGGATCTCGTCGCCGTCGCTGGGGAGGGCATCGGCGCGGAAGTGCGGCAGGCGCGTGTGCCACGGCCCGGACGTGCCGCGCGGGGTGGTGTTGTCGACGGTGCGGATGCGCCCCAGATGGATGTCGTCGCCGACGGGACGCCCGCCCAGCTGCTCGACCCAATCGGGTGCGCCGTCGTCGCTCTTGGCCCAGACGAGGTCGTGCGCGGGGTCGCCCCACGTGGTGAAGACGCTGACGCTGCGCGAGCCGCCGAACACCCGCTCCGGGTCGCCCGCGATGTCGTCCCACGCGACGCCGGTGTACGCCTGCTGCGTCACCTCGTAGCTCGGTTCGGTCTGCAGTTCGACGGCGGTGACGACGCCGAAGGCGCCGAGCCCGATCGCCGCGGCCGGGAACCAGGCGTGGGCCTGGTCGACGTGGTGCGTGTGCCCGTCGGCATCCATGATGTCGAGTGCCCGCACCGCGCTCGACAGATTGCCGTTTCGTACACCCGAGCCGTGCGTGCCCGTGGCCGCGGCGCCGGCGACCGAGATATGGGGGAGCGATCCGAGGTTGTGCAGCGCGCGCCCCTCGGCCTCGATGACGGGTGCGAGCTGCGCGAAGGTGACGAGCCCGTCGACGCGCACGCGATCGCCGATCACCTCGACGCGGGTCGGCAGGCGTTCGAGCGAGACCAGCGCCGCGTCGGAGTCGGCGACGTCGTTGAAGGTGTGCCGGGTGGCCTGCACGCGCAGGGTGCGAGCAGAAGCCACGACCTCGGCGAGCTCGTCGAGGTCACTCGGCAGGAGCACCTCGGTGGCGCGGTAGCGGTGGTTGCCCGACCAGGTGGCTCCGGCATCGCGTCTCTGGATCACGCCTCCCATCCTGCACCGACCCGCCGACATCGGGGGTCGTGCGGGCTCCGATGGAGCTGAGGGGAGGGGATTCGGTGAAGGGAGGATGCCGTGGTGCGCGGGTGTCCTCCGCTGCCCGAATCTCCGCCTCTCGCCGACCGGCCCGCGGGCCGATTCGCCTTCTTCCACCGACACGCGGCACGGGCTCTCGCCGCCGTACTTCGCGGGGAGGGGAGGGGATTCGGCGAAGGGAGGATGCCGTGGTGCGGGGGTGTCCTCCGCTGCCCGAATCTCCGCCTCTCACCGACCGGCCCGCGGCAGCCCGGCCGCGGCATCAGCGAGCCGGGAACAGCTGCGCCTCGAACACCGCCTCGGCCGCGCCGACGAGCAGGCGGTCCTCGCCCAGTTCGGCGA
>NZ_CAUQWC010000294.1:0-3508 GCF_963521695.1 uncultured Microbacterium sp. | reverse complement strand
CGCCTTGCCGCCCTCGTCGCGGAAGGCCGGGCGCAGGGCACCACGACGGTGGAGGTCAAGACCGGCTACGGTCTCGACGTCGAGACCGAGGCGCGTCTGGCGCGACTCGCTGCGGAAGTGACCGACGAGGTGACCTTCCTCGGGGCGCACGTGGTCGCCCCCGACCACACCGGAAGCGCGGACGAGTACGTCGACCTCGTGGTGGGCGACATGCTTCGCGCGGTCCGGTCGCACGTGCGGTGGATCGACGCGTTCTGCGAAGAGGGCGCCTTCACCGCCGATCAGTGCCGGAGGGTGCTCGAGGCGGGCCGCGCGGCGGGTCTCGGCATCCGGGTGCACGGCAATCAGCTCGGCTACGGCGAGGGGGTGCGGCTCGCGGTCGACCTCGGAGCCGCCGCGGTCGATCACTGCACCTTCCTCTCCGACGACGACGTGGCCGCGCTCGCCGGACCGGACACGGTGGCCACCCTGCTCCCCGGGGTGGAGTTCTCGACGCGCCAGCCGTACCCCGACGCGCGCCGGCTGCTGGACGCCGGCGTCACCGTCGCGCTCGCCAGCGACTGCAATCCGGGCTCGAGCTTCACCAGCTCCCTGCCGTTGATGATCGCGCTCGCGGTGCGTGAGATGGGGATGACCCCGGCCGAGGCGGTCTGGGCGGCGACGGCGGGCGGCGCGCGGGCGCTGCGCCGCACGGACGTCGGGGTGATCGCGCCCGGGATGCGGGCCGACCTCGTGCTGCTCGACGCACCGTCGCGCGTCCACCTCGCCTACCGACCCGGTGTGCCGCTCGTTCGCCAGGTGTGGAAGGACGGCGCAGAGCTGCGAGCCGCGGGGGCGTCCTAGGAGCAGGGGGCGGCGACCGCCTTGGCGAACCCGCCCGTCTGGTAGGCGAACTGGTACATCCACTGTCCGAGATCGAGAGAAGTCGGCACGTCGATCACGGTCACCTGCGCGGCGGCGCACTGCCCCGCGATGAAGCGCGTCCGGCTCACGTGGGGGGTGAACGTGATGACGACGGCGCTCGCCTCGGCGCCGTACCGCGTGTTCAGGAGCGCCATCTCTCCGGCGGTCGTGAACGGGTCGGGGTGCTCGCAGGCCACGTACCGCTCCTGGCAGACGCTGAGCTTCGCGGCCGACTGCTCGCCCTCCGAGGGAACCGAGATGAGGATGTCGTCGGCCACCCCATCGCTGCGAAGTTGCTCGGCGAGGGCGATCCTCCCCTCGGTGGGGGGACCGATCACGTAGATGACGTCGGCGCGAGCGGGCGGTGCGGCGACGGCGGGGAAGACGTACGCCTGGACCATGATCGCCACTCCCGCGACGGCCATCGCCACAAGGAGGGCGAGGGCGATCACCCAGCCGCGGCGGCGGCGGGTGCGGGGCAGGGTCAGCGAATCAGTGGCCACGCCCGGCTCCGAGGCGGTCGATCTGCAGGCGCCGTTTCGCGAAGCGGTCGATCGGGGTCGGGAGGGTGAAGACCCCCGAGAACGAGCCGACCGCGCGGCGAATGATCAGGGCCGTCGTGACGACGAGGGCCGTGAGCAGGACAGCGGCGAGAGACCCCGGCACCAGCTCGACGGGCAGGATCGCGACCGCGAGCGCGAGCAGCAGCGAGTTCAGCACGTAGATGGGCAGGGTGCGCGACCCGAGTGCGCCGACGGCCCTCCGAGCGATCGGCGAACGCGCCAGCATCACCGCGATCGACACTCCGAATGCCGCGCCCACGACGCACAGTGCCACGCGGAACACGCCCTGCAGCGGAAGGAAGGGCAGCACGACAGTCCCCGCAGCGAGGGCCGCACCCGTTCCCAGCAGCCACCACACGTTGACGCGGCGAGCGAACGCCTCGACGAGCTGCCGGCAGAGGACCCCGGTCATGAACAGCGCGAAGTACGTGCCGACCGACCGCCAGGTGTACGACGAACTGACGGTGACGATGCCGGTGGCGAAGAGGCAGGCGACGCCGAAGGCGATGCCGAGCTGGGCGACCCGCGGGAGGCGGCGGAGCACCCAGGCGGCGACGGTGTACAGGATGAGCGCGTAGAGGAACCACAGGCCCGACCACGGGAGGTACAGCGCCGTCGCCAGATCGCCGACGGGGGAGGTCAGCGGGTCGAACGGGCGGGGGACGAAGAGGAACCAGGCCCACCAGATGATGCACCACAGCGCGTAGAGATAGACGAGGAGCGCCAGGCGTTTCCAGAAGAGGGAGGCGAAGCTCAGACGTGCGATCGCAGAGGAAGCGAGAAGCCCCGACACGAGGAAGAACAGCGGCATCCGGAACGTCGACAGGGCGGCGGTCACCTGCACGAGAGCGTCCACCTGCCAGCCGGTGGCGTCCAGGAACTGGATGGAGTGGTGGAAGACGACGAGGGTGATGGCGATGCCGCGTGCGACGTCGATCCACGCGATCCTCTGCGCAGGCGCAAGGGGGGCTTCGGGAGTCATGACCGTTCCTCAGGTTCCGCCGCATGCGCCCGCCGGGTCCCCGCGCGGCACAGACGACCGCGTCGGGTGTCAGACAGTTCTACCAGACGAATGTTCGCTGGAATGACGAAACAGATGTCGGCCGGATGACGAAACGCCGATCGCGAAGCACGTCTCTGGCCGCGTGTGGGGGGCGCCCCACGTGTCGCGTGGCTCCTGCGGTACGCGAAGGAGGGGTCGGCCGGGCGCGGGCTGCCGCGGCGGGCCTACGGCGTGTAGAGGTCGAACTCATCGGGCGGCATCGCGCCGACGTCGTCCCACGTGCCCTCGTGCCAGGTGAAGACGGCGACCGCGCAGGTCACCATCCGTTCGTCGCGGCCGGCCAGGCTCGACACCAGCGAGCTCATGCCGGGATCGTGAGCGACGACCATCACCTCGTCGACACCGCTGGTGCGAGCGGCTTCGAGCAGAGCATCGGGTGCGGCGAGGTAGAGCCCGGGTCGTTCGACGACCTCGACCTCGAAGGTCTTCCCGAACGCCTCGGCCGTCTGCCGCGCTCGGAGGGCCGTGCTCGACAGGATCACGGCGGGGCGGACCCCTGCCCGCTGGACGGTGCGGGCGACCGCGGGCGCGTCGCGCCGTCCACGGTCATTCAGGGGGCGGTCGTGATCGTCGAGGCCCTCGTCGGCCCAGTCGGATTTCGCGTGCCGCGCGAGGATGAGTTGGATCATGATCTTTCCGCCAATCCAGCGAGGAGTTCGAGAACGCAGAGCGCGGCGAGTCGTACGGTGCGGGCGTCGGCGGTGTCGGCCGTGGCGTCCACCTCGACGATGTCGGCGCTGGTGACGAGGGGGTCGCGGGCGATCCCCCGCACCAATGCCCGCAGCTCCCACGCGGCGAGCCCGCCCGGAACGCTGGCCGGGCAGCCGGGCGCGACGGACCGATCGCACACGTCGACATCGATGTCGAGGTGGATGCCGCCGGACTCGGCCGGACGTCCCGGCGCGGGCTCGGGAGCATCGTCGGCGGCGGCGCCGCCTCCCGCGATGCCCCCGTCGGGCTCGGCCGGACGAGTCGGCGC
>NZ_CAUQWC010000293.1:0-3515 GCF_963521695.1 uncultured Microbacterium sp. | reverse complement strand
GGCGTGGAATGTGCAGCGGGGCGTCCGGCGTCCGCCCCGGTGCACAATAGGCGCCCCGGCGCGGGGCTCATCGGCCACAGGGGAGTCGAGCAGTCGACCGGCCGGCGAACGCGGAGGCCTGTTCGCAGGGGCGTGAGGCACAATGGAGGCGGAGGTCTCCATGAGCGATTCGATCCCGACGATGCCGTCATCTGCGGATGCCGCCGGGACCGGCACCGTGCCCCACGCGCACGCCGCGGCCGAGTGCCCGAAGTGCTTCACCGAGCTGCAGAGCGACCGCGACTGGTGGCGGGCGCGTCCCGCGGGTTCGCGGCTCGTCGGCCTCGTCGTCTCACGGCCCGACATGCCGACCGTAGTGCAGCAGCGCGACGATCTCACCCGGTTCGGGGTGCCGATCGAGGGCTTCCGCCACCCCGCACCCGAGACGATGGAGGGCTGGGCGAACCGCCTCGATCGCTTCTTCGGAACCCTCACCGGCGGTGACGTGCTCGTGGTCGCGAGCGTGCACGCGCTCGGCGCGACGCGCGAGGACGAGACCCGCGCCGTCGCCGACCTGCGTCGGCGCGGGGTGATGGTGAAGGTGCTGCCGCACGGCGATCGGCACCTCCACGACGCGACGCTCAGCACCCACGGCTGAACTGCCGCCGCCCCGGAGCGTCCGACCGTCAGTTTCCCGCGGCCGTTGCGCTCTGCGCGTCGAACGCCTGTCTCGCCGCAGCCGTGTCATCGACGATGTGCAGCGACTGGCCGTCAGGCTGACGAGCGCCGGACCGCTCCTCTCGAGAGCAGCGCGGTAGTAGTCGGGAGCGGCGGAGTCATTTCGCGCGTCCGCCGGAGTCATCGCCGTGAACGTAACGAGCGAGGTGCTCGGCGGTGAGGGTGGAGCGCGCGGCCACGAGGTCGGCGGGCGTGCCCTCGAACACGACGACGCCGCCGTCGCGGCCGGCTCCGGGCCCCAGGTCGATGATCCAGTCGGCGTGCGCCATCACGGCCTGGTGGTGCTCGATCACGACGACGGTGTTGCCGGCATCCACCAGCTGGTCGAGCAGACGCAACAGCGTGTCGACGTCGGCGAGATGCAGACCCGTCGTCGGCTCGTCGAGCACGTAGACCGCGCCCGACTTGGCCATCGATATCGCGAGCTTGAGGCGCTGACGCTCCCCACCCGAGAGGGTATTGAGCGATTGCCCGAGCGTCAGGTAGCCGAGTCCGACGTCGCGCAACCGGCCGAGCACCGCCACGGCTGGTCCTTTGACGAGGAACTCCCCCGCCTCGGTGACCGACATGGCCAGCACCTCGGCGATGTTCTTGCCGTCGAGGGTGTACTCGAGCACGTCGTCGGAGAAGCCGGTGCCCTCGCAGAGCTCGCACACCGTCTCGACGGTGGACTGGAAACCGAGCTGGGTGACGATGACCCCGAGGCCCTTGCACGCGGGGCAGGCGCCCTCACTGTTGGCGCTGAAGAGCGCGGGCTTGACCCCGTTGGCCTTGGCGAACGCGGCGCGCACCGCGTCGAGGATGCCGGTGTACGTGGCGGGACTGCTGCGACGCGACCCCTTGATGGCGGTCTGGTCGACGACCACCACGTCATCGAAGGCGGGAAGGTTGCCGTGGATGAGCGACGACTTGCCGGAGCCGGCGACGCCCGTCACCACGGTCAGCACGCCGCGCGGGACGTCGACATCGACGTCGCGGAGGTTGTGCTGCGACGCGCCCCGGATCGGCATGGCCCCCGCCGCGCTGCGGACGGCGCCCTTCAACTCGGCCCGATGATCGAGGAAGCGGCCGGTCAGGGTGTCGGAGCTGCGGAGCCCGGGGACGTCGCCCTCGTACTGCACGGTGCCGCCGTCACGCCCGGCGCGAGGGCCGAGATCGACAACGTGGTCGGCGATCTCGATCACCTCGGGCTTGTGCTCGACGACGAGAACCGTATTGCCCTTGTCGCGCAGCTGCAGGAGCGTTTCATTCATGCGCTGGATGTCGTGGGGATGCAGACCCGCGGTGGGCTCGTCGAACACGTAGGTGATGTCGCTGAGGCTCGAGCCGAGGTGGCGGATCATCTTCGTGCGCTGCGCCTCACCGCCGGACAGCGTGCCGCTGGCGCGGTCGAGGGAGAGGTAGCCGAGTCCGATGTGGACGAACGCGTCGAGGGTGTCACGAAGGCCCTGGATGAGCGGCGCGACCGTGGGGTCGTCGACGGTGCGCACCCAGGCGGCGAGGTCGGTGATCTGCATGGCCGCGGCATCCGCGATGTTGACATCGCCGATGCGCGACGACCGCGCTCCCTCGTTGAGTCTGGTGCCCTCGCAGGCCGGGCAGGAGACGAACGTGACCGCCCGGTCGACGAAGGCGCGCACGTGCGGCTGCAATGCGTCGCGGTCTTTCTGCAGCATGCTCTTGGTGACCTTGGGCACGAGTCCCTCGTAGGTCATGTTGGTGTTCGCGATGCGCACCTTCGTCTGCTCTTTGTAGAGGAAGTCGTGGCGCTCCTGCTCGGTGAAGTCCTGCACCGGCTTGTCGGGGTCGAGGAAGCCGGACTCGCCGTAGATGCGCACCATCCACCCGTCGGCGGTGTAGCCCGGCACCAGGATCGCCCCGGCGTTCACCGAAAGCGACTTGTCGACGAGCCGGTCGAGGTCGATGTCGCTCACCTGGCCCAGACCCTCGCACTCCGGGCACATCCCTCCGGTGATCTCGAAGGACCGGCGCTGCTTCTGCCCCTTCTTCGCACCCGTCGCCAGGGTCACCGCGCCCGCACCCGAGATCGAGGGGACGTTGAACGAGAACGCCTGCGACGAGCCCACGTGCGGCTGACCGAGACGGCTGAACAGCACCCGGAGCATCGCGTGCACGTCGGTGGCCGTGCCGACGGTGGAACGGGCGTTCGCACCCATGCGCTCCTGATCGACGCGGATGGTGGCGCTGAGGTTCTCGAGCGCGTCGACGTCGGGGCGTGAGAGCTCGCCCATGAACTGCTGCACGAACGTGGGATAGGTCTCGTTGATGAGCCGCTGCGACTCGGCGGCGATCGTGCCGAATACCAGCGACGACTTGCCCGACCCGCTCACGCCGGTGAAGACCGTCAGTCGGCGCTTGGGCACATCGAGGTCGACGTTCTTCAGGTTGTTCTCGCGAGCACCGCGCACGCGGATGACGTCATGGGCATCGGGATCGGTCACGGGTGCCTCCTCGGGATCGTCACCCAGTGTGGCGGACACCACCGACATCCGCGACGCGGCCGAGGACACAACGGCGGGCAATGTCGACGACACGGCGCGCGGCGACAGCCCGGGACGGCGTGTCGCCTACGGCATCCACTGCTGTGCACACGCGCGGGGACGCGCAGACGCGAGGGGACGGCCGGACACGACGATGCCCCCGCAGACGAATCCGCGGGGGCATCGGAGAAGGGGATCAGCCCTGAGCGCGACGGTTCGTGCGGGGGCTGCGCGAACCCACGACCATGCCGGTCGTCGGAGTGCCGGATGCCGAGCGACCCGCGCTCTGCGCCCGAC
>NZ_CAUQWC010000292.1:0-3526 GCF_963521695.1 uncultured Microbacterium sp. | reverse complement strand
CGCCGAGCGTCCCGCGCCGCTGCGTCCCGCGCGGGGCGGCCGGTGCCGTTGCGTTCGGTGCCGCCCACCTCATGCATAAACGCTATTCACGCGTGCAAACGCGTGGTCAGCGCGTTTCTACGCGCCGATTGCGTTTACGCGTCTCACATCGAGCGGATGTTTCTCCCCACGGAGGTCAGTGCGGCCGTCTGAGGGCGTCGCACCGTTCGCAGGCCCGCGGAGGTCAGCGCGCTGAGCAGCAGGTCCACTCCCAGTGCCCCGGCGTAGTCCCATCGGGCGATGCGCCACCCGTGCCGTCGCAGCGCGTCCTCGCGTCGCTTCTCCGCGCGGACCGTTTCGGCTGCCGCTGCGGCATCCTCGTTGCTGTACTTCAGCCAACCGTCGGACTCACCGATGATCCGCTCCTCCGGCCAGCAGAAGTCCGACCGGAAGAGGCGCCCGTCGACCTGGTGCTCCATCTGGAGTACGGGCGAGGGGAACCCGCACCAACCGATGACGGCGCGGCTGATGGACTCGCCCGGCGACTCCGCCAGCGGTGTGGCATTGGTCAGCGTCCACAGCAGACGTCGCAGCCCGGAGCCGTTCCGCTGCGCCGCGGCGCGATCGAGCAATCGCTCGCCGTCGACGGCGAATGCGCGTAACGCCGCATCCGCCACCGCCAGGCCCAACGCAGGCGGTAACACGCGGGCAAGGTCGATGACCACGTCCTCGACCGAGGTGATGCGGATGCCGGCGACCTTGCGCGCCGATCGCACATCGGCGCTCGTATGCACAGTGACGTCGCCGTAACTCACCGATCGCGAGCGGCGTGCATCGAAGATGTGGATCGTGCGGGGGTGCCCGAAGGTGGGGAGGCCGAGCAGTGACGCGGCGGACTCGTGGGAGAACATGGCATCCGGTCGCGTGAGCGCGAAGGCATGGACGCGAACCAGATAGCGGTCCCACGGAGGCAACGCGTCCCATGCCGCACGGAGCGTGTAGATGCCGGAGCGAACCCGCCGCAGCGAATCGTCCCGCCAAGGTGGGGGCCCTGACCGCGGCGCATCCGAGGTCATGAGCAGGGGAGCCGGTGACGCGCGCAGCGAGCGAGGGACGACATCCATCCGGCGAGACTGCCAGGTTGACCGGCGATGCATGCCGGGGCTGTGGAGAACGGCGTGCGCCCGGTCGCGTAAACACGATCCGCGCGTGTAAACACGCTGTTTGCGCGTTTATGCGCGCCAGAAGCGTTTAAGCGCGCGTGTACGGTGCAGCGGGCCGGGCGCGCAGACCGGTGGATGCCGGAGGGCGCGGCGTCGCGTATGATGGGGAGGTTGCGTGCGTCAGTGCGTGACGACCGCTGCCCGGAACCGCCGGGTGTGCGGGAGAGAGGGAGCCGCGAGGCCCCCGCTCGAGAGAGGAAAAGGATATGGCACCCAAGAAAAAGGTGACCGGCCTGATCAAGCTCCAGATCAAGGCGGGCGCGGCCAACCCCGCGCCGCCCATCGGTCCGGCGCTCGGTCAGCACGGCGTCAACATCATGGAGTTCTGCAAGGCCTACAACGCGGCGACCGAGGCCCAGCGCGGCAACGTCATCCCCGTTGAGATCACGGTCTACGAAGACCGCAGCTTCACGTTCATCCTGAAGACCCCGCCCGCGGCGGAGCTCATCAAGAAGGCGGCCGGTCTTGCCAAGGGCTCGTCCACGCCCCACACGGTCAAGGTGGGCAAGCTCACCAAGGACCAGGTCCGCGAGATCGCCACCACGAAGCAGCCCGACCTGAACGCGAACGACATCGAGGCCGCCTCGAAGATCATCGCCGGCACCGCCCGTTCCATGGGCATCACGGTCGAGGACTGAGGGAGATAACAATGGCTACCAAGTCCAAGGCATTCCGCGCCGCTGCTGAGAAGATCGCGGCCGACACGTTCTACACCCCGACCGAGGCCGTCGCCCTCGCGAAGGAGACCGGCTCGAAGAAGTTCGACTCGACCGTCGAGGTCGCGCTGAAGCTCTCGGTCGACCCCCGTAAGGCTGACCAGATGGTCCGCGGCACGGTCATCCTGCCCCACGGCACGGGTAAGACCGCGCGCGTCATCGTCTTCGCCAACGGCCCCGCGGCCGAGGCGGCTCTCGCCGCCGGCGCCGACGAGGTCGGTGGCACCGACCTCATCGAGAAGGTCGCCGCCGGCTACACGTCGTTCGACGCCGCCGTCGCCACGCCCGAGCTCATGGGCCAGGTCGGTCGCCTCGGTAAGGTCCTCGGACCCCGCGGCCTCATGCCGAACCCCAAGACCGGCACCGTGACCCCCAACCCGGCCAAGGCCGTCGAGGAGATCAAGGGCGGAAAGATCGAGTTCCGCGTCGACAAGCACGCCAACGTGCACTTCGTCGTCGGCAAGGCGTCGTTCTCGGCCGAGCAGCTCGACGAGAACCTCAAGGTCGCTCTCGAAGAGATCGTCCGCCTGAAGCCCTCGAGCTCGAAGGGCCGTTACATCCAGAAGGGCGCCGTCTCGACCACCTTCGGTCCCGGCATCCCGCTGGACGTCAACGTCATCGCCTGACGTCTGCGTCACCCGGAAGCCCCGCCGTGCCTCGTGCCGGCGGGGCTTCCGCATGCGCCGCCCGAACGCGCGGCGCGCGCCACGCCACTCGTTCGACGCGCGGATCTCTGTGCCGCGGGGGCCGGTCCCTTCGACAGGCTCAGGGACCTCTGTCGTCTACGGCGCTCGCCGCTCGTTCGACGCGAGGAGTTCCGTGCCCAGTGCGGCCGCTCCCGTCCACAGGCTCAGGGACCTCTGTCGTCGACGCCGCTGGCCGCTTGTCCGACGTGAGGAGTTCTGTGCCGCGGGAGCCGGTCTCTTAGACGGGCTCAAGGACCTCCGTCACGAGCCCGTCACGTCCCCCATCCCGCACGAACGTGCAACACAACGTCATCCGGGAAGAGACCGGCATGCGCCCGTGTTGTGCTGGAGGGCGCCGATCGCGCCACCCCCCCCATCACCATGTCTGGAACAGCTATGCCCCGTCGCCGTTTGACCGTCCTCGCCGCCACCCTGGGCCTGAGCGCCCTCGCGCTGACCGCCTGCAGCGGCGGTGCGACCTCCGAGGCCACGCCGGGAGCGGGATCCGAGTACGGTCTCGTCTCCGACGGCACCCTGACCGTCGCCACCGAGGGCACCTACCGCCCGTTCTCGTACCACGAGGGCGCGGGCGACCTGACCGGCTTCGACGTCGAGATCGCCCAGGCCGTCGGCGAGAAGCTCGGCCTCGAGGTCACATTCCAGGAGACCCAGTGGGATGCCATCTTCGCCGGGCTCGACGCGGGACGCTTCGACGTCATCGCCAACCAGGTGTCGATCAACCCCGAGCGTGAGCAGAAGTACACCTTCAGCACCCCCTACACCGTGTCGCGCGGCGTCGTCGTCACCGCCGACACCGACAACTCGATCTCGAGCTTCGCCGATCTGTCGGGAAAGACCACCCCCCAATAGCTCACGAGCAACTGGTACCAGCTGGCCACCGAGAGCCGCGCCCAGCTCGAGG
>NZ_CAUQWC010000291.1:0-3557 GCF_963521695.1 uncultured Microbacterium sp. | reverse complement strand
CCTTGTCGATGGCGCCGTCGAAGGTCAACGCGGTGCGCGCGGCCCTGCGCCTGCCGACACCGACGACGACGACGGCCGTTCCCGCGGGCGCCGAGCTGGGCATCGAGGGCCTCTCGCCGGTCATCACCCCCTCGGCCGACTTCTACCGCATCGACACCGCCCTCGTCGTGCCCCAGGTCGACCCCGCCGACTGGACCCTGCGCGTGCACGGACTCGTCGAACAGGAGGTCGTGCTGCGCTGGGACGACCTGGTCGCCCTCGCCCCGAAAGAGACGGTCGCCACCCTGGTCTGCGTCTCGAACGAGGTGGGCGGGTCGCTCATCGGCACCGCCCGCTGGCTCGGCGTACCGCTGCGGGAGGTGCTCGCCCGCGCGCGTCCGACCGCCGAGGCCGACATGGTGCTGTCGCGCTCGATCGACGGGTTCACGGCATCCAGTCCGCTCGAAGCACTCACCGACGACCGTGACGCGCTGCTCGCCATCGGCATGAACGGCGAGCCGCTGCCGATCGAGCACGGCTTCCCCGTGCGCATGGTCGTGCCGGGCCTGTACGGGTACGTCTCCGCCACCAAATGGGTGACCGAGCTCGAGGTCACCCGCTACGACCGGGCCGAGGGGTACTGGACCCCGCGCGGCTGGTCGGAGCGCGGCCCCGTGAAACTCCAGTCGCGCATCGACGTGCCGCGGGCCGGCGCCCGCGTCGAGGCGGGCACCGCCGTGATCGCGGGCGTCGCCTGGCAGACCCACGTGGGCGTGTCCGGGGTCGAGGTGCAGATCGACGACGGGCCGTGGCTACCGGCGACCCTCGCGTCGGCGATCTCGGCCGACACCTGGGTGCAGTGGAGCCTCGCGTGGGACGCGACGAGCGGCTCGCACACCGTGCGCTGCCGCGCGATCTCGGCCGACGGTCAGACGCAGACCGACGTGCCGGCGCCGCCCGCCCCCGACGGCGCGACGGGGTGGGACGAGCTCACGGTGACGGTGGGTTGACCGCCGCCGCCGCGCCGCTGGCGAGATCACACGTTCGGCCCGAGATCACCGTCACCGGGCTGACGCGGACGTGTGCTCTCCGGACGACCGTGTGATCTCGTGCGGCCCCCGCTCGACCGCCCGTCGACGCCGATCGCGCGCCGACTGCACACGCTCGGTTCGAGACGGCATGGGCCGGGCAGCCCCGAACGTGTGATGTCGAACCGGCCGTGTGAGCTCGCGCTCAGCGATCAGGCCGCCAGCACGTGCCGGAGCTGTTCGACCGCCCAGTCCAGTTCGGTCGCGCGGATCGTCAGCGGAGGGGCGATGCGGATCGTCTGGCCGTGCGTGTCCTTCACGAGCACCCCGCGCGTCAGCAGCTTCTCGGCGACCTCGCGGCCGGTGCCGTAGGCGGGGTCGATGTCGACGCCGGCCCACAGGCCCGCGATGCGCACCGCGGTCACGCCGTGGCCGATGAGCGCCCGCAGCGCGGGCTCGAGGTGCGCTCCCAGCGCCTTCGCGCGGGTCTGGAACTCACCGGATGCCAGCATCTCGACCACGCGGAGGCCCACGGCCGCGGCCAACGGGTTGCCCCCGAAGGTCGAACCGTGCTCGCCCGCACGGATGACGCCCAGAACGTCCTCGTCGGCGACGACGGCGGACAGGGGCAGGATGCCGCCGCCGAGCGCCTTTCCGAGGAGGTACACGTCGGGGACGACACCCTCGCGATCGCACGCGAACGTCTCGCCCACGCGGCCGAGGCCCGACTGGATCTCGTCGGCGATGAAGAGCACGTTGTTCTGCGTGCAGATCTCCCGCACCCGCTGCAGGAACCCCTCGGGCGGCAGGACGACGCCGGCCTCCCCCTGGATCGGCTCGAGCAGCACGGCGGCGGTGTTCTCGTCGATCGCTGCGGCGATGGCATCCGCGTCTCCGTACGGCACGTGCACGAAGCCGGGCGCGTAGGGACCGAAGTCGTCGTGCGCCGTGGGGTCGTCGCTGAAACCGACGATGGTCGTCGTGCGTCCGTGGAAGTTGCCGTTCGCCACGATGATGGTCGCCGCATCGGCGGCGATTCCCTTCGTGCGGTAGCCCCAGGCGCGTGCGACCTTGATGCCGGTCTCGACGGCCTCGGCACCGGTGTTCATCGGCAGGACGAGGTCTTTGCCGCACAGCTGCGACAGCGCCGTGGCGAACGGGCCGAGACGGTCGTTGTGGTAGGCCCGGCTGGTCAGCGTGAGGCGATCGAGCTGCTCACGAGCGGCGGCGAGGATCGCGGGGTGACCGTGGCCGAAGTTCAGCGCCGAGTAGGCCGACAGCAGGTCGAGGTAGCGCTTGCCCTCGACGTCGGTGACCCATACGCCCTCGGCGCGCGAGACGACGACCGGCAGCGGGTGGTAGTTGTGGGCGAGGTGGACGCCCTCCTCGGCGACGAGACGCTCGCCGATCGCGTCGATCGTGGTGCTCATCGGGCACCGCCGCGGAGCTCCAGCGTGCAGCACTTGATGCCGCCGCCGCCGAGCAGCAGCTCCGACAGGTCGACCATCACCGGGGTGTAGCCGCGCTCGCGCAGCTGCGCCTCGAAACCCACGGCGCGCGGCGAGATGATGACATTTTTACCGTCGCTGGCGGAGTTGAGTCCGAAGACCGCCCCGTCGCTGTCGGACACGCGGATGGCATCCGGGTAGCGCTCGCGCAGGATCGCCTGGCTGGACTCGTCGAAGGCGGTGGGGAGGTAGGCGATGTTGGCCTTGTCGACGCCGCCCGGACCCTCGACGGGGTCCAGCACGGCGATCGCGGTGTCGAGGTGGTAGAACCGCGGGTCGGTGAGGGTCAGCGAGACGACCTCGCGCGAGAACACCTCGCCCACTTCGCGGTGGCTGTCGCCGGTCGAGCGGAAGCCCGTACCGGCGAGGATCGTGTCGCCCACGAGCAGGAAGTCGCCCTCGCCCTCGTTGACCTCGACCGGCTCGGCCACCTCGAAGCCGTTGGCGGCGAACCAGTCGATGAACGCCGGCGCCTCGGCCGCGCGCTCGCGGAAGCGGAACTTCGGACCGTACGCGACACCGTTGATGACGAAGCCGCCGTTGGCGGTGTAGACCATGTCGGGCAGGCCCTCGACCGGGTCGATCAGTTCGATCTCATGCCCGAGCGACGTGTAGGCGTCGTACAGCGACTGCCACTGCTGCAGGGCGAGATTCGTGTCGGTGGGGCGCGAGGGCTCCATCCACGGGTTGATGCTGTAGCTCACCGTGAAGTGCGCGGGCCGGCACATGAGGTACCGACGGTGCTGCTGCACACGCTCGGTGGAGGTGGCCTCGGCGGTGGTGGCGATAGGGGTGGCGGACATCTGTGCTCCTCGGAGAAAGGTGCGGCGGACGCTGTCCTGGGGCCCGGTGGCCCTTCGAACCCGGCGGCGCCGTGGCGCCGTGCGGGGAAAGGTCGGTCCGAGCACGCCGTGGCCATTCTCGCACGCGTGTGCGCGCGGGCGCGAATGGCCCGGTCCGTGTCGGCTCACGCTCCGCGATTCGCGCGACCTCAGCGGCATCCGGGCCGTCGCCGCCGACTCTGCGCGGATCGCTGACTTTG
>NZ_CAUQWC010000290.1:0-3568 GCF_963521695.1 uncultured Microbacterium sp. | reverse complement strand
CCCCGCGCGTTCCCGCCCCCCCCCCCCCATTCGCCCCGGGGCCACCCGCCACTCCGCTCTCTGCGAGACGACGGCGCCGTTGCTCTGTGGTCAGCCTGCGCGCGGTATGGCGCGCCTGCGGCGCGCCGGGTCGAGAGCGGGGCCCCTACCCCGATCGACTCAGGAGGGCGTTTCACTTCGCCTCGCGTTCGCGACGGCGTGCACGCTCCGCCTGCCCGGCCAGAGGTATGGGGTCGAGAGCGGGGCCCCTACCCCGATCGACCCGGACGGCGATGCCCCTTCGCCTTTCGGCGTCGGCGGCGCTCTGTCGGGCCGCTGAGGGCATGGGAGCGGGGCCCCTACCCCGATCGACTCAGGAGGGCGTGTCACTTCGCCTCGCGTCCGCGGCGGCGTGCACGCTCCGCCTGCCCGGCCAGAGGTATCAGGTCGGGAGCGGGCCCCTACCCCGATCGACCCGGAGGGCGATGCGCATTCGCCGACCGGTGTTCTTGGCGCTCTCGCTGCGCGGGGGCAGGGAGGTGGGGTTTGGGGCGGGATCGGCGCTTCGGGGCGGGCGAAACGCGCCCCGAACGGCGAAATCCGCCCCGAACCGCGGCGTGCGGCGGAGCGTGGTCGCGGAGTGAGCGGGGGTGCGTGGGAGAAGATGGGGGCGTGAGCGACGCTGAGTTCCCCGACGCCTGGTATCTCATCCTCTCGAGCCGGCTCATCCCCGACCTCGACGGTGGGTACACGATCTCCGCGCTCGCGCGTGCGAGACAGATGGCCGAGGCGGGCGCGCCGCCCCTGCTCCTGACGGTCGACCCCGGAGCCGTCGCCGCTCACGCCGCGCACCGGGCGACCTTCGTCGAGCGGGGGGCCGCATCGGCATCCGAGATCTTCCGCAACCTGTTCGACGAGGCCGTCGCGTCCGCGGGGGGAGCGGCCGACTGGCTGCGTGAAGCGGCCCATGACGGTCACGCGGATCCGTCGCTGGAGTACCGCGACGTCGCGGGCGGGGCGGTCTCGCTTCCCGTCGTCGTCGATCCCGACTGGCATCTCACGCGCGCACCCATCGTCATCCGCGACACCACGGGCGAGACCGTGGGCGTGGTCGACGGCTTCGGGGCGCTGTATCGGGCGTGGCTGTCACGCATCGCGTCGGATCTGCGCGCCGAGAACGCCCGCCCTGTCGTGCTGATCTGCGAATCGCGGCAGCTCGGCGAGCTCCTCGTCGGGTGGGGTGAAGACGACGTGCGCATCCTGCACACCGTGCACACGATCCACCTCGAGCCGCCCTACCGGGCCGATTCCCCCCTCAACAGCCTGTGGTCGCGCTGGTTCGAGATCGCGTCTCGCTTCGACGCGGTGCTCTGGCCGACCGCCCACCAGCGCGACGATGTGCGCGAACGTTTCGGAACCGCCGCGAACGATCTCGTCGTCCCGCACGCCGTCAGCGCACCCGCCACGACGCAACCCGCGGCAGGTCGCGACCCGGGCCGGGTCGTGGTGCTGGGGCGTCTCGCACCCGGCAAGCGACTCGGCCAGGCCGTCCGTGCGTTCGGACGAGTTCGCGCCGACGTTCCCGGGGCCCGACTCGAGCTCTGGGGGGAGGGCGCCCAGCGCGCCGAGCTGGAGGCGTTGGTCGACGAGCTGAGCCTGAGCGAAGTGGTGTCGCTCCCCGGCCTCACGACCGACCCGGGCGCTGTCCTCGACGGTGCGGCGGTCTACCTCACGACCTCGGCGTTCGAGGGGCAGGGGCTGGCGATGGCCGAGGCCCTCGCGCATGGCACGCCGGTCGTCGCCTGGGACATCCGCTACGGCCCGCGCGACATGCTCGCCCGAGGCGGTGGCATCCTGGTTCCCGACGGCGACGAGGACGCCCTCGTGGCCGCGCTGGTCGAGATCCTCACCGACGCCGAAACGCGCGAGCACCTCTCGACCGAGGCCCTCGACGCGGCGGCGGCCCTGAGTCCCGCGCGCGCGATGCAGGCGCTGGCCGCCGCCACCGGTGAGGCCCTGGCTCGACCGCGTCGCTCCTGACCGCGGGGTGCGCCGTGAGCGTGCGGCGGCCCGTACGGCGTCGACCGCGGCGGACGGGTGAGCCGTGAAACGCCGGACAGCGCCCGGGGAGGACCCGGTCGGTATCCAGGTGCGCCGTCCGGCATCGCCCACCTCGTCGGCTCCCTCTCTGCGGGTCAGGAGCCGGAGCGGCCCGCCCAGGGGTCGTAGTCGGCGATCAGATCTTCCTGCGGTGGGCGTTCGGCATCCGGGACGTGCTGCAGATTCACGCGCACGCGGTACCAGAGCGAACTCGAGCCGCGCATGCCGTCGACGAGCACGTCGGCCGGGTGCAGGGCGGCGGTGGCATCCGGATGCCGTTGCTTCCACGTCTCGAGAGCGTCGAGGGCCTCGGGCTTGGTCTTCGTGCGTGCGACCTCGATGAGGGGCATGGTCGAGGTGCGGCGGCCGGATCCGTCGGAGCCGCGTGGAGGCTTCTCGGCGGGGCCGAGCTCCTTCGCCAGAGCCAGGAGGCGGTCGAGGGAGCCGGCGGCGTCGTCGATGCCGGCGTGCGGGTCGCCGATGGAGCGGAAGCGCTCGGGCACGGTGAGCACGGTGAACTCCTCCGGACGACGGTCGCGCACTTCGTCCCACGAGAGCGGAGTCGACACCCGGGCATCGGGGAGCGCACGGATCGAGTAGGCCGAGGCGACGGTGCGGTCCTTCGCGTTCTGGTTGAAGTCGACGAAGACGCTCTCGCCGCGCTCCTCCTTCCACCACCGGGCCGTCGCGAGTCCCGGCGCGCGGTTCTCGACCTCGCGGGCGAGGGTCTCGGCCGCCAGGCGCACGTCGGTGTAGTCCCATTCGGGGCGGATACGCACCAGGATGTGGAGCCCGCGAGACCCGGAGGTCTTCGGCCAGCCGACGAGACCGTGATCCTCGAGCACCTCGCGCGCGATGAACGCGACATCGACGATCTGCGCCCAATCGACGCCGGGCATCGGGTCGAGGTCGACCCGCAACTCATCAGGGTGGTCGAGGTCTTCGGCGCGCACGGGGTGCGGGTTGAGGTCGAGGCAGCCGAGGTTGACGACCCAGGCCAGGCCCGCGGCATCCCGAATCACCGTCTCTTCGGCGGAGGTGCCGGAGGCGTAACGCAAGGTCGCGGTGTCGATGAACGCCGGGTGGTTGTCGGGAACGCGCTTCTGGAAGAACGGCTCCTGATCGAGGCCCTTGGAGAAGCGCTTCAGGACCATCGGTCGCCCACCCGCCCCGCGGAGCGCCCCCTCGGCGACGGAGAGGTAGTACCGCACGAGGTCGAGCTTGGTCAGGCCCGGCTCGGGGAAGACGACACGATCGGGGCTGGTGACGCGCACCTCGTGGCCGTCGACGTCGAGGATCTCGGGGGGAGTCTTCGCGGGGCTCATGTCGCGAGGCTAGCGCCGTGGCATCCGGTGTCGCGCACCCCTTGCGGTGGGTGGGCTTCCCGGGGGTGGGTGTCCAGGACGCGCCGTCGTGATGGGCCGCCGTGTGCGCTGTCGAGTGTCCAGGACACGCCGTCGCGCGGGCGGCAGTGCGGAGTGTTGTGGAC
>NZ_CAUQWC010000289.1:0-3580 GCF_963521695.1 uncultured Microbacterium sp. | reverse complement strand
CTCCTGCACACCGCGGCGACCGTCTCGCGCCGCACCCACGCGCCGCTCCGGCTGCTCTCCCTCGCCGGCGTCGATCTGCCGGACCGCGTCGACGCCGGCCTCACCCGCCTCACCGGCCAGACGCACGCCGCGAGCGTGCTCGAGGCGGCGCGCGCAACGCTTCCCGCAGAAGTGCCGGCGGAGGCCGTCGTGGGCACCGGCAGCGACATCGAAGACGCCGTGTCGCACATCGAGTGGCAGCCCGGCGAGATCGCGCTGGTCGGATCGAGTCGGCTCGCCCAGCCCCGTCGCCTATTCCTCGGTTCCACCGCGGGGCGGATCCTGCGTGCCCTGCCCGTCCCGATGATCGTGGTGCCCCGCACCCAGGAGGTCTCGTCATGACCGATGCATCCCGCGGTTCGGGCGCGTCCCCCGACAGCGCCGTCACCACCGGCATGTCCAACAAGGGCCTGCGCGTCGGCTCGATCGGCATGATCGGTGCCGTCGTCATCGGCATCTCCACCATCGCCCCGGCGTACACGCTGACCGGCGCCCTCGGCCCCACGGTCTCGGCCGTCGGGTTCCAGGTGCCGGCGATCATCCTCGTCGGTTTCATCCCGATGCTGCTCGTCGCGCTCGGCTATCGCGAACTGAATTCCCGGATGCCGGATGCCGGCACCTCGTTCACCTGGGCGTCGCGCGCCTTCGGTCCCTGGGTCGGCTGGATGGCGGGCTGGGGTCTGGTCGCGGCCACCGTCATCGTGCTGTCGAACCTCGCGGGCATCGCCGTCGACTTCCTGTTCCTGCTCATCGCGCAGATCAGCGGCAACGCCGAGATCGCCGAACTCACCCGCGTCGTCCCGATCAACATCGCGGTCTGTCTGCTGTTCATGTTCTTGGCCACGGTGGTGTCGTACCGCGACCTGCAGACGACGCAGCGCCTGCAGTACGGTCTGGTCGGATTCCAGATCCTCGTGCTGCTGGTCTTCGCCGGCGCCGCCGTGGTCGAAATGATGAGCGGCAACGCCTTCGACGCGAGCCCCGTGCAGGCGTCGTGGTTCAACCCCTTCGAGGTGGGGTCGTTCAGCTCCTTCGCCGCGGGGCTGTCGCTGTCGATCTTCATCTTCTGGGGGTGGGACGTGATCCTCACCATGAACGAGGAGACGAAGGATCCCGACCGCACCCCGGGGCGCGCCGCCACCGTCACGGTGTTCCTCATCGTGGCCCTGTACCTCTTCATCGCCGTGGCACTGCTCATGTTCGCCGGCAACGGCACCGGTGAGCTGGGGCTCGGCAACGAGGACATTCAAGAGAACGTCTTCTTCCACCTCTCGGGACCCATCCTCGGGCCGCTCGCGTTCCTCGTGTCGCTCGCGGTCCTCACCAGCTCGGCATCCTCGCTCCAGGCCACCTTCGTGGGGCCGGCGCGGACCCTGCTGGCCATGGCTCACTACGACGCGCTGCCGAAGAACTTCGCGAAGGTGAGCCCGCGGTTCTTCACCCCCGGCTACGCCACGATCGTCTCGGCCGTCGTCGCTTCGGCGTTCTACGCGATCATGCGCGTGCTGAGCGAGAACGTGTTGACCGACACCATCACGGCGCTGGGCGCGATGATCTGCTTCTACTACGGCCTGACGGCGTTCGCGTGCGTGTGGTACTTCCGCAAGCAGTGGTTCGACTCGGTGCGCAACGTGTTTTTGACGCTGCTGGCGCCCCTGATCGGCGGTGGCATCCTGGCGGTGCTGTTCGTCACCACCCTCATCGACAGCGCGAATCCCGACTACGGTTCCGGCTCGCAGATCGCCGGCGTCGGGCTGGTGTTCGTCATCACCGTCGTGATCATCGTCGTGGGGGTGGTGCTGATGATCGCGCAGCGCATCAAGAGCCCCGCCTTCTTCCGCGGTGAGACCCTGGGTGGGGAGGCACCCGCCAGTGCCCGCCGCCGCCGCACGTCCTGACATCGAAACGACAAGGAGCACCATGAGCGACTACGCCGTCGTCAACCCCGCCACGGGGGAGACCCTCGCCGAGTACGACACGCTGACCGACGCCGGAGTCGAGGACGCCCTGGCATCCGCTGACGCGGGTTACCGCACCTGGTCGCGGACCGCTCCGGCTGAGCGGGCCGAGGCGCTCCGCCGCGTGGCCGAACTGCACCGCGAGCGCCGTGACGACCTCGCCGCGATCATCGTGCGCGAGATGGGCAAGCCGCTCGAGGCGGCCCTGGGCGAGGTCGACTTCGCCGCCGACATCACCGAGTACTACGCCGACGTGATCGACAAGATCACCGGTGACACCCCGCTGGAGATCCTGGGCGAAGGTTCGGCGGTGATCCGCCGCTCGCCGCTGGGCGTGTTGCTGGGTATCATGCCGTGGAACTTCCCGTACTACCAGGTCGCCCGCTTCGCCGCGCCGAACCTCGCGGTCGGCAACACGATCCTGCTGAAGCACGCCCCCCAGTGCCCGGAGTCGGCCGAGGCGCTGCAGGCGATCTACCGTGACGCGGGGCTGCCCGACGGCGCGTACGTCAACATCCGGGCGACCAACGATCAGGCGGCGACCATCATCGGCGATTCGCGCGTGCAGGGCGTGTCGGTCACCGGCTCGGAGCGCGCCGGTGCCGCCGTCGCCGAGATCGCCGGCCGCAACCTCAAGAAGGTCGCGCTGGAACTCGGCGGCTCCGACCCCTTCATCCTGCTGTCCACGGATGACCTGGATGCCGCCGTGCAGGCGGCCGTCGATGCGCGCCTCGACAACAACGGGCAGTCGTGCAACGCCGCCAAGCGCTTCATCGTGATCGACGGCCTGTACGACGCGTTCGTGGAGAAGTTCTCAGCCGCGCTCGGCGAGGCGAAGGTCGGCGACCCGTTCGCCGACGACACCGTCCTGGGTCCCCTTTCGTCGCTCGCCGCTGCCGAGCGCCTCGACGAGCAGGTGCAGCGCGCCGTCTCCCAGGGCGCGACGGTCGAGGTCGGCGGAACCCGCGACGGGGCGTTCTACCCCGGCACCGTCCTGACGGGCATCACGCCCGACATGGACGCGTACGGCGAGGAGTTCTTCGGTCCCGTCGGCACCGTCTATCGGGTCGCCGACGAGGAGGAGGCGATCGAGATCGCCAACGGCACGGGCTACGGGCTCGGCTCCTACGTGTTCACCACGGATGCCGAGCAGGCGCAGCGCATCGCCGACCGGATCGAGGCCGGAATGGTCTACGTGAACGTCGTGCTCGCCGACTCGCCCGAGCTGCCGTTCGGCGGCGTCAAGCGCAGTGGCACCTCGCGGGAGATGGGCCTGCTCGCGGCCGACGAGTTCGTGAACAAGAAGCTCATCCGCACGGTGTGATCGGCACGCGTCCCCCGACCCGGCTCGCCGGGCCGGGGGACGTTGTCTCAGGATGCCGGGGTGCCGGGGTGCCGGGGTGCCGGGGTGCTGGGGTGCCGGGATGCCGGGGTGCCGGGGTGTCCGGGGGCGGGTTTGCCGGGTGCCCGGCTTTCACGGTGCCCGGGTGCTGGCGCGCGGGGATGCTGCGGTGCCGGGTGCCGGTCTCGGCCTCCGCGCGGACTCGAGCTCGTTGGGGCCGAGACATGGTCGGGGCCCCGGG
>NZ_CAUQWC010000288.1:0-3603 GCF_963521695.1 uncultured Microbacterium sp. | reverse complement strand
GAGCGGGCTCGCGCGGCGTAGGTGAACGTCGCGCGAAGCGCAATCCCCCCGGACCGCTGAGGACGACCTCGTAGTTTCGGATCCGTTGCGGAGGGCCTCGGAGAGTACTCGGGGGCCTTCTGTCGTTTCACGGGTCCTACCGGAGCAGGGATGTGGTCCGCAAAGGGCAATCCGAAGCACGGTGTTCCTCCGAAGATGTGGTGAGGCGGCCGGACGGTCGCTGCCAACACTCTGGGAGGTTCATCGTGAGCTCATCACCCAATCGACTCGTGGCCACCGTCTTCGGCGCTGTCTACCTGCTCGTCGGACTGCTCGGCTTCGCCGTGACCGGCGGCGTCGGTTTCATCGCCACCGAGGGCGGCCTGCTTCTGGGCATCTTCGAGGTCAACCCGCTGCACAACATCGCGCACCTGTTGATCGGTGGCGCGCTGCTGGTCGCCGGCCTTGCGAACGCCCGCGCCGCGAAGGGCGTCAACACCACCGTCGGTGCCGTCTACCTGCTGCTCGGCATCGTCGGCTTCTTCCTCACCGGAACGGCGGCGAACATCCTCGCGCTGAACGTGCCCGACCACTTCCTGCACCTCGGCAGCGCCGTCGTGCTGCTGGGTGTCGGCCTCGGCACCGAGCGCAGCATCCCCCGCACCGCGGCGGTGTGAGATGACGGCCGCGACCTTCACGCGGTCGTGGCCCTCCGTGTCCGCATGGGGGGCCGGCCTCATCATCGCCGCCCTCGGTGCGGGCGCGATCGTCCGCCCCGGTTCCGAGGCCGTCGCCGTCGTCCTCGGGGCCGGGGCGGTCGTCCTCGGACTCGCCGCCCTCGCGTGGGGCGGTGCCGTCCTGGCCAGAGGTCGCACGCTCGTGCCGCGAGCCGCCCTGGGCGGGTCGCTCGCCGCACTGGTGCTGACCGCCGCGCTGGTCGTCGCCGACCCGGCGCACACCAGCATCATGGGTGCCGCCGCGGCATCCGTGCTCTTCGTCGTCGTGGGCGCCACCGCGGCGGGGTTCCTCCGCCGAGCCCGCCGAAACGACGGCGCCGCAGATCGGACGCCGCAGCCGATGAGCGTCATCGGCCTGCTCGTGGCCGCCGCCGTCATCGCCGTCGTCGTCACGCCCGCCCTGGGGGCGACCCAGAACGCCGTGCTGCTGCGCGATGACGGCACCGTTCCGGTCATCACGCACGAGGGGCACTGACCCCTCGATCCGGGGGTCGTCACGGCGCCGAGGCATCCCGGAGCCCGTGTCCACGAACGGTGGCACGCTGGAAGGGTGACAGACGACCCCTCCTCCCCCACTCCCGACTGGATCCAGTCGCTCCGCGGGAAGATCCTCGTCGCCCTCGCGGGTGACCCGACCGGGATGGCCCCCTACGTGCGCGACATCGCCGAGGGCGACGACGCGGGGTACTTCGTGGAGAACGGCCCCGCCTGGACGGTGCACGCCGGAATGGGCACGCTCGTGGCTGGCATCCGGGCCCTTCTGCTGCAAGCGCTGCACCCGGGCGCCCTCGCGGGCGTGCACGACTGGTCGCGCTACCGCGAAGACCCGATCGGCCGCCTCACCGGCACGGTGCGCTGGGTGATCACGCTCACGTACGGCTCGAGGACCCAGGCGGATGCCGAGACCCGCCGCGTCGGACGCTTCCACGAGCGCGTCAAGGGCGAGTACCGCGCGGGCGATGGCGCCGAACGCACGTATACGGCGGAGGCGACGGACCTCGTCCGCTGGGTGCATCTCGCCTTCACCGACGCCTTCCTCGCCGGCCACGAGGCGTCGAAGAGGCCCATTCCCGGCGGACCCGATGCCTACGTCGCGGACTGGGCGACGGCCGGCCGCCTGATGCGCGTCGTCGACCCGCCCCTCACGCGCGACGCGCTGCGCGGCGAGATCGACGGCTTCTGGGAGCGCGGGGAGCTGCGCGGCGGAGAGCGCGTCGACGAGGTCGTACGGTTCTTGCGCAAGCCGCCGTTCCCCGGCGTCATGGGGGCGGCCTATCGCGTGCTGTTCGCGGCGGCGGTGTCGACCATCCCCCGCCGGTACCGCAAGATGCTGGGCGTGCGGCGGTGGCCGCTGCCCGTGCTGACGCTGACACGGGTGATCCTGCGCATCACCGAGCGCGCCCTCGGGTCGGGACCGCGCGCCCAGGACATGGCGTACAAGCGTCTGCGGAGGCTGGAGCGGGAGGCGGCGTGAGCGAGGATCCTCGTCAGGCGGCTGAGCGGTACCGCCTCGATCGCCGACTGCGGGAGGGGGGGCTCACCCCGTCGCCGGACGAACAGGCGGCGCGCGACGCGGAGTCGGCGCCGGCGAGGGGATCGACGTCGGCCGAACGCGCGGCCTTCGTCGAGACCGCGATCCAGCAGGCCATCCGCCGGGGCGACTTCGACGACCTCCCCGGTGCGGGCAAGCCCCTGCCCGACCTCGGGGGCGGGCACGACCCGGACTGGTGGATCCGCCGCAAGATCGAGACGGAGAAGCTCACCGGGCTCGGTCCACCGGCCCTCACCCTGCGCGTCGAGCACGCCGAGATGGCGGAGCGGCTGGATGCCATCGCGCGCGAGCCCGAGGTGCGCGAAGCCGTGGAGGACTTCAACCGTCGAGTGATCGACGCGCGGCGGCAGTTGCTCGGCGGACCGCCGGTGGTGACACCTACGGTCGACGTGGAGGTCGAAGTGGCGGCGTGGGCCGCTCGGCGACGGGCGCGTGAGGCGGCGGCATCGGCGCAGGCACCGGTCCGGCGACAGCGGCGCCGCTGGTTCGGTCGCGGCTGAGTCGGTCTGAGGAGAGCCGAGATCACACGACCGGGTCGAGATCACAGGGTTCTCGACGCGGAGATCCTGTGATCTCGACACGATCGTGTGATCTCGCAGGCGACGCGACCCCTCCCCGCGCCGACGCTCCGCGTCACAGGGCGGCCAGTGCCTCCGCGCGTTCGACAAGGGCGCGAGCCCGGGCGAGGGTCGGCGCATAGGAACCGTCGACGGGGCCGTCAGGGGTCGCCGACAGCAGTGACCTTGCGGCCTCCACCTCGGCGGGCGACGGGGTGAAGCCCGCGTGCGCGCCGGCGACGGCGGCATCCTGAAGCGCCAGCGTGCCGGTGAAGCCCATGGCGACCGCGTGCAGCGCGGCATCCCGAGCCTGCTCGATCGGACCGCACGGGCCGTCGATGGGTCCCACGATCCCCGCGGCGGCCGAGGCCACCACGAGCTGCGCCCGCGGCCACGACAGCGCCATGCGATCGGCCGCCATGCCCGTGTCGCGCCGGAAGTCTCCCGTGCCGAACGCCAGGCGACGGGTGGCGGGGTGTGCGGCGATCGCCGGGGCGGCCAGGAGCGCTGCGGCCGACTCCACCATCGCCACGATGGGAGTGCCGAGCGGAAGGGATGCCGCCACGTGAGCGACGTCGTCGGGGCCGGCGCACATCGCCAGCACGACGCCCGCGAGACGACCCTCCAGGTCGCGGCACAGTGCCAGGTCGTCGTCGCCGTCGCGGGTGCCGGCGGCACTGATCCGCAGCCAGACCGGGGCGTCGGCGGCGGCACGGTCAGCCCGCTCGCGCCCCTCGGCCTTGCGGCCGGCGGGGAGCCCGTCGTCGAGGTCGAGCAC
>NZ_CAUQWC010000287.1:0-3613 GCF_963521695.1 uncultured Microbacterium sp. | reverse complement strand
CTCTCGACGAACGAGGCACCGTTGGGCAGCGACAACATCGCCGCCGCCTGCTCGATGCGGATGCGCCAGTCGCCATCGTCGGGCGCCCAGCTCGCCAGCGCCCGCAGGCGGTCGCGGGCAGCGTCCGACCCCGCGCACGTCGCGCACAGCGTCCGGACGTACACGTGCAGGGCCAACTCGCGCTCGGACGCCGAGGCGGGCTCGGGAAGGGTGCGCAGCAGGAGCTCGGCCTCGGCGGAGTCCTCGAGGGCGATACGCGTGAGAATCAGCGCGGCCGATGCGCGCAGGGCGGGGCCGTGGTCGAGAACGCGGGCGATCATCTCCAGGGAGTCACGCGGCACGCCCGATCGCGCGAGGGAGAGCGCCGCGCGCGGCAGCACCGCCGCCAGAGGCTCGGCGAGGGGACCGACCACCTCGACCGTCCCGGCGAAACGCGCGCAGAACACCTCTTCGGCGGGGGTCAGCACATCACCGTGCCGGAGGAGATCGAGGAGGCGGTGGGCGATGTCGCGACGCTCGTCGAGGTGCTCTTCGCGCGGCGTGGAGTCGTGGACGACCCGGGCCAGCAGCGGACTGACGGCGGCCGAACCCGCCTCGACCGAGGCGACGACGAGGTTCCCGTCGTGCAGGCGCGCGAGCACGTCGGCGGGCACGACCGATCCGACGTGACGCAGTGGAACAGCGCCGAGCTCGAAGACGATGCCCAGCAGACGGCGGTCGCGTTCGTCCAGCGGTGCCAGCATCCGCGTGAGGGATGCCACGAGGCCACCCGGCAGCAGATCGGCGAACGGCTCGATCGGGCACACCGCGTGCATCCGCCCTCGGGCCGCAGCCACCTCGACCAACTCGCCGACGAGTGCGGGGCTTCCCCCGCTGAGGTGATGCAGCGCCATCATCCACGCGTCGTCCGCGGGTCCGACCCCGTGCCGGCTCTCCCTCAGCGCGTTCGCCAGGGCGGCCGTCTCCGCGAGGGTGAGCGGCCCCACGGCGATGTTCAATCGGTCGGCGTCCTCCACCAGCGGTCGCAGCAGCTCCCAGCGGTGGATCGAGCTCCGGGCGATCTCGTGCCGGGGAGCGAGGGTCGCCAGGAGCACGGCATTCGATGCGCCCAGGGCGTCGATGAGGGCCGCCGCCGCGGCATCCGGAAGCAGATCGATGTCGTCGACGACGAGGACTCCGGCGCGATACTCGACCTCCGCGACCACGTCGGCGACATCGTCCGCGCCGATGAGGGCGCGCCGATCGGACATCCCCGAACGCATCGTCACGACGCCGGCCCGTGTCTCGATGACGAACGTCGGCCGCGACTGCGCCTCGGCGATCGCCGCCAGCAGGCGGGAGCGACCGCTCCGCGCGGGCCCCGTCAGCAGAACGCCGCGTTTCGCGCGCAACGCCTCCGCCGCGATGGATTTCTCCCGCGCGCGCCCCATCAATGGTCGACCTGCACCCATGCGGTGTCTCCCTGCACTCCCCCGCGTCCACGGACGCGGCCCCGCATCGTTCCTACACCGAGTTCGGTGTCGACTCCGAACTTTCGACGGGGAATCAGTAGTCGAGGAGGCATACGGAGTCAGAAGGAGACCCCTAAGTAGTCGGATTCCGTACGGGGCACGGATGCTTCCGCTCGATACCGCGCCTACTTTCACCTTGCACCGCACCATCCCGCCCGCGGTGGGCTCGAAGGTGTGCGGCCATCCAGGAAGCAGGCATCCATGACCATTCGTCCACACACCGCTGCTCGAACGGGGAAGGCCGTGCGCGCGGTCGGGGCCACCGTCGCCGTCGCAGCGCTCCTCCTCCCCGCCACGGCGGCGCACGCCGCCCCGGCGGACGTCGTATCGCAGGGCACCGGCCGTCTCGTTCAGACGTCCCTCCTCGGCACCGACATCCTCGACACCGTCGTCGCCCTCCGCGGCGCGAACGCCGTCAACACCGACGCCTCGGGCGACGTCATCGTCGACCAGCCCCTCGACGCAGAGGCCATCGCGGGCCTCGTCGCGCTGCAGGCGGGTTCGACGAACCTCTTCGGCGACAACGGCATCATCCAGCTCGGCGCGGTGGGTCAGTACGCCCGCGCGAACGACGACGGCAGCTCGTCGGCGTTCTCGGGCGCGGTCTCGGCGGCACCGAGCCTCATCGGCGTCGGCACCGTCACGCCCTCCAGCGTCGGCGACCCCTCGGCGGAGAACACGGCCAGCATCACCGTCGGCGGCACCGACGCCCTGGCGGGGCTGCAGGTGAACGTCGGAACGCTCGCGGCATCCGCCACGCAAACGACCGACGGAACGCAGAGCGGGCAATACGTCGTCGCCGATGTCGGCGTCGTCGTGAGCGGCACCCTCGTCTCGGGCGTGCTGAACACCCTCAACCCCGCGATCAACACGCTGCTGGCCGCGGCCGCCGTCGCCGGTCTCGACCTGGACAACCCGTTCGCCTCCGGCACCATCACCCTGACCGAGGACGACCTGCTCGCCGCGGCGGGGGTCGCCGACATCAACGCTCTTCCGCCCGGCACCGACCTGTTGTCGTTCGTGCCCGCGGCCGTGGTCACCCAGATCTCCGACGGTGTCAACGGGATCCTGGATGCCGTCCAGGACCGCGTCGACGAGCTGGGTCTGGCCGGTCTCGTCCTCGGCACCGCGCTCGGTGCCGCGGAAGCCGTCATCAACCCGGTGCTCGACGGCCTGGTCGACAGCCTCCAGGGTCCGCTCGGCGCGGCGATCACCGCGCTCGCGCAGCTGCAGGTCAACGTGCAGTCGACGGACGGCGGAACCTTCACCCAGACGGCGCTGCGCGTCGGCCTCGGCACGGCGGGCGCCATCGCGATCGTCGACCTGGCCACCGCGTCGGTCGGCCCCAACGCCGGTCAGCTGGCGGTTCCCGTCGCCGGCCCCGAGTCGCTGGCACTCGCCGGAGGGGGATTCGGTCTGGCCGCCGTCCTCGTCGCCGCCGTGCTGCTGCGACGTCGCAGCCAGCACGCGGCCGCACCGGCCCAGGGCTGATCACGTGTACCGCAACGGTGCGATGGGCGGCGGTGCCGTCGGCATTCTCGCGGTCACCGGCTACGCGGCCCCGACGGCGACACTCGCCGTCGTCGGGGTCGGCGCAGCGGTGATCGGCGGACTGCTCGCCTGGCGCTCGCGGCGTCTTCGGTCACAGGATGACGTCGACGTGGCATCCGGAGAGGACACCCCCCGCTCGTGAACGCGCTCGAGTTCCTCTTCTCGCTCTCCTTCGTCTTCCTGGTGATGTTCCTCACCTACACGGCGCTGATCGTCGTCCCCTTCGTGCGCCGTCGTGGCGCCGCCGAGGGCGATCCCGCGGCGTTCGAGTGGCACGCGTTCATCCCCTGTCGAGACGAGGCGGCGGTGATCGCCGAGACGATCAGGAGGACTCGCGAGCGCTTCCCGACGGTTCATCTGTGGATCATCGACGACGCCAGCACCGACGGCACCGGCGACATCGTCGCGGGCTTCGCCGACACGGATCCGCTGGTGCACGCCGTGATCCGACGGCTCCCCGACGCCCGCACGGGCAAGGGGGCCGCCCTGAACGCCGCGTACGCCCGGTTAGCGGAGTGGCGGGAACTGCGCGGTGACCCAGGCGTGGGGGG
>NZ_CAUQWC010000286.1:0-3613 GCF_963521695.1 uncultured Microbacterium sp. | reverse complement strand
GTCGCGAGCCCCGGCCCGGTAGCGAGCCCCGGCCCGGTCGCACCCGCAGGCCCCACCCCCGCCGACCCGCGCAGCGGCGACGCTCCCTCCGCCTCGATCGCTCCGGCCTCCACCGCCGGCGACTCACGTCCGACAGGCTCGCTCACCGCCCCCGCGGCATCCACTCCCCACGACCCGGCCCACGCCACCGCCCCCGTCGCCGACCACGCGGTGCCGGGGGATGAACCCCTGCTTGCCGACGGCACCGAGCCCCACTTCGGCTCCTTCGCCGCCGAACACCTCTCGCCGTCGTTCCCGCAGCGTGCCCCGTGGGGAACCGCTCAGCGCCTCCGCGCGTGGCAGGCCGAGGCGCTCGATCTGTACTTCGGCCTCGACGGACCCGACGGTGAGGGCAAAGGCCCCCGCGACTTCCTCGCCGCGGCCACCCCCGGCGCCGGCAAGACGACGTTCGCCCTGCGCCTCGCCTCCGAGCTCATGCGGCGCCGAGTCATCGACCGCATCGTCGTCGTGGCCCCCACCGAGCACCTCAAGACCCAGTGGGCCGAGGCGGCCGCGCGGGTCGGCATCCGACTCGATCCGTTCTTCTCCAATCGCCACGCGACGCCGTCCCGGCAGTACCACGGGGTCGCGGTCACCTACGCGCAGGTGGCGGTCAAAGCCGAGGTGCACCAGCGGCTGACGATGGATGCCAGAACCCTTGTCGTCCTCGACGAGGTGCACCACGGCGGCGACGCGCTCAGCTGGGGCGACGCCCTGCGCGAGGCCTACAACCGCGCCACGCGGCGCCTGCTGCTGTCGGGGACGCCGTTCCGCAGCGACACCGCCCCCATCCCGTTCGTGGAGTATCACCCCAACGCCAAGGGCATCCGCCTCTCGAGAACCGACTACGCGTACGGCTACCGGCGCGCCCTCGACGACGGCGTCGTGCGCCCGGTCTTCTTCCTCGTCTACGCAGGTCAGATGCGCTGGCGCACCAAGGCCGGCGAAGAGATGGAAGCCCAGCTCGGCCAGGACAACACCAAGGACATCACCTCTCAGGCCTGGCGCACCGCGCTCGACCCGAACGGCGACTGGATCCCCGCCGTCCTCCGCTCCGCCGACCGACGCCTGACCGAGGTGCGCGAGACGGTCCCGGATGCCGGGGGACTCGTCATCGCGACCGACCAGACCGCCGCACGCGCCTACGCCGCCATCCTCGAGGACATCAGCGGCGAGAAGGTCACCGTCGTCCTCTCCGACGAAGCCGAGGCCTCGGGCCGTATCGAGACGTTCTCGAAGGGCACGACCCGGTGGATGGTCGCCGTCCGCATGGTGTCGGAGGGCGTCGACGTGCCGCGCCTCGCGGTCGGCGTATACGCCACGAGCGCCTCGACGCCGCTGTTCTTCGCGCAGGCCATCGGACGTTTCGTGCGCGCCCGCCGTCGAGGAGAGACCGCGAGCGTCTTCCTGCCCAACGTGCCCCAGCTGCTCGCCCTCGCCGGCGAGATGGAGGCGCAGCGCGACCACGCCCTCGACCGCGACAGCGACGCGGAAGACCAGTGGAACGCCGAAGAAGACATGATGGATGCCGCCGAGCGCGAAGACAAGGCATCCGATGCGCTTGAGCAGGAGTTCGAGTACCAGGCGCTCGGCTCGCTCGCCCATTTCGACCGGGTGCTCTTCGACGGGCAGGAGTTCGGACAGCTCGCGGTACCGGGGACCATCGAGGAGGAGGAGTTCCTCGGCATCCCGGGCCTGCTCGAGCCCGATCAGGTGCACGAGGTGCTCATGTCTCGGGCGACTCGGCAATCGCGCCACCGCTCCACCCGCGAGGCGACCGAGAAAGAGAACGGGGTCGAGCCGCCCCCGGTCGACGAGGGCGGGCTGCCCGCGCCACTGCACCGCACCCTGAAGGAGCAGCGGCAGCTGCTCAACACGATGGTCGGCCTCTATGCCCGGCAGAGCGGCGAGCCGCACGGTCTCGTGCACGCCGAGCTCCGGCGCATCTGCGGCGGTCCCGCCGTTTCGCACGCCACCGTCGCGCAACTGCAGGCGCGCATCGACGTGCTGCGGCGGCGCGTGCACTCCTGAGGCGCGGCGCCGTACCGGAGGAGCCACGTGACTCGGGACGCGTCGCGTGGCTCGTGAGGTACCCGCGTCGCCGGAGCCGACGCCCCGCGTGATTTCGCGGCCCCGAAATGCTGGCATCCACCCGTCGTCCTCCGCGTCTTTCCGGGCTTCGGAGGCCCGAAATGCTGTCAGTGTCGGCCGACGCGCCCGGGGGAGCGGAACCGCCTCATTACGGTGGGGGACGACCCGAAGGAGCCCCGTGACGACCGTCGCCACACCCACCGACCGTGACCGCCGCCGCTGGGCGCGCTATCTCGTCGACGAGCGCGCCGAGGCACGCGTCTACCGCGAGCTCGCATCCCGGCGCAGCGGCGAGGAGCGAGAGATCCTGCTCGCCCTCGCCGAGGCCGAGGGTCGCCACGAGCAGCACTGGATCGACCTGCTCGGAGAGCAGCCGCACCGGCTGCCGTCCGCGGGCCTCAGCACCCGCATGCTCGCCTGGATGGCCCGCCGCTTCGGCTCCATCTTCGTGCTGGCCCTCGCGCAGAACGCCGAGGCGCGCTCGCCGTACGCCGACGAGCCGTACGCGACCCCGGCGATGGCCGCCGACGAACGGGTGCACCATGAGGTGGTCCGCGGACTCGCGGCTCGCGGACGCCGCCGCCTCTCGGGAACCTTCCGCGCCGCCGTCTTCGGCGCCAACGACGGTCTCGTCTCCAACCTCGCCCTCGTCATGGGCGTGGGCGCCACCGGCGTCGCCCCGAGCTTCGTGCTCTTCAGCGGCATCGCGGGCCTGCTCGCGGGAGCCCTGTCGATGGGCGCGGGGGAATTCGTGTCGGTCCGCTCCCAGCGCGAGCTCCTCGAGGCCACCGAAGAGAGCGACTTCGCCGACTCGGCTCTTCCCCACCTCGATCTGGATGCCAACGAGCTCGCCCTCGTCTACCGCACGCGTGGGATGGATCCGGATGCCGCCCTCGCGAAGGCCCGCGAGACCGTCACCGCCGCGCAGGCGGGAACCGCTCCGGTCGCGGCGGCTCCGGGGGAGTCCTCGCACGACGTCGTCGGCAGCGCATGGGGGGCGTCGATCTCGAGCTTCCTGTTCTTCGCCTCCGGGGCCATCATCCCGGTGCTGCCGTGGATCTTCGGCATGACCGGCTTTGCCGCGGTCGTGCTCGCGCTGGTGCTCGTGGGTATCGCCCTCATGGCCACCGGCGCGATGGTGGGTCTGCTCTCGGGCGCGTCTCCGCTCAAGCGGGGCCTGCGTCAACTCGCGATCGGCTTCGGCGCCGCCGCGGTGACCTACGTGCTCGGTCTGCTGTTCGGCGTGTCAGCCGCCTGACGTGCCAGCGAGACCTTACGGTCGCGCACCCGCGGCGAGGGCTCGGCCGGGAAGCTCCACGCATAAACGCGATTCGCGCGCGTAAACGCGAGCACAGCGTGTTTCTGCGCACGGGAAGCGTTTATGTGTGTTCTCTCTCCCCCCAGCGCCACTTCGCGGGACGCGATCCCCGGCGAGGGCTCGGCCGGGAAGCTCCACGCATAAACGCGATTCGCGCGCGTAAAC
>NZ_CAUQWC010000285.1:0-3677 GCF_963521695.1 uncultured Microbacterium sp. | reverse complement strand
GTGCTGCAGGCGCGGGGTCTCTCGCGTCAGTTCGGCCACGTCCGCGCCCTCAACAACGTCGATTTCGAGGTCTACCCCGGGGAAGTCACCGCGTTGATCGGTGACAACGGTGCCGGGAAATCGACGCTCGTGAAGGCCCTGTCGGGCAACCTCGCGGTCGATGAGGGCGAGATCCTCTTCGACGGCAAGCCGATCGAGATGTCCAACCCGCAGGTCGCCTCGGCCCTCGGCATCGAGACGGTGTACCAGGACCTCGCCCTCGCCCCCCACCTCGACCCCGTGCAGAACATGTACCTCGGCCGGGAGATCCGCCGCCCCGGACTTGCCGGAGCGCTGGGGTTCATGAAAACCAAAGACATGGCCGTCGCCTCCCGCGCCGCGTTCGACGAACTCGGCGCAACCGTCCGCTCCCTCACCTCCCCCGTGGGGGAGATGTCCGGTGGACAGCGGCAGGCGATCGCGATCGCCCGCGCCGTGCACTGGGCCGGACGCCTGGTGTTCCTCGACGAACCCACCGCCGCCCTCGGCGTGCGCCAGACCAAGAACGTCCTCGAAACCATCCGCCGCGTCCGCGACAAAGGCATCGCCGTCGTTCTCATCTCCCACTCCATGCCCCACGTGATGGACGTGTGCGACCGCATCCAAGTCCTGCGGCTCGGCACCCGGGTGGCGAACATCGACGCCAAGAACACCTCCATGGAAGAACTCGTCGGGCTCATGACCGGCGCCGTCACGAAGGACGACTCCAAATGAGCGTCAAGACCCCTCCCACCGAGACCGTCGCGATCGGCACTCTCGAGGAGAACAAGCCGAACTTCTTCGTCGGACTGCTCAAGGCTCAGGCCTTTCAGATCCTCATCATCCTCATCGTCATCGTGCTGATCTTCAGTGCACTGGCGCCGGACTCGTTCGCCCAGTGGTCGAACTTCCGTCTCATCATCCAGAACGCCTCGATCCTCGCGGTCCTCGGCGTCGGCATGACGTACATCATCATCACGTCGGGCATCGACCTCTCGGTCGGCTCGGTGCTCGTGTTCTCGGGCGTCGTCTCGGCACTCGTCATGCGAGCGATGGGTGGCGAGGGATGGGGCGTGGCGACCGTCGGCATCCTGGTGTCGATCCTCAGCGGTGTCTGCTGGGGGCTGCTCAACGGCTTCCTCATCGCGAAGGCGAAGATCCCCCCACTCATCGTCACCCTGGGCTCGCTCGGCATGGCCCTGGGCTTGGCGCAGATCCTCACGGGTGGCGTCGACGTGCGCGACGTCCCCACCGTCCTCACCGTCTCCATCGGCTACGGCAACGTGTTCGGCTCGCTGCCGATCATCAGCGTGATCGCGCTCGTGGTCGTGGTGATCGGCGCGATCGTGCTGCACTTCACGAAGTTCGGGCTCTACACCTACGCCGTCGGCTCGAGCGAACTCGCCGCCCGCCGCGTCGGCGTCAAGGTCGACCGCCACCTCATCTCGGTCTACACGCTGTCGGGGGCGCTCGCCGGGCTCGCCGGCATCCTGGCCCTCTCGCAGTTCTCGACCACGGCGATCGCCGGTCAGTCGCAGACGAACCTGAACGTCATCGCGGCCGTCGTCATCGGCGGCACGTCGCTGTTCGGTGGTGTCGGCACGATCTTCGGCACCGTGGTCGGTCTGTTCATCCCCGCCGTCCTGCAGAACGGCTTCGTCATCACCGGCGTGCAGCCCTTCTGGCAGCAGGTGGCCGTCGGCGCCGTGCTGATCACCGCGGTGTACGTCGACCAGGTGCGCCGCACCGCCGCGACTCGCGGCAACACCCAGAGCCTCTGGCGAAAGTTCGTCAGCGGAGGACGCCGCGGCTGAGACCCGGCATCCGACCCCACCAAGAGAGAACGGTCATCACAATGCAGTGGAACAGCAAGGTTCTCGCGTTCGCCACCCTCGGCGCCGCAGCCACCCTCGTCCTCGCCGGGTGCTCCGGCGGCTCCTCATCGGGCTCCGCCTCGGGTGGGTCGGATGACGGCTACAAGATCGCGTTCGTGCAGGGCGTCGCGGGAGATGAGTTCTACATCTCCATGCAGTGCGGCATCCAGGCCGAAGCCGCCAAGGAAGGCGCCACCGTCACCACCCAGGGTCCCGAGAAGTTCGACCCCACCCTGCAGAAGCCGATCGTCGACGCGATCGTCGCGTCCCAGCCCGACGCGCTGCTCATCGCCCCCACTGACGTGTCGGCCATGCAGGCGCCGATCGCGGCGGCGGAAGCGGCGGGGATCAAGGTCGTGCTCGTCGACACGACGCTGGAAGACCCCTCGGGCGCGGTCTCGCAGATCTCGTCCGACAACGAGGGCGGCGGGGCGGCCGCGTTCGAGGCCATCCAGGAGGCCAACCCCGACGGAGGTAAGGTCCTCGTCGTCTCGGTCGACCCCGGCATCTCGACCACGGATGCGCGGGCGAAGGGCTTCGAGGATGCGGTCGCCGGCGACAGCAAGTTCGAGTCGGTCGGGGTGCAGTACTCGCACAACGAGCCCTCCACCGCGGCCGAGATCGTCACCGCCGCTCTGCAGAAGGACCCCGACATCGTCGGCATCTTCGCCGCCAACCTGTTCGCCGCCGAAGGCTCCGCCACCGGCGTCCAGCAGGCCGGCAAGCAGGGATCGGTCACCATCGTCGGCTTCGACGCCGGCCCCGCCCAGGTCAAGGCCCTCGAAGCCGGCACCGTCCAGGCCCTCGTCGCCCAGGAGCCCGCCACCATCGGCTCCGACGGCGTGAAGCAGGCCATCGCCGCGCTGAAGGGCGAAGCGACGGAGGAAAAGATCCAGACCGGCTTCACCATCCTCACGAAAGACAACATCACCACCGACGGCGCCGACGCCGTCTACAAGTCCAGCTGCTGAGGACACCGGATGCCGGGACCTCGCGCTCACGTGAGGGTCCCGGCATCCACCCCCTCCCTTTTCGGGGTTGGGGCGGAATCGGCCGCTCGGGGCGGGAAACTCACGCCCCGAACGGCGGAATACGCCCAAACCCGATGCCCACCCGCGGACGGCGAGGCCCGCGCTCACGCCCGAGGTCCCGGCATCCACCCCCGCCTTACCCGGTTCGGGGCGGAATCCGCCATCCGGGGCGGATAATTCACGCCCCAAGCGGCGGAACACGCCCCAAACGGCGGATCGCGCCCCGAACACCGAGCCCCCGACGAGAAAGACACCCCCGTGCCGCTGGCCGACATGCCCGAACTGCTCGCCGCGCACCGCGCGGTCGGGGCCTTCAACTTCATCACCCTCGAGGTCGCGGAGGCGATCATCACCGGCGCCGAAGCGGCGGGCAGCGGGGTCATCCTCCAGCTCTCGCAGAACGCCATCGCGTTCCACGGGGGTCTGGCGCCTGCCGCCACCGCAGCGCTGCGTCTCGCGGAGGGCGCCCGCGTGCCCGTCGTCGTGCACCTCGACCACGCGACCGAGGAAGGGCTCCTCGACGAGGCGCTGGCCGTCGGCATCCGGTCCGTCATGTTCGATGCCGCGCACCTCGACGACGCCGAGAACCTCGAGCGCACCGCCGCCGTCGCCGCCCGCGTGCATGCTGCCGGGGGCTGGATCGAGGCCGAGCTCGGTGAGATCGGCGGCAAGGGCGCCCACTCACCCGGCGTGCGCACCGACGTCGCCGAGGCCGCGCGCTTCGTCGACGCCACGGGGGTCGACGCCCTGGCCG
>NZ_CAUQWC010000284.1:0-3738 GCF_963521695.1 uncultured Microbacterium sp. | reverse complement strand
GGTCCGGCCGACGTGACCCGGCCGCGGCGGGGGAGCGGTCCGTCGCCGTGTAAGCTCTCCTGTTGGAAGTGTGTCCGAGCGGCCTAAGGAGCATGGCTGGAATCCATGTAGGCGGGGTAACTCGCCTCGCAGGTTCAAATCCTGTCACTTCCGCCACACGATGAGCCTCACCCCGCAGGGGGTGGGGCTCATCGTCTTTCCCCCGATGCCCGTGCCGAATGCCGATTTCCCCTCTTCCGGGAGCGTCCGGCGCCCTCAGCTGCCGACGGTCTCGCGTTCCGCCTCGACCGCACCCGAGCGCACGACGAGCGAGCGCGGGAACAGGCTCGCGACCAGGCGCCGCCTCGGTGAGGCACCCGCCCGCAGACGAACGCGGATGCGCTCGACCGCAGCGATCAGGGCGGGTCCGCTCGCGGGGTCCACGGCGTCCTCGGCGTAGCTGACGCGTTCCACCGCCGCACGCAGCAGACCGACGTCGTCGGCGTCGACGCCGTGATCGCTCGTCAGACGCGCAGCGAAAGCGCGGGGCGACTCGGCTCCGGATGCCGGGATGCCGAGGTCGACCGCCTCCTCTTGCAGGGCCCGCCACGCCGAGACCGGATCGCCCGCACCGGCGGCCGTGAGCCGGCGACGGCGCCGCAGCACCCGCACGACCGAGGGCACGAACACCAGCAGTGCGAGCGCGAGGGCGATCAGGGTCGGCGCGACCCACGTCGTCGACGACCGTTGTCCGGCGGAGACGCCGGGGCCGTCCTGCTCGCCCAGGTCGGGGCGCCCCGCCTGCGACGGCGCCGTCGAGGGCTGCGCGTCGGGGGAGGCGGCATTCTGCTCCGGGGTGTCGGTCGTTCCCGATCCGCCCGAACCCGATCCCGACGCGAAGTTCGTCGGCACGCCGAGGCTGTTGGTGGGCTCGAAGGGCACCCATCCGATGCCCTCGAAGGACACCTCGGGCCACGCGTGCAACTGGCTGGAGCTCACTGTGTACTCGGTGCCGCCCTGCTGCGCGGTGGTCGACGCCGTTCCCGGGAGGTAGCCGATGACGATGCGCGCGGGGATGCCGAGCGAGCGGGCCATCACGGCGAAGGCGGAGGCGTAATGCACGCAGTAGCCCGCGCGCACCTCGAGGAAGTCGGCGACGGCATCCACTCCCGCGCCGTCGAAGCCCGACTCGACGGGGGCGTCGAGCGAGTAGCGGAACTCGCTGCTGCGGAACCACGTCTGCAGTGCCAGCAGTTGGTCGTAGGGCGACTGCGCGCCCGCGGTCACCTCGCGCGCGGTGTCGCCGATGACGGCGGGCACGTCGTCCGGCAACGACGTCAGCGTCGGGTCGAGACCAGGTCCTCCCACCGCGCTCGAGCGGATCTGCTCGAGTGTCGGGCGGGGTACGTCGGCCTGCACCTCGTAGACCTGCTCACGGGTGGACCCCGCGCGGGTGACGACCGTGCGGTTCTGCGGCATCCCGAGCCAGTCCCCGGTGAGTCCGGTCACGGTGGAGGCGGGATAGGGCACCGGCAGCCACGGGCTGTCGAGCTGATCGACGGTGACCGTGGTGTCGTAGTCCTCGACGGTGACGCCCTCGGCGACGGTGACCGGGTCGAACACGGCGCCCTCGGCCGTGACGGGCACGGTGTCGGAGCTGTCGGGTTGCCACACGGCGCCGTCGAAGCGCGAGAGGGTCACCGCTCGGAGGTAGGGGGCCGTGGGTGCCGTCGTGCGCACGGAAAGCACCTCGACCTCGCGCGGTTGACGCAGGTCGTTGCCGAGCTCGAGGTTGGGGTTGATGGTCGTGCCGATGCCACCGCTGCCCCCGGTCGCGAAGCGCAGATCCGGTTGGGGCAGGAGCGGGGTGGCGACGACAGCGACGATCACGGCGACGGCGGCGACGCCCAGAGCGGTCGCCGAGACACCCCGCACGCGCGGGGAGTCCGCACGCGCAGACGACGCGGTCGCCGCCTGGGCGCGCGTGTCGATGCGCAGCAGGAACAGCAGCGCCGCCGCCAGCAGCACGAAACCCGCGATGTCGATGTCGGAGGGGATGGCGATCGTGGGGATCAACGACACTGCGACGAGACCGACGCCGGCCAGCAGCGGCATCCGTGCGGTCAGGACGACGTGGTCGAGCACCACCGCGAGGCCGGCGATGGCGGCGACCAGCAGGAACGACAGGCCCGTCTGCGCGTCCACCGGCGCGACACCGATACGGATCTCCTCTGCCGCCGCGGCCAGCAGATCGGGCACCGACGCGAACGTCGCCGGGGTCGGGATGACCCCGAGCAGGGCGGTGGAGCGGCCGAAGATGGCCGTCAGCAGCACGATGCCCACCGCGACCTCGACGACGCTCGCGAGCACCGCCGGCAGTCGCCCGACGCGGACGAGCAGCCCCGCCCCGAGCACGGCGGCCGTGACGAACACGGCCCCCGCGACCCACGGGCCCGGGGCGATGACCGAGAACACCGGCAGCATGGCGCTCGCGATCGCGGCGAACAGCCCGATGGTCAGGAGCGTCGCATCGCGCCGGCGCCGCGGGGTGCGCAGCACCGTGACGTCAGCGGTCGACACGGGCGTACCCCTCTTCCATCGCGTCGTCCCACGCCGCAGCCACGTCGCCCCCGGGCCACAGGACGGCCGCCTTCCATCCTCCGGCCCGAAGGCTCTGGATCTCCGCCCGCTCGGCCACCACGAGCAGCACCGGCAGCGCCGAGTGGTGGGCCACGGCTCCCAGTGCGGTGCGGTCGTCGGGTTCGAGCGCGCCCGTGATCACCACGACGGGGCCCGAGAGAGCGGCGGCGGATGCCGGCACCACGCGCCGTGCGGGATCGTCGGCGCGAGCGCGCAGGGTGGCGAAACCAGCGGACGCTGCCCGCGCTTCTCCGTCGTCGCCGCCCTCGACCGGATCGATCAGCAGACTGCCGTCACTGTCGACGACGTCGACGGTGTATCCCTCGTGCACGAGGCGCGCGATGACCGAGACGCAGGCCGTCACCGCCGTCTCGAAGGCCTCATCGGCGCCCGGGGCGCTCGCTGCGAGCGGTGTCCATCGTGAGAGCGCGCGGTCGAGCACCACCGTGGCCGCCGGGCTCGATTCCTGCTCCTCCTGTCGCACCATCAGGGTGTCGCGGTGGGCGGTCGCGCGCCAGTGGATGCGGCGCATCGAGTCGCCCGGGGCGTACGGACGCGCGACGAGGTTGTCGGACCCCTGCCCCAGCTGCAGCGTCGTCGTCTGCCGGCTACCACCGGCCTCACCCGAGGCGCGGGGAAGCGGGGCGAGGTCGACGATGGCCGGCGCGACGGTCACGGGTGTCGTGCGCCCCAGCGCGAGGCGTCGCCGCAGCAGTCCGAACGGATCGGTGGTCGTCACCTCGAGGGGCCCCAGAGCATGGATGCCACGCGTCACTCCCACCACGTCGTAGCGCACCTGCACGGCGGCTCCGGTGCCCGACAGTGCCGAACCGGTGGCCGGAGAGCTGCCCTCGGCGCGGCCCGTGAGGCCCGGGGGGAGGGCATCGGACCACCGGCCGGGGCCGCTCGGCAGGGCGCTGCGCATCCCCGCTCGCACGGTCACCGACGCGGTGCCACCGACCTCCGGAACGTCGGGGGAGATGACGCGAGTGACCGCGCCCGCACCGCGCGTCAGCAGGAGGGCGATCGCCGCGGCGACGAGGAGCGCCGCCAGCAGGGTCGCGAAGTACAGCAGTTCCGGGATGCCGGCTCGTTCGGCGATCAGGAACGCCGCGGCCG
>NZ_CAUQWC010000283.1:0-3738 GCF_963521695.1 uncultured Microbacterium sp. | reverse complement strand
GGGCGCGGGCGCGCGCACTGGGCGAGAGCGAGCCCTGACCTCAGCGGCGCAGGATGCGGTGGGCGAGGGCGTTGCCGAGCAGCTGACCGGCCTGCACGATCACCACGATGATCGCGACCGTCACCCACGTCGCCTGCTGGTTGAACTGCTGGTAGCCGTAGATGATGGCGAAGTTGCCGAGCCCGCCGCCGCCGATGTACCCGGCCATTGCCGACATGTCGACGACCGCGATGAACATGAACGTGTAGCCGAGGATCAGCGGCGCGAGCGCCTCGGGGATCACCACGCCGAACAGCACGCCGATCCGCCGGGCGCCGACGGCCCGCGCCGCCTCGACGGCGCCGGGGTCGACGGCGACGAGGTTCTGCTCGACCACGCGGGCGATCACGACCGTGGCCATGATCGTGATCGGCACGATCGCGGCATCCGTCCCCAGGGTCGTCCCGGTCACCGCGCGGGTGACGGGGGCCACGGCGGTGAGGAAGATGATGAACGGGATCGGGCGGATGAGGTTGATGACGAGGTTCGCGACCGCGAAGACGACCCGGTTCTCGAACAGGTTGCCGGGCCGGGTGGCGTACAGCAGTGCCCCGATGACGAGCCCCGCGACGCCGGAGATGAGCAGCGAGACGGCGACCATGTAGACCGTCTCGCCGATGGACTGCAGCAGCACCGGGGTGAGGGTGTCCCACTTGTTCATGCGCGCACCTCCCCGGTGGGCACGACGACGTCGGTGTGGGCGCGGAGCTCCGCGACGACGGCGCCGAGGTCGTCGGTGTGCACGCGATAGGTGAGCGTGCCGAGCTGGCGTCCGAGCACGTCGGTGACGCCGCCGTAGACGACGGAGTGACGGGCGCCGTGACGGTGGAACACGTTCGAGACGTCTTCGCTGGAGAACTCGTTGATCTCGACACTGACCAGGTCGCCCCCGCCCGCGGCGAGCGCCGACAGCGTCTCTCCCGCCGGCACGCCCTGCGTCACCGCGGCGACGAACCGCTTGGTCAGGTCGGCGCGCGGGTGCGCGAACACGCGGTACGTGTCGCCGCTGTCGACCACGCGGCCGCCGTCCATGACGATCACCTGGTCGCAGAGCTCGTGGACGATCGAGATCTGGTGCGTGATGACGACGATGGTGATGCCCAGGCGCCGGTTGATCTCGCGCAGCAGGTCGAGCACCTCGGCGGTGGTCTGCGGGTCGAGCGCGCTGGTGGCCTCGTCGGCGAGCAGGATGCGGGGGTCGGTCGCGATCGCGCGCGCGATGCCGACGCGCTGCTTCTGCCCGCCCGAGAGGCGCCGCGGGTACTGCTTCGCCTTGTCGCCGATGCCGACGAAGTCGAGCAGCTCGGCGACGCGCTTGTCGCGGTCGGCCTTCTTCCACCCCGCCACCTTGAGCGGGTAGGCGACGTTCGCCGCCACGGTGCGCGAGGTGAAGAGGTTGAACTGCTGGAAGATCATGCCGACGCTGCGCCGCAGATCGCGCAGCTTCGCCTCGGAGGCCGCCCCCACGTCGACGCCGAGCACCTCGACGGTGCCCGACGTCGGCTGCTCGAGTCCGTTCAGCAGACGCACGAGGGTCGACTTGCCGGCGCCGGAGTATCCGATCACGCCGACGATCGACCCCTCCTCCACGCTCAGCGACACGTCGTCGACGGCGGTCGTGGAGGAGCGGCGATCGGTGCGGAAGCTTTTCGAGACGCCCCGCAGCTCGATGACCGCGGTCATCCGTTCTGGGCCTTGAGGGCGTCTTCGAGGCTCGTCAGTTCGTCCTGCAGCTGCGCGCCGGTCCACTCGGTCTTGAACTGCAGGTTGCCCTGGTTCAGCTCAGTGACCGCGGCCTCGACCTCGGGGCTGTGGTACGCCGCTACGAGCTTCTCCCAGCGCGGGTCGTCCTTCTTGTCGTCGCGCGTGACGAACGCGTTGATGTACGGCGCGAGCTGCGGGTTGTTCAGGTCTTCCTTGAAGATGATGAGCTCGTCGCCGAGCCCGCCCTTCTGGGCCTGCGTGTTGTTGACGATGGCGGCCTGGGCGCTGCCGTCTTTGAGGGCGGTGACGGTCTGGTTCGTGTCGACGGGGAGCAGCTCGATCTTCGACGTGACGATGTCGGCCGGCGTCGAGAGGGCGGTGCCACCGTCCTTGAGGGTGAGCAGCCCCGCGGTCTGCAGGTTCAGCAGGCCGCGAGCGAGGTTGGTCGGGTTGTTGGGGATGGCGACCTTCGCCCCCTCGGGCAGGTCTTCCACATCGGTGTACTGCTCGGAGTACAGCGCGAGCGGGTAGACCGCGGTGGCGCCGACCGGCACCAGCGATCCGTTGTTCTCGACGTTGAACTGCGACAGGTAGATGAGGTGCTGGAAGAGGTTCACGTCCAGCTCGCCGTCCTGCACGCCCTGGTTGAGCTGCACACCGTCGTTGATCGTTCGCACCTCGAGCTCGATGCCCTCATCGGCGAGCTTTTGCGTCAGCACCGCCCAGTGCGCCTCGGTGCCGTCGTCGGCGCCCAGGACGATGCGCGAGGAGTCGTCGGTGGATGCCGCTCCCCCGGCGCACCCGGTGAGGGTCAGCAGGAGGGCTGCGGTGGAGGCGCCGAGGATCGTGGCCAGGCGTGCGGTGCGGTGCGAAGTCATGGATCCACGTCACCATGCGGTCACCGGACGCCCAAGCCGCGGCGTTACGGCCGGTAACGGGCTGTCACGCGAGGTAACGGATTCGTCCGGACGGCATCGTTCGACGATGATCGCGGCACCTCGGGCACCGGCATCCGGGGATCCGTCGCGCGAGGTTCGGCGCATCGTCCGACGCGGCCTCGGACGCCGGTAACGGATCGTCGGCAGGACGGGGCGCGCGCTCCGCACGCGGAACGCGTTTCTAAGAACCCTCTCGTGGAGGGCTTAATCGCGCTTTACAGGCCGTGGCCAGCATGGGAGACGCGGGACACCCCGCGGATGAGGCGCAACGGGCGCCCACCACCCCAGGAGGCTGCTGTGGTTCACCGGATCGCCCTGTCATCGCACGACTCCGTCGGGCTCGGACACGTGAGGCGCAACCTCGCCCTCGCCCACGCCCTCACCCGAACGGTCCCCGGGATCGTCGGGCAGGACGTCACCGGCGTCCTCATCACCGGCCAGGCCTCGGCGACGGCGTTCCCCGCCCCGCCCGGGTGGGACTGGGTGGTGGTGCCCAGCGTCTCGGTCGACGACGCGGGCTACCGCTCCCGGCACCTCGCGGCCGACATCCAGCGGGTCACCGCGATGCGGGCGGGCGTCATCGCCGGGGTGCTGCGGGCCTTCGCACCCGACCTCTTCGTGGTGGACCGCCATCCCTTCGGGGTGCACGGCGAGTTGCGCAACGCGCTGCGTGATCTCCGCGCCACCCACCCCTCGTGCACGACCGTCCTGGGTCTTCGCGACGTGCTCGACCGCCCGGCGGTCGCCCGGGCGGAGTTCCGCACCCTCGGCGGGGCGCGCGCCGTGCGGGAGCACTTCGACGCGATCTGGGTGTACGGCGATCCAGCCGTGCACGACCTGCGGCTCAGCGGCGAGACGCCCCCCGGGCTCGCACCGCTCATCAGCTACACCGGCTACCTCGCGCACGGGCGTCCGAGCCGTCCGGCGCCCGCCGTCGAGGGCCCGTACGTGCTGACCACGGTCGGCGGGGGCTCCGACGGGGTGCACACCTCCGTCGCCGCGGCCGGGGCCGACCTGCCCGCCGGGCACCGCCACCTCAACGTCACCGGCCCCCAGA
>NZ_CAUQWC010000282.1:0-3774 GCF_963521695.1 uncultured Microbacterium sp. | reverse complement strand
GGTGCGAGGCTCGGCGACGCCCCACGGGCGGGACGCCCTGGTCGGGGATGCCTGGTCGGGATGCCGCGGTCGGTATGCCGGGGGCGACGCACCTCAGCCGACGACGTCCGAGTCGCTGACGCGACGGCGCAGCCCCGCGATGAGCCCGTCGTCCCAGCGGCCGGGTTCGGCCGGGGTCGCCTGACGCACGTCGACTCCCTGCGGTCCGATGCTCGCGACGCACACCAACAACGACTCCAGAACGTGACCGTCGTGGGCGTCTCGCCGCAGCACCGACGCCGACGGATCGCCGGTGGCGTGCGCGACGACGTCCAGCCACGGCATCCACCAGTCGTCGCCGGGGCCGATGCCCGCGCGCCGGAAGTCCTCGAGCCACCGCCCGATGCGCGGGGTCACCGGGTCGTCGACCGCGTGGTGGGCGAGCATGTGGGTGCCGGGCGCGATCCGCGAGCGCCGCGCGACGAGGCCGTCCCATTCCACGAGGTGGGCGCCGTCGGCATCCACCTCGACGAGATTGAAACCGCGTGTGGTCGGGCGATCCGGGATGCCGGCCCCCACCGCGTCGAGGGGGATGCCACCTCGGCTGACGACCTCGTCGTCCGAGCGAGCGGACAGGTCCTGCCGGTTGAGGAGCACGGCCAGACGTCCCGCGTCGGGGTCGACGGCCAGCCACGCGCCGCCCGCGCGGTCGTCGCGAACGCCCAGGATGCCGCCACGCTCGGGCCACCAGGGGCCCAGGCCGCGCCACGGCCGGTCGCGCTCCTCGTCACGCACGGCGAGCAGGCGAACGGGCTCGCCCGCGGCCTGGGGGACGTCGATCACGACCGTGCACATTGCATCCACGCTACCGGGGGCCGGTGCGGTGGGGGCTGTCCCTCTCTCGTGACACCTTCTCGCTCCGATCCGACTCACCGCCCCGCCGCGGCAGCCGACCTGGAAGACTGGGGCGATGTTCGTCGTCGTGGGAGTGACCGGGGGCATCGCGGCCTACAAGACCGTCAGCCTCGTGCGACTGCTGGTGAAGGCGGGGCACGATGTTCACGTCGTGCCCACGGACGACGCGTTGCGGTTCGTCGGTCTGCCGACCTGGGAGTCGCTCAGCCGCAACCCCGTCACGACCTCGGTGCACGACGACGTCGCGAGCGTGCGCCACGTCGCGCTCGGCCAGTCCGCCGACCTCGTCATCGTCGCCCCGGCCACCGCCAACACCCTCGCCGCCATGGCCGCGGGCCTCGCATCCGACCTGCTCGGCACGACGCTGCTCGCCACGACCGCGCCAGTGGTCGTCGCCCCGGCGATGCACACCGAGATGTGGCGGCATCCGGCGACGACGCACAACATGGAGGTGCTCCGCGCCCGTGGGGTGCACGTGGTCGGTCCCGCCGACGGCGTGCTGACGGGAGGAGACTCCGGGCCCGGGCGCATGTCGGAGCCCGAAGAGATCCTCGCTGCCGCCCTCGCTCTCGTCGAGCGCCCGCGCGACCTCCGGGGCCTGTCGATCGTCGTGAGCGCCGGTGGCACCCGCGAGCCGATCGATCCGGTGCGCTACCTCGGCAATCGCTCCAGCGGACGTCAGGGCGTCGCCATCGCTCGAGCCGCCGCCGATCGCGGCGCCGACGTCACCCTGGTCGCCGCACACCTCGACGCCGACGTGCGGCCGGATCCACGGGTCGAGGTCATCGCCGCCGGTACGGCCGCAGAGCTCGGAAGGACGATGGATGCCGTCGCCCCCGGTGCGGACGTCATCGTCATGGCCGCAGCGGTCGCCGACTACTCCGTCGCCTCGATCGCCGAGGGCAAGCTCCGCAAGCAGGACTTCCCCGGTGCGCTGACCCTGGAGCTCGTCGAGAACCGCGACGTCGTCGCGGGCCTCGTGGACCGACGCGGCCCGGGGCAGACCATCGTCGCCTTCGCCGCCGAAACGGTGACCGGCGAGGAGGAACTGCGCGAGCGTGCCCGCGCGAAGGCGATCCGCAAGGGGGTCGACCTGCTCGCCGCGAACGCAGTCGGGTGGGCGCAGGGCTTCGAGGTCGTCGACAACGCTCTCACGATCGTCGGGCACGACGGGGAGGTCGTCGCCACGGCATCCGGGTCGAAGGACGACACCGCGCACGCGCTGCTCGACGCGATCATCGCGGTGCGGCGAGAAGCCGCGACGTGAACGTCCGACGGTGCGACGCGCGACGCCGACGCGACGATCGACCGCAGGCCTGAGCTACCGATCGCGGAGCCGGTCGAGGACGTCGATGATCTGCTCGGGCTCGGTGCGGGTGGTGTAGTCGACGTGCACGTCGGCGAAGCGCACGACACCCGCTTCGTCGATGACGAAGACGGACGGGAACGGCACCCGAGCGGTGGCGTCGGCGTTGCTGTCGGCGACGTCGAATCCGAGGTCGGTGTGGGCCGCTCGCGCGGCGGCGCTGGGCTCGGTGACGATGCCGAACTGTTCCGCGAGGCGGTTGGCGGGATCGGACAGCACCGTGAACTCGAGGGACCCGTTCGTCGCGCTCTGCGACGACCCGTCGGGCGTCTGCGGCGACACGGCGATCAGCCTCGCGCCACGCTCGCGCAGCGCCGGAAGAAGCTTCTCCTGGTACGAGCGCAGAGTGATGTTGCAGTACGGGCACCACGCGCCGCGGTAGAACACGACGACGGACACCTCCCCGCCCCGCGCCGATGAGAACGACGACGCCGTGCCGTCGACCTCGACGAGGACGGCGTCGGGAGCCGCATCGCCGATGCCGAGCGCCGCGTCGGGCACTCCGGCGTGGCGCAGATCGACCTGCTCACCGGCGAAGACTCCGGCGAGGCGATCACCGATCTGCGCCTCGAAACCCGACGTGAAGTCGCCGATCTGCTGAGCGATGGACGGTGCGGACATGAGGGGCCTCCCCGGGGGTCGTCGGCGTCTGGCGCCGGTCCCAGGAGCGTATGTTCGTCCGCGGACGGCACGGCCGATTCCGTCATGAAGCGAGACATGGCGTCACCGGACGTCACTTCACCTGAACCCTTGGCGCCGCGCGCCGACCCCGTCGCGAAGCGCCGAGGTGACCCCACCGTCGCCGCAGGCCGCGGCGCGCGGCGCGGCGCTCAGTAGCCGTAGGTGTACTGCAGCTCCTGCACGAGAGAGAAGATCTGCGTCAGGAGCATGACCACCCACACGCTCGCGATGATCCACGTCACCACGGTCACACCGATCGCCGCCCAGAGCGGGGCGAGGCCCTTGCCGGTGTGACGGCGCACGATCACGCTGCGCCCGATGATGTAGACGAGGCCGCTGCCGATCGCGAGGACGAAGAAGCTCCACGCCCAGTGGAACGGCCGCTCGATTCCGCGGGCGCGCAGCTGACGCCAGTCCAAGAACGCGAACAGGACGGTGGCAGCCGCCAGCACGAGACTCAGGACCGACGACACCACCGTGAGGAGCGTGCCGGCCATCGACGGGCCCGCCAGGGACTCGGAGTACAGGTCGTTGTACACCGACTCGCGCATGAACGAGCCCCAGTCGAATGCGAACAGGCTCAGAACCCCCACCAGCGGCAGCGCCACCAGAAGCCAGATCCACACGGTGTTCGTGTTGATGTCACGACGTGGAGCGGCACCGTATCCGACCGGCGGCGCGGAGGCATACCCCGGGGCGCCCGCGGTGGGTGCTCCGGGGTACGACGGTGCGCCGGCGGAGACGGTTCCCGGGTACGCCGGCGCCCCCGCCGAGGTCGCCGAGACGGGAGCACCGGGATACGCCGCCGCTGAGGGGAACGCGGGGGCCGGAGT
>NZ_CAUQWC010000281.1:0-3789 GCF_963521695.1 uncultured Microbacterium sp. | reverse complement strand
CGTTCCGCCTGGTTCGGTGCGATCTGGATGGTCTCATCGCCACCATCTCCGTCGGTGGGGCGTACGGTGGAATTCCATTCGATGCGCGCTCCCGGGCCGGACCCCCCGACGCGTCCGCTCCGTGAGACCTCCCTGAACCCGAACAGGGAGGCGTGTGTATGGTGTGCATCGACGAAAGGACCCCAGTGGCAAACGGCAAGAAGCTCGTCATCGTCGAGTCCCCGACGAAGATGAAGTCGATCCAGGGATACCTCGGCGACGACTACGAGGTGCTCAGCTCGGTCGGTCACATCCGCGACCTGGCGTCGAAGAAAGAGATCCCGGCCGACAAGAAGGCGGCGTACGGCAAGTACTCCATCGACGTCGAGAACGACTTCGAGCCCTTCTACGTCGTGAACGACCGCAAGACCAAGACGGTCGCCGAGTTGAAGCGCGCGCTCAAGGGCGCCGATGAAGTCCTGCTCGCCACTGATGGTGATCGCGAGGGCGAGGCCATCGCCTGGCACCTCCTCGAGGTGCTCAAGCCCAAGGTGCCCGTCCGTCGAATGATCTTCCACGAGATCACCAAGGACGCCATCCGCGATGCTGCGGAGCACACGCGCGACCTCGACGTCTCTCTCGTCGACGCGCAGGAGACGCGCCGTGTGCTCGACCGCCTCTACGGCTGGGACGTCTCGCCCGTGCTGTGGCGCAAGGTCGGTTCCGGCCGCGAGGGCACCGCGCTCAGCGCCGGTCGTGTCCAGTCGGCGGCGACGCGCATGGTCGTCGAGCGCGAGCGCGAGCGCATGGCGTTCGTCTCGGCCTCGTACTGGGACGTCGAGGCGTTGGCCTCGCGGTCAGGCTCCTCGTTCACCACGCGACTGAACCGCCTCGACGGCGCCCCCATCGCGCGCGGCGGCGACTACGACGACCTCGGTCAGCTCAAGAAGGCCGTCGTCGTCCTCGACGAGACACGAGCCCGAGCTCTGGCCGACGCCATCACCGCGGCCGGGCGCGCCACCGTCGCCAAGGTCGAGGCGAAGCCGGGCACGCGCAGCCCTCGCGCCCCCTTCACCACCTCCACCCTGCAGCAGGAGGCCGGTCGAAAGCTCTCGATGAGCGCCAAGCACGCCATGGGCGTTGCTCAGCGGCTCTACGAGAAGGGCTTCATCACCTATATGCGTACCGACTCGGTCGCCCTCTCGGGTCAGGCTGTCTCGGCGGCGCGCGCGCAGGCCGTCGCCCTGTACGGCGACAAAGCCGTGCCGGCTAACCCCCGCGTCTACAAGAGCAAGTCGAAGAACGCGCAGGAGGCGCACGAGGCCATCCGTCCCTCGGGTGAGACCTTCCGCACGCCGGCGTCGCTCGCGTCTTCGCTCGACCGCGACGAGCAGAAGCTGTACGACCTCATCTGGAAGCGCACCGTCGCCAGCCAGATGGCGGATGCCAAGTACGAGACGACCACGGTGACCCTCACGGTGGATGCCGGGGCCCAGGTCGCCGAGTTCACGGCATCCGGAACCGTCTACACCTTCAAGGGCTTCCTCGAGGCCTACGAAGAGGGTGCCGATGAGAAGCGCAATGACGACGACGCCGACCAGTCGCTCCCGGCTGTCGCCGTGGGTGACGAACTCTCCGTCAGCGACGTGGAGCCCAAGGGCCACAGCACGTCGCCGAAGCCCCGCTACACCGAAGCGAGCCTGGTCAAGGCGCTCGAGGAGAAGGGGATCGGTCGCCCGTCGACCTTCGCCAGCATCATCGGCGTGATCCTCGACCGCGGGTACGTCACCAAGCGCGGTCAGGCCCTCGTTCCCAGCTGGCTCGCGTTCAGCGTGGTGCGGCTGCTCGAGGAGCACTTCGCCGACCTCGTCGACTACGACTTCACCGCCGCCCTCGAGGACGACCTCGACGCCATCGCGCGCGGTGAGCAGCGCCGCACCGAGTGGTTGAAGTCGTTCTACTTCGGCTCGGACAAGCAGGTGGGCCTGCGGCACATCGTCGACAACCTCGGTGAGATCGATGCGCGTGAGCTGAACTCCACGCGCATCACCGACACCGCGACCCTGCGCTTCGGCAAGTACGGGCCGTACCTCGAGGTCACCGATCCGGCGGCCGATGCCGAGGCGAAGCCGCGGATCGTCAACATCCCCGAAGACCTCGCACCCGACGAACTCACCCCCGCCAAAGCGCAGGAACTCATCGACGCTCCCGTCGCGGGTGACCGGGTGCTGGGGGAGAACTCGGAGAACGGCAAGCTCGTCGTCGTGAAAGACGGCCGCTTCGGCCCCTACGTGCAAGAAGTGGATGCCGAGGAGCCCGGGGAGGTCGACCAGGCCACGGGCGAGGTCGTCGAGCAGCCCAAGAAGCGTGGGGCGAAGAAGGAGGTGGCCCCCAAGCCACGTACCGCGTCGCTGTTCCGTTCGATGTCGGTCGACACCGTCGACCTCGACACCGCGCTGCAGCTGCTCTCGCTCCCTCGTGTCGTGGGCACCGATCCCGAGACGGGCGCGGAGATCACCGCGCAGAACGGGCGCTTCGGTCCGTACCTGAAGAAGGGGACGGATTCCCGCTCCCTGGACGACGAGAAGCAGATCTTCGACATCACCCTCGAGGAGGCGCTCGCCAAGTACGCGGAACCCAAGTACGGCGCGCGCCGGGCATCCAGCGCGTTGAAGGAATTCGACGCCGATCCCGTCAGCGGCAAGCCGATCAAGCTCAAGGACGGCCGGTTCGGCCCGTACGTCACCGACGGCGAGACCAACGCCACGGTGCCCCGCGGCGAGAACGCCTTGGAGATCACTTTCGAACGCGCGGTCGAGCTCATCGCCGACAAGCGGGCGAAGGGTCCGGCTCCCAAGAAGGCGGCCCCGGCGCGCAAGACGGCGGCGTCCAAGACCGCGGCGTCCAAGACCACGGCGACTCGGACGGCGACGGCGAAGACTGCGGCCACGAAGACTGCGGCGGCGAAGACGGCGGCCACGAAGACCGCGGCGACCAAGACCACGGCTACTCGGGCGCCGGCGGCGAAGACCGCGGCGACGAAGACGGTGGCGCCCAAGGCGGCCGCGACCACGGCTGCGGCGGCGAAGGCGACCACGACCACGACCCCGCGCAAGGCGCCGGCGAAGACCTCGTGACCGACGACCTCACCCGGCCGCTGCACGCCCCCCGGGCGTCGGCGGCCGGCGGGCCAGGGCTGTTCGTCACTTTCGAGGGCGGGGACGGCGCGGGAAAGACCACGCAGGCGTCGCTTCTCGAGCGGTGGCTCGCAGAGCAGGGTCGCCGGGTCGTGCGTACCCGCGAGCCGGGCGGGACCGAGGTCGGTGTGCGTATCCGCGACATCGTCCTTCATCACCGCGGCCACATCGATGCCCGCGCCGAGGCACTGTTGTACGCCGCTGATCGCGCTCATCACATCGCCACGCACGTGCGTCCGGCCGTGGCACGCGGAGACGTGGTCATCCAAGACCGGTACCTCGATTCGTCCGTCGCGTACCAGGGGGCAGGCCGCATCCTGGACGCCGACGACGTGCGCGCGCTCTCGCTGTGGGCGACCGACGGGCTCCTCCCCGACCTGACCGTGCTCCTCGACCTCGACCCGGCCGCCGCGCGCCGCCGTCTCGATGCCGACGACAAACCCTTCGACCGGCTCGAGGCAGAGAAAGAGGACTTCCACGCGCGCGTGCGCGCCGGCTTCCTCACCTTGGCCGGCGCCGAGCCCCGGCGTTTCCTCGTGCTCGACGCGGAAACGGCCCCCGACGACCTCGCCGCCCTCGTGCGCGATGCGGTCGCAGAGCGTCTGGGCTGAGC
>NZ_CAUQWC010000280.1:0-3851 GCF_963521695.1 uncultured Microbacterium sp. | reverse complement strand
CGGCGAGAGCGGCGGGTCACCGCGCCGGACCGCGCGCGGCGACGTGGTGTCGCCGTGCGACGGCACCCTCTCATCGTGCTCGACGGCGCGCGACGACCCCGTGCTGCCGCCGGACGTCGTCCGACGCGGGGCGACCGTGTCGTCCTCGTTCCCGTCGGGGGCGGGTGCGGCCGGCCACGCGCGCAGGCGTCCGGACCAGAGGGTGACGCCGTCGGGGTCGTCGTCGTGCTGGTCGGGATCGTTCACGCGTCGCTCCGCGTCAACCGCACCTCCGCGTCGCCGAGGAAGAACCGTTCTCCGGCCTCGATCTCCTCCCCCGGCGGCGCCTCGACCTCGGTGCCCATGAGCGTGGCGAAGAGGACACCGTTCGTCGAATCGAGGTCGGTGACGTACCAGACCTCTCCGCGTAGCTGGAGGCGCGCGTGGGTCTTGGAGACCGTCCGCGTCTCGTCCGAGATCGCGATGAGCTGCGCGTCCGGGTGCTCGGCATCCGGCCCCGGCCGTCGCCCGAGGATCACGACTCCCGACGTCAGGGCGACCGGCGCACCCGCAGGCGGCACCAGCATCCATGGGATGCGCTTGCGGCGCGTTACGACGGTCCGATCGAGCGCGTCCACATCGTCGTCGTCAGCGATGGCCGGCAACTCGGACTGCGTGAAGAGGGTCGAGACCGATGTGCGGGCGGACCGGGGGGACCCCGCCTCCGGCAGCTCGGCGACGGCCGATACCGCCTCGGACAGCTCGGGGAATTCCTCCCCGGGCGAGACGACCGACGGTCGCGGGGCCGCCACCGGCTCGGGCGAGGGGCGCGTGAGGGGGACGTCGGCGATCGGCACCGTGGACTCGCCGCCGGATCGCTGCGATCGCCGGGAGGGACTGACCCACGGGGCGACGGGCGGCTCGGCATCCGCGCCCGTCCCCTCGTGGTCGTCAGGCTGCTCGCGCCTCGGGGAGGCGAGGGATTCATGGCCCTCGACCGCGGCGCCGACGATCGGGCCGGCGGCGTTGCTCGGCGCCCCCTCCGCGACGGGGGGTGTCTTCTCGCCTCGAGGGTCCGACATGCCCTGGAGCGCATCCACGGCGAGACCGCGTCGGAGACCGCCCGAGCCGCGACGAGGGTCGTCACGCAGCGCGTCGAGCACCTCCGACACCGACGTGTCGGGCGCCGCGTCCGCTCGTCCGGGGCGGGCATCGTCGTCGCCGCGGTCGCGATCGGCGAAGAGCGCGGGCGTCGGATCGGCGGGTCGCGACCAATCGGCGGGCGAGGGAACCGCATCGGCCAGCGAGACGGACGGCGCGGCGAAGGGCACCACGACCGGTTCGGACACGGGGACGAATGGCGCCCCTCCACGATCGGGCCCGGGCGCCTCCGTTACGCCCCCGGTATCCGGAGTCCACCGGCTCCGTGCCGAACTCGGCGCCTTCGTCGCGCCGTCGGCATCCGGAGTCCAGCGGCTCAGCGCCGAGCCCGACGCGTCCGATGCACCCTCGGCATCCGGGGTCCACCCGCCCACGAGCGGAACGTAGGCGGGCGCGTCGTCGGTACCGCGCCGGAACGGACCGGAGCGCTCCTCGACGCGACCGGCGCCCTCGTGGCCCGACCACCGCGCCGCGCCCCACCCGAGGATGCTGGCCCAGACGACGGGGAACAGCGCACCCACCACCGTGAGCCCGGTACCGCCGCCGAAGGCTGTCGTGATGCGGTGAACGGCGACGACGAACACGATGAAGAAGGCGATCGCGCCGAAGAGCGGCACGACGTTCAACAGCACCAGCCATGGCGAGAAGTCGCCCCGCTGGAGCACGGTCGCGACATTCAGGACCGGCACCCACGCCTTCCACGCCGGCTCATCCATCTTGCGGAACATCGCCGCCAGGGCGAGTGCGAACCAGACGTACAGCACGACGACGAGCGCGAGCGACGTCATCCCGAGAATCACCATCGTCGAATCGGTCATGTCGTGTCGCGCTCCACCCGGACGGTGGAACGCTTCCCCCTCTCGTGGCGGTGCGGCGGCCTTCGCCGCCGACGGCCCGGGGCGAGGAACCCCAGGAACGATCTCAACGATACGGCGGAGCGTACCCGCTGCCACATGCTCTGGCGTCTGCGCAGGGCGCGCCGTTCCTCATCGACGATGCGCCAGAAGGCCGCGGCCTCGTCAGCGGTCACCGCACCCGGCGAGAAAACCGCCCGATCCGCATCATCGGCCAGACGAATTCCGCCGGGGGTCGCCAGAACCTCGGCCACCTCGCGACGGGTCGGCGCGCGGGGCAGGGTACGTCGGGAATCGAGGGCGGAATCGACGTACTCGTCCCAGCCGCCGGCGATGGCCGAGCGCGGGTCGGGGTCGAGTCGACGGCCGCGCCGGCGGAGCAGCTTGGCGAGGATGACGGTCAGGAACGGTCCGAAGACGATGAGGAGCAGGAGCAGCACGATCCCACCCACCCGCGCGAGCGCCCACAGCCAGGCGAGATCGACACCGTCGTCGGCGCGCTCGTCGTCATCGAGGGCATCATCTTCCTGCACCGGCTCGGGCGGGACGACCTCTTCGGCGGTGTCGGGCCGGACCTCGGTGACATTCTCCGGGTCCTGCTGCTGGGTGACCTCCAGGCTCGGCGACTTCTCCCACTGGGGTGTCACGTCGACCGGCGTCCAACGACCGTCGGAGCCCTGCACCTCGGTCCACGCGGTCACATCGCGCGCCCGGCACTCCCCCGCGTCGCAGGTGGAGAGGGAGGAGTCGGTGGAGCTCACGCGCGCCCCCACCACTACGCGGGCAGGGAAACCCAGCTCGTGGGCGATGAGCGCCGTCGCCACCGAGAACTGCTCGTCATCGCCGACCGCGGCGACGAAGTTGTCGGAGGAAGCGGCGCGCGGATCGTCTTCGCGCTCCAGCAGCCGCTCGAACATGCGGTCGATACGGGCGATGGAGTGGCCCGAGGCGCTCGGCTGGAGTCGGTATCCCGGCAGATCCTCCGTCCAATTCGGCGGGGCGGATCCCTCGAGGGCGAGGCTGTGGCTGAGATAGCCGCGCTCGCGCAGCAGCTGCACCAGCCCCTGCAGCGCCACCCCGCCCGACCCCGAGGCGTTCTGCTCCACCCACCGGCGCAGGTTGTCACCCCCGGCCGTCCCGGCAGAGTCACCGGGGGGCGAGAGCGACATCAGGTCGGCGCCCGCGGGCTCCACGGCGTCGAGGCGGTACCGGTCGCCCGGGCGCAGACCGCCGTCGGCGATCTGCACGCCGGCCTGTGCGTCGGCGCTGTAGTAGAAACGATCGGCGAGCAGCGTCCGACGGTCGCCCTCGAACGTCGCCCCCGACAGACGCCCGGCCGTCGGCATCCACAATCCGCCGAGGTCCACGATCTCGACGTCGGCGTCGACCGCACGGCCTTCGCCGGCGTCGCGGGACGACGGCAGCCGGACGAAGCCTCCCCCCGAATCGCCGGACGCGCGGAAGATCTCGCCGTCGTACGTGTCGAGGGTGGCGATGCGGATGCGCTCGGGGAGCTCGCCGGCATTCGCGCCCTCGGGGCTCGTGACGCGGAACAGCACGTCGTCGGAGCGGGCGTCGGAGAACAGGGCGCGGTAAGCGGCGAGCGGACTCACCGCCTCGGCGATCTGCCGATCGGGTCCGGCCACCGACCGGAGAACCCGACGGTCGGCGTCGCGCGCTACCCAGGGGACGACGGCCACAGTCACGACCACCGCGACGGCCAGCATGGCGACGCCCAGGGCTGCTCGTCGGCGGTCGGCGAGCGACGGCCCCCGCCCGACGTGCACGGCGGATCGGGCGCTCGCCCTCGACAGCGCGCGAACACGCTCATCGCGGGCGCGCCAAGCCAGCCACAGC
>NZ_CAUQWC010000279.1:0-3870 GCF_963521695.1 uncultured Microbacterium sp. | reverse complement strand
GCCGGCCCTCGACCCGCTCGCGATCCTGGGGCCGGTCGACACGTCGGAGACCCCCGACGTCGCAACGGCGCGTGCGCTCGTGCGTTTCGACTACGCGCACGGACGCGCCGTCGCCGAGGCGCTGCGCGCCGGAGTCATCGCCGATGCGCTGCGCGCTCGCAAGTCGCGCAAGGATCGCGGCCCGAAGCCGCGCAGTACGCTCAGAGTCCGCCTGGACATCCCCGAACCCGATCTGTGAGCGCCGCGCGCCGTCGGCCGAACGCCACCGTGGTCCGTGCCGACGCACCCGCCCGGACCCACCCGCCCCGAACCGCCTGAGGAGAACCATGCGCCTCGTCTTCGCCGGCACTCCCGCCGTCGCCGTCCCCTCTCTCCGTGCCCTCGCCGCCGGCCCGCACGAGATCGTCGCGGTCGTCACCCGCGGCGACGCCCCGCTCGGACGCAAGCGCGTGCTCACCCCGTCGCCGGTCGCTCAGGCCGCCGACGAGCTCGGCATCCCGACCATCAAGGCCGACCGCCTGGACGCCGACGTGACCGAGCGGATCGCCGAACTCGCGCCCGACCTCGGCGTGATCGTGGCCTACGGCGGACTCGTGCGCGAGCCACTGCTGTCGACCCCCGCGCACGGGTGGATCAACCTGCACTTCTCACTCCTCCCGCGCTGGCGCGGCGCAGCTCCCGTGCAGCGCGCCCTCATCGCCGGTGACACCGTGACCGGCGCCAGCGTCTTCCAGCTGGTCGCGGCGCTCGACGCGGGCGACGTGTTCGCCGAGGAGCGCTACGAGGTGCCCCCCGGCGCCACCACCGCCGACGTGCTCGACGCCCTCGCCGACATCGGCTCTCCCGTGCTCGCCCGCGTGGTCGACGGCATCGCCGACGGCACGGCGGTCGCGACCGCGCAGCGCGGCGAACCGACTCTCGCGCCCAAGCTCACCCTCGACGACGGCGTGCTCGACTTCACCCAGGATGCCGAGACCCTCCTCCACCGCATCGCCGGCGTCACGCCCGAACCCGGAGCCCACACGACCCTCGACGGCGCCCGCTTCAAAGTGCTGCGCGCAGCTCCCTCCGAGGCGCCGCCGCTCACGCCGGGACGGGTCGCGGCATCCGGAAAGGACGTGATCGTCGGTACCGGCACGGCGCCCCTGCGCCTCGAGACCGTCCAGCCCGCAGGCAAGGGGGCGATGGCCGCCGGCGACTGGTTCCGGGGTCTGCGCACCGACGAACCGGTGCTCGGCGCATGAGCGTGCAGGGAGCGCGCGCCGTCGCGTACGAGGTCCTCCGCGCCGTCTCCGGCGACGAGGCCTACGCCAATCTGCTGCTGCCGCACGCGATCGCACGGGCGAGATTGGATGCCAAGGACGCCGGTCTCGCGACGGAACTGACCTACGGCACCCTGCGCCGACGGGGAACGTACGACGCCATCATCGCCGCCGCAGCCGACCGCACCGTCGACCGCATCGACCCGAACGTCCTCGACGCGCTCCGTCTCGGGGTGCACCAGCTGCTGTCCACCCGTGTCGCCTCGCACGCCGCGGTCAACGAGTCCGTCGAACTCGCCCGTCGGCACGGCGGGGGAAAGGGCGCGGCGGGGTTCGCCAACGCCGTGCTGCGCCGTATCTCTCGCGAAACGCCCGGCCAGTGGATGGACCGCATCGCCGCCGCCGCGCGGAGTGACGACGAACGGATCGGGCTGACCACCTCGCACCCCGTGTGGATCGTGCGGGCCCTCCGTCGCGCGCTGACCGCCGAGGGCCGCGCCGACGAGCTCACCGCCCTGCTCGAGGCCGACAACATCGCCCCGCGCGTGGCCATGATCGCTCTCCCCGGACTCGCCGAAGTGCCCGACGACGCCGCATCCACCCGCTTCGCGCCCACCGCCTTCACCACCCGCGGCGGAGACCCCGAGGGCCTCATCCGCGCCTCCGGGGGCCGCATACGCGTGCAAGACGAAGGGTCGCAACTCGCCGCTCTCGCCCTGAGCCGCGCCCTCCCCGTGCGCGAGGGGGAACGCTGGCTCGACCTCTGCGCAGGCCCCGGCGGCAAAACCGCCTTGCTCGCCGCCGAAGCGCTCGCGCACGGCGCAACGGTGGATGCCAACGAGATCTCGCCGGCGCGCGCCGGATTGGTGCGACAGGCCGTGGCATCCGTGCCCCTCGAGGTCGAAGTGAGCGAGGAGGACGGGCGCGAGCGCGCCGCCCGGATGCCGGGGGAGTACGACCGCATCCTCGTCGACGCCCCGTGCACCGGCATCGGAGCGCTGCGCCGCCGGCCCGAGGCCCGCTGGCGCAAGACCCCGGCCGACGTGCCCGATCTGACGGCCCTGCAGCTGGATCTGGTGCTCGCCGCGTTCACGGCGCTGAAGCCCGGCGGTGTGGTCGCGTACGTGACGTGCTCGCCGCATCTGGCCGAGACCTCCGGCGTGCTCGCCGAGGTCAAACGCGAGCTCGGCGACGCGGTCGAGGAGCTCGATGCCCGCGCGGTCGTGCGCTCCGTGGCTGTCGACGAGATCGACCTGCTCGACCAGGCCGACGGTTCCCTCCGCGCGCAGCTCTGGCCTCACCGCCACGGCACCGACGCCATGTCGATCGCCCTGCTGCGCAAGCGCTGACCCGCTGCTCGCCCGCCGCGAGCGGGCAAGCCCGGGCCCGCTGTGCGCGGCCGGGCCCGTTCAGCTCGTCGAGTGTCCAAGACACGCCGCGCGGGAGCCCCGTCGAACGGCGTGTCCTGGACACTCGACTGCACGGCCCGGGCGAGCGCGGCGACGGGGCGAGCGCAGTGCCCGCCCATAATGGTCGGGTGCCTACCGACGCCTCCCGCATCAACCCGAGCATCCTCGCCGCCGACTTCGTGAACATGGAGGCCGAGCTCGCGCGCATCGCGGGTGCCGACTTCGTGCACGTCGACGTCATGGACAACCACTTCGTGCCCAACCTCACGTTCGGGCCGCAGATGGTGGCGCGCATCCAGGAGACGAGCCCGGTGCCCCTCGACGTGCACCTGATGATCGACGATCCCGACCGCTGGGCTCCGGCCTACGCCGAGCTCGGTGCGGCATCCGTCACCTTCCACCTCGAGGCCGCGGCGTCCCCGATCGCCCTGGCACGTCGGTTGCGCTCCATCGGCGCGCGCGCCGGCGTCGCCGTGAAGCCCGGTACACCCGTGGAGAACCTTCTCGATTCGCTCAACGAGTTCGATCAGATCCTCGTCATGACCGTCGAACCCGGCTTCGGCGGCCAGTCCTTCATGCCCGAGACCATGCCCAAGCTCCGTGCGCTCGCCGACGAGGCGAAGCGACGCGGTTCGAGCGTCTGGCTGCAGGTCGACGGCGGTATCGGCGAGTCCACGATCGCGCAGGCCGCCGAGGCGGGGGCCGACACGTTCGTCGCCGGATCCGCGGTCTTCGGCGCCGACGACCCCGACGCGGCCATCCAGTCGCTGCGCACCACGGCGTCCCGCCACCGCCACTGACCAAGGCGCGGTCCGTCGTCGCGCACGGCGTCCGCGGTTGCGTCGCGCCCGGCGTCTGCGGTTGCGTCGCGCCCGGCGTCTGCGGTTGCGTCGCGCCCGTAGCCGCGCTCGGCGTCCGCGGTTGCGTCGCGCCCGCCCCGCGAACTCACGGATAAACGCGATCCACGCGCATAAACGCGCTCTCCTCGCGTTTCCGCACGCAGAAAGCGTTTATGCGTGACGGAGACACGGCATCCGGACGCCAAATCCTCGTCCGAACCGCAAGCCCCGCGCCACGCGAGCCCACGCCGACGCCCCGCCCGACCTCGTCGAGCCATCCCCGCCGCGCCCACCCGACCCCACGCATAAACGCGATCCACGCGCATAAACGCGCTCTCCTCGCGTTTCCGCACGCAGAAA
>NZ_CAUQWC010000278.1:0-3875 GCF_963521695.1 uncultured Microbacterium sp. | reverse complement strand
CGGTGAGGTGGCAGTCGGATTCGACGTAGGCGATACCCGCGGCGTGCGCAGCGGCGACCGCGGCGAAGGAGTTCTCGACGACGCCGTGCCGCGCGGCATCCGGAGTCACCAGTCCCCGGTGGGCGAGCACACGCGGGGCGTCGGGGGAGAGATACGGATGCCGCGTCATCGGGCGGGGGCGTCCTTCGGCGCGACGGCGGGTGGGTCGTCGGTACCTGTGCGCGAGGCGAAGGCGCCCGAGATGCCCTTGAGGGCCTCGGTGAACTCGCTCGGGATGATCCACAGCTTGCTCGAGGAGCTGTCGCTGATTTTCGGCAGGGTCTGCAGGTACTGGTAGGCGAGCAACTTGTCGTCGGGGCGGCCCTCGTGGATGGCGGTGAACACCGAATGGATGGCCTCGGCCTCTCCCTGCGCGCGCAGGACGGCCGCCTGCTTGTCGCCCTCGGCCTCGAGGATCACGGCCTGACGCCGCCCCTCGGCCTCGAGGATCTGCGACAGCTTCGATCCTTCGGCGGTCAGGATCACGGCACGGCGGTCGCGCTCGGCCCTCATCTGCTTCTCCATCGAGTCCTGGATCGAGTGCGGCGGATCGATCGCCTTCAACTCGACGCGTCCGACCCGGATGCCCCATTTCCCCGTCGCCTCGTCAAGGACCACCCGGAGCTGACCGTTGATGTTGTCGCGACTGGTGAGCGCCTCCTCGAGGTTGAGCCCACCCACCACGTTGCGAAGCGTCGTGGTGGTCAGCTGCTCGACGGCGCCGAGGTAGTTGGCGATCTCATAGGTCGCGGCGCGGGCATCGGTGACCTGGAAGTACACCACCGTGTCGATGGAGACGACGAGGTTGTCTTCGGTGATGACCGGTTGGGGCGGGAACGACACCACCTGTTCGCGCATATCGATGAGGGGACGCACCCGGTCGACCAGCGGTACGACGAGGTTCAGACCCGGCGAGAGGGTCTTGTGGTAGCGCCCGAGCCGCTCGACCACGCCCGCTCGGGCCTGCGGGATGATGCGGACGGCGCGGAAGATCACGACGATGACGAAGACCGCCACCACGATCGCGAGGACCCACCCGATCGTCACGGGGATGATGCTGTCGATGTTCATGTCGCGGCCTCCTGGTCGTGGGCGCGCTGCACGCTGGCGCGGACGACGGCGGTGGCACCGTCGATGCGGACGACCTCTATGCGCGTGGCGGGGTCGAGTCGGGTGTCGGCGTCGGCGCGTGCGGTCCACACGTCGCCGTTGACGAGCTTGACCTGCCCCGCGACAGACGGGGACACCCGCGACAGCACGAGGCCCTCGAGGCCGACGAGGGCCTCGACGTTGAAGGAGCGGGTGTCGCCGCCGCGGTGCAGGCGTCGCAGCAGGGGCGGTCGCAGGAAGGTGAGGAGAGCACCGGCCGCGAGCGCGGCCACGATGACCTGTCCCCACAGGGGCGCCCCGAACAGACCGGTCACGAGCCCCGCGGCACTGCCCACCGACAGCATCAGGAAGGTCAGCTCACCGGTGAGCATCTCGACGACCAGGAAGACCAGGATCAACACGAGCCAGCCGATCCATGACCACGTGTTGATAGTGGAGAGAACGTCCATTTCGCACCTCCTGAGCCTGAACGTAGCACTCGCGGGAGAGGGCGAGGCCGGTTCTCGACCACCCCACAGACTGCGGCCGCCGCGGGCTCGAGCGGAGCGGTCGGTAGGCTGGTGAGTCGATCCCGATCGTCAGGAGTAATCCGTGTCCCAGACCCTTCCGTCCGGCTCGCTGAGCGGCAAGACCGCTCTCGTCACCGGCTCGTCGCGCGGTATCGGTGCCGACACCGTGCGCTACTTCGCCGAGGCCGGTGCGAACGTCGTCATCAACTTCCGCAACAAGGCGCCCCGTGCCGAGAAGCTCGCGACGCAGCTGCGCGAGCTCGGCGTCGACGCCCTCGTCGTGGGGGCCGACCTCACCGACCCCGCGTCGGTGCGGGCGATGTTCGACGAGGTCGAGCGCACCTTCGGCGGTCTCGACATCCTCGTGCTCAACGCGTCGGGTGGCATGGAGTCGGGTATGGCGGAGGACTACGCCCTGCTGCTCAACCGCGACGCGCAGGTGAACGTGCTCGAGACGGCCCTGCCGCTGCTGAAGGACGATGCGCGCGTCGTGTTCGTCACCAGCCACCAAGCGCACTTCATCCGCACCACCCCGACCATGCCCGAGTACGAGCCCGTCGCCCTGTCCAAGCGCGCCGGAGAAGACGCGCTGCGCGAGAAGATCCCCGCCCTCGAGGAGCGCGGCATCGGCTTCACCGTCGTCTCGGGCGACATGATCGAGGGCACGATCACCGCCACGCTGCTCGAGCGCGCCAACCCCGGGGCGATCGCCGCCCGCCGCGGCGACGCCGGCAAGCTGTACAACGTGTCGGAGTTCGCCGCCGAGGTCGCCCGGGCCGCGGTCGACCCGGTGCCCGCCGACAACACCCGACTCGTCGGAGACACGGATTCGTTCGGAGGCGCGTGAGCATGCGCGCGACCGACATGGAGACGCTCGTCACGGTCGGTCGGCCGGCGATCTCGCCCGACGGCTCCTTCGCCGTCTTCGCGACCTCCCGCCCCGACCTCGTCGCCGACCGCGCGGTAGGGCAGTTGTGGCGGGTCGATCTGCCCGACGGATCGCCGCGGCGGATCACCCGCGGGGTGGCGGACCGCTCCCCGGCGCTCTCTCCCGACGGCGCGACGGTCGCGTTCCTCCGCGCCGATGCGAGGAGCCGGGCGCAGCTGTTCGTGGTGGCCGCCGGTGGGGGTGAGCCGGTGCAGGTGACCGACCTGCCCGGCGGTGTCACCGACCTCTCCTGGTCGCCCGACGGTACGCGTCTCGCGTTCACCGCGCGCGTGCCCGAGCCGGGCCGCTACGGCACCGTGGAGGGGCGGGATGCCGCGGCCGAGCCGCCGCGTCGCATCACCGGCGTGCGCTGGCACGCGAACGGCCTCGGGTACCTCGATCGGCCCACCCAGCTGTTCGTCGTCGACGCGCCGTCGACCGGGGTGGAACCGTTCTATGCGCCCGCCCCGACGCTCGACGCGCCCGACACGCGCGTCGTCGCGGCGGAGCCCACCCAGCTGACCGAGGGTGCGACGAGTTGGAGCGGCGTCTGCTGGACGCACGACGGCACCGAGCTGCTCAGCGTGCCCGACGTGATCGAGGCCGACCGGCGCGATCTGCGCGACCGGCTCATGGCCGTCGCGATCGAGGGCGGCACCCCGCGCGAAGTGCTGGGAACCGACGCCGACCTCTCGCTCTCCGAGGCCGCCGCAGCCCCCGACGGCGCGGTGTTCCTGCTCGCGAACGACGTCGGTCCCGAGGGGGTCGACTTCGTCGCCCCCGGCGTCGCGCTGTTCGTGCTCGAGGCAGACGGGCCGCGTCGCCTCACCGATGCCGAGACCGTCGACCTCGGCGAGGTCGGCAGCCACCTCTCGTTCGACGGCGACGACGTCCTCGTGCAGGACCGCACGCGAGGGCGACTGCGCTTGCTGCGGGTCACCCGTGGGGGAGAGGTCTCCGACGTTCTCGGGGGTGACCTCGAGGTGAACGGCCACGCCGTGGCGGGGGGCCGGGTCGTGGCATCCGTCGCCTCGCCCGAGTCGTTCGGCGAGCTGGTCGTGATCGACGGTGGTGCGGTGCGGACCGTCACCGACTTCGGCGGTGCCACGCGTGCGCGGGGCGTCGTCGTGCCCGTCGAGCACGAGATCGCCGGTCGTGACGGCTACCCGGTGCACGGCTGGGTCGCCGTGCCCGAGGGGGAGGGGCCCTTCCCGGTCATCCTGCAGATCCACGGGGGGCCGTACGCCTCGTACGGCGTGCACGTGTTCGACGAGACGCAGGTGCTCGTC
>NZ_CAUQWC010000277.1:0-3880 GCF_963521695.1 uncultured Microbacterium sp. | reverse complement strand
ACACGGCGAGGGTCGTGACCTTGATGCCGCCGGCGGTGGAGGCCGAGCCCCCGCCCACGAACATGAGCATGGAGCCGACGATGAGGGTCGCGCCGTTCAGGTCGCCGATGTCGATGACGCTGAAACCGCCCGACCTCGTCATCGCCGAGAGGAAGAACGCCTGGAACGTGGTGTCCCATGCATCCATGCTCCCGAATGTGAGGGGGTTGTCGTATTCCAGAAGCAGGATGAACCCCGCGCCGAGCACGAAGAGGATGACCGTGGTGATGAGCGTGAGCTTCGTGTGCAGCGACCACAGCCGGAAGCGCCAGTGGTGTCGCCACAGGGTGAAGATGACGGGGAAGCCGATCGAACCGAGGAACACACCCAGCATCAGCACCGTCAGGAGGAAGTAGTCCTGCGCGAAGGGGGTGAGCCCGTCGGCGTTCGGGACGAATCCGGTGTTCGTGAACGCCATCGCCGCGTAGTAGGGCGCCTCCCAGAGGGCGACCAGGGGGTCGATCCCGCCGACCACGAGTGCCGGGTAGATGAGCACGGTCAACCCCGCTTCGATCACGAGGGTCGACAGAGCCACCGTGCGCAGCAGCTGACCGACCTCGCCCAGGCGCACGGTCTGGCCCTCGTTGACCGGCCCGCCGTGGGCGCGGAGCGGGTTGCTGTCGCCCGCGGCGATGAGCTTCGCCCGCAGCCCCAACCGCTTGGAGATCACCAGACCGAGGATGGATGCCAGGGTGAGCACCCCGAGGGCGCCGACGTTGACTCCGACGTAGGTGATCGCGTGGCCGAGCGGTGACCAGTGCGAGTACATGTCGACCGTCGAGAGTCCGGTCACGCAGATCGTCGACACCGCGGTGAAGAGGGCGTCGGCCAACGGTGTGACCTGGCCGTCGGCCGCAGCGGCGGGAAGCGAGAACAAGGCGGTGAACAGCAGGATCAGCGTCACGAAGACCAGGACCGCGAAACGCGCGGGAGAAGCGGTCGTCAGGTTGCGCAGACGATCCCATGCCGTGAACGCGATGCGACGTAGTCGCACCGGCAATCGCACCTCGTTCGGCGTCGCCGCCATGCGCCGCTCCCTTCGGTGCCCGAACCCGAATCATGGTACTCGGGCCGGGGCTTGGCTAATCTGATGCCATGGCGGACATCTTCGATGTGATCGCTGACGGAACGCGTCGCGACATCCTTCAGCTGCTCCTGGACCGGGCGACCGGTGGCGAGCGCGGAACCAGCGTGTCGCAGATCGTCGCGGCCCTGGGCGTAAGCCAACCCACCGTCTCCAAGCACCTCAAGGTGCTGCGGGAGGCCGAGTTGGTGTCGGTTCGCGAGATGGGGCAGCACCGCTACTACAGCCTCGCCGTCGCGCCCCTCGACGAGGTCGACGACTGGCTGGTCCCCTTCTTCTCCATCGACGAAGACAACGAGCCGGCTCTGCCGGAGTCCGCCGTGCACGCGGCCGAGGTGGTCGGCCGGGCAGCCGCGTCCGTGAAGCACTCGTTCTCGACGGCGCTGCGCAAACTTCCCGGGCGGTGATCTCCCGGCGGAGGTGACCGTGGATGCCACCGTGTGCGGCATTCGGAATGCACATCCGTCACAGGCGGCGCACCGGTTTACAGCCGTTACGCCCAGACTCTAGAGTGTGGTCAGCATCAGGGTGAGTCCACCCGGAACGAGGGGTGAACGATGGCCGAGCTGCCGGACGTGCGGTTCCTGACGGTCGCCGAGGTCGCCGAGCTCATGCGCGTCTCGAAGATGACGGTCTACCGACTCGTGCACGCCGGCGAACTTCCCGCGGTACGCTTCGGACGCAGCTATCGTGTGCCCGAATCGGCGGTCGCCGCGCTCGTGCAGCGACCGGTGTCCGACGTCGGCTAGACTGATCCGAGGCTTTTTTCCATCGCCTGCTGTTCCCGGGGGCCGAAATCGGCACCCAGACCCCGACTTAGTGAGGTTTTCCGTGGGTTCTGTCATCAAGAAGCGCCGTAAGCGCATGGCGAAGAAGAAGCACCGCAAGCTGCTTCGCAAGACTCGTCACCAGCGCCGCAACAAGAAGTAAAGCGGCCACCACACCGAGCGCCTGTCCGATGCGACGGGCGCTTCGTGTATCCGTCGCGGGTTCGTGACGCTCCGGCATCCGGGTCGTCGCGACGCCCCTTCAGGAGGAGAAGCATGCAGTCCATCACGGTCCACGACCTGCACGCGGGGCGCGAGCGCCCCCTGATCGACGTGCGCGAAGAGCACGAGTTCGCTGCGGGCCACGTGCCCGGCGCGGTGAACCTGCCGATGTCGAGCCTCGGTGAGCACCTCGACGAGCTGCCGGCCGAGCCGTTCGACGTGATCTGCCAGGTCGGCGGCCGATCCGCGAGAGTGACTGAAGCGCTCGCCGCGCGTGGTCACGACGTGACGAACGTCGAGGGCGGCACGGGTGAATGGGTCGCGGCGGGATACGCCGTCGAGTCCTGAGCGCGTCCGAGCCTCCTAGGATGGAGGCGTGACGACCCTCACGCTGATCGGCAAACCCGACTGCCATCTGTGCGACGTGGCCGAGCAGATCATCGAGACGGTAGTCGCCGACCTTCCCGCGGCTCTCGCCGAGCGCGTCGAGATCGAGCAGGTCTCGATCGCCGATGACGCGACACTGCACGCCGTGTGGTGGGAGAAGATCCCGGTCGTGCTCATCGACGGCGAACTGCACGCCCACTGGCGTGTGTCCGCCGACCGTCTGCGAGCCGCGCTCATCGCGGCGGATTCCGAAGGAGCCTCCTCGTGAGCATCCGTCACATCGTCCTCTGGAAGCTCGCGGCCGACGACGCCGACACCCGTGCGCTGCACGCCGAGCAGATCGCCGACAGGCTCCTCGCCCTCCGCGACGTCGTGACCGAGATCGACCACATCGAGGTGGGACGCAACGTCGTCAATCCCCAGTCCAACTGGGACGTCGCGCTCGTGAGCGAGTTCGCCGACGCCGCCGCCCTCGAGCGGTACCAGGTGCACCCGGCGCACCAAGAGGTGGCGGAGTTCGTTCGCTCCGTCGTCGCAGAGCGCTCCTGCGTCGACTACCCGTTCTGATCACGACCCCGCCCGCGCCGGCGGGACTGTCTGACCCGCGGGCGCATGCGGCAGGGTGTCGTGCGCGGCGATGGCGCTCCGCCCGAGTGAGCAGCCTCCGTCAGTCCTGGGAAAGGACGCTCGCCGGCACGGCGGCGAGAGCGATGCGCACGCGGGCGTCGTCGTCCAGGCGTCGTTCCGCAGGGTGTTCGACCACGACACGGCTGCCGTCGGCGGTGAGGACGGTCGAACGGCGGATGCTGCCGAGGAACGTCGTCTCCTCGACAATGGCGTCCACCCCCGGCGCGTCCGCATCGACCAGCACCACGTTCTCGGGTCGTACCACCACCTCGCAGTGACCGTCGTGGGCCGTCCCGGCGAGGGACAGGCGCTGGCCCCAGACCTCCACGACGGCGCCCTCGACGATCCCCGGCACCGTGCTGACCGGCCCGAGGACCTCCGCCACGGCGGCGTCTCCGACACGTCCGTAGACGTCGGTGGGGGAGCCTCGGGCGATGATCCGTCCCTCGTCCATCACGACGAGTTCGTCGGCGACGGCTGCGCCTTCGGCGGTGTCGCGCGTGGCCCAGAGGGTCGTCACTCCGCGCTCGCGCAGTTCGCGCACAAGGCGGTCCCGCGTCTCCGCGCGGGCGGTGGTGTGAAGCGCCGCGAGCGCATCGTCGAGCACGAGGGCGCGCGGGCGGGATGCCAGGACCCGCGCCACCGCCCAGCGCTGGCGGTCGCCGAGCGCGAGCCGGGAGACGGCGGCATCCGGTGCCTCCAGCCCGACGAGCTCGCACAGGCGGTCCGTCTCGAGGTCGGGGTCGACGACGCC
>NZ_CAUQWC010000276.1:0-3912 GCF_963521695.1 uncultured Microbacterium sp. | reverse complement strand
TCCCCGCGTGGGGCGGCGGCGTTCGTCGCTCGCGCTAGGTGGCCAGGCGCTCGGTGGCCAGGCGCTCGGTGGCCAGGCGGTCGCGGCGGTCGGGCCGCGGCGGTGATGAACGGAGGAGATGCGGCGAGCGGAGGATGGATGCCGTGCCGGTGGTCCTCCGCTGGCCGTATCTCCTCCGCCGCGCACGGTTCGACGGCCGCGCGGCTCGCCGCGGCCTCGCAAGGCGGTGTCGGGCGAAGCGGCGGTGAGCCGCGGCGCGGCTACGGCGTGATCTCGTCGACGAACGCGCGGGCCTCGTCGATGAGGCTCTGCCATCGGCCGGTGCCCGCGTCGAGGGGCACCTCCGCCCACTCGCGCAGTGGTCGCCCACGCATGATCATGGGCCCGGCGGTTCCTTCGTCGACGATCTCGCCGATGCGCTCCTCGGGCAGTTTCACCACGAGCGAGCCGTTGTGCACGACGAACGCGAACACCTTCTCGCGGATGCGAAGGCCCTCGGTGCCGAACATGCGCCCGATGTCGACGCCGGGCAGCGCACACTGTCGCTCCGCGATCGGATCGAAGATCTCGCGGCCGCGAGCCATGGCATCCCTGTCGACCATGGCCACACGTTAGCGGCGAGGGGAGGCCCGGGCCAGAGGCGAGGGCAGCGGGTCGGCGCGAGCGTGTCGTGGCGGGTGTCGACGGGCATGTCGCCGCCGGGTACGGGCGGCCGGAGTCGATGACGGGAGGAGATTCGGCGACGGGAGGATGGATGCGGCGCGGCCGATCCTCCGTTTACGGATTGTCCTCCCGTGCCCGTGCCCGTGCCCGTGCCCGTGCCCGTGCCCGGGCCTCAGCGCGTGCCCGTGCCTCAGCCCTGCGCGACCTTCGCGGCGATGTCGGTGCGGTACTGCCCGCCCTCGAGGCCGATCCGCTCGAGGCCGGCGTAGGCCGCGGTGCGCGCCTCGGCGAACGTCGTGCCGGTGGCGACGACGCTGAGTACGCGTCCGCCGGTGGCGACGAGCTCGCCGTCGCGGAGCGCCGTGGCGGCGTGGGCGACGTGGACGCCGTCGACCTCTTCGGCCTCGTCGACGCCCGTCAGCACTCGGCCGGTGAGCGGCGCCTCGGGGTAGCCCTCGCTCGCGAGCACGACCGTCACCGCGGTCGCCTCGGCGAACGCGGGGCGGGGCTGATCCTCGAGCGTGCCCGAGGCAGCGGCCAGCAGCAGCCGCGCCAGCGGGTCGACCAGGCGGGGGAGCACGACCTGCGTCTCGGGGTCGCCGAACCGGGCGTTGAACTCGATGACCTTGACGCCCTGCTCGGTGAGGATGAGTCCGGCGTAGAGGAGTCCGATGAAGGGGGTGCCCTCGGCATCCATCTGCCGAATCACCGGCTCCGCGATCGCGCGGGTGACGTGGTCGACGAACTCGTCCTCGCCGCCGAAGCGGTCGGTCAGCCACGGCAGCGGAGAGTAGGCGCCCATGCCACCGGTGTTGGGGCCCTCGTCGCCGTCGCGCAGGCGCTTGAAGTCCTGCGCGGGACTGAGAGGTGCGACGTGGTCTCCGTCGCTGAGGAAGAACAGCGACACCTCGGGGCCCGAGAGGAACTCCTCGATCAGCACGGCGCCGGTGGGCAGGTAGGTCTCGGCATGGGCGAGAGCGGCGTCGCGATCGGAGGTGACGATGACGCCCTTGCCCGCGGCCAGGCCGTCGGCCTTGACCACGTACGGGGCGCCGTACTCGTCGAGGGCCGCTTCGACCGATGCCAGGTCGCCCGCGCGGGCGGATCTTCCGGTGGGGACGCCCGCGGCATCCATGATCCGCTTCGCGTACGTCTTCGAGCCCTCGAGCTGGGCCGCAGCTTTGCCGGGACCGAAGACGGGGATGCCGTGGGCTCGCAGCGGATCGGCGACGCCCGCGACGAGGGGCGCCTCGGGGCCCACGATGACGAGATCGACGGCCTCGGTCTTGGTGAACTCGAGCACGGCCGTGGGGTCGAGCGGATCGAGGTCGACGAGGTGCGCCTCGCGGGCGATACCGGCGTTGCCGGGTGCGGCGAAGATCGCGTGCGACTCCTCTTCAGAGCGCAGGGCGAGGATGATGGCGTGCTCGCGCGCGCCCGAACCGAGGACCAGGATTCTCACGCGGCCAGCCTATCGAGCGGGGGTCCGGCCCTCGGTCGCGGACACAACGCAGGAGTTTTCGGGGGGCAGCCGGGCCGGCGCCGCTCCTGGGCACACGGCGCGTGGCCGATCTCCTGCGTTGTGTCCCGCGGGGCGGGTTCTGCGTTGTGTCGCTCGGGGCCTCCGATTGACGCTGTCGGGTCGGCCGGCCCGCGCCGCCCGCGGACACAACGCAGGAGATTCCTCCGGGCGGTGGACTGTTGCTGGGGTTCGGCGGGGCAGAAATAGACGAAGTCCTGCGTTGTGTCCGGCGGGCCGTGGCGCGGGAGCCCGCGGGTAGCGTGGATGCCATGCCTCCCCGCCGTATCGAGACCGGAGACGGCCGTGCAGCCCTCGCCGCCGTCGCCGCCGGTGACGCCCCGCGCCCGGCGACCGCCACAGCGGTGCGTTACCTGCTGCAGCTGCTGGCCGAGAAGGCGCCCGGCAACTCGGTCGAGATGCGTGTGCCGCCCTTCGGCGCCGTGCAGGTGATCGAGGGCCCCCGCCACACGCGAGGCACCCCGCCCAACGTCATCGAGACCGACGCCGCCACCTGGATCGCCGTCGCGACGGGCCAGGAGCACTGGGCGGATGCCACGACCGCGGGCCGCATCGTCGCCTCCGGCGTGCGCGCCGACCTCAGCGCGCTGCTCCCGTTGCGGCCGTAGCCCGGGCCGCGCCCCCGCGGCTCATCGCCGAGATCACACGATCCGCGCGAGATCACCGGATCGAGCCGCGCAACATCGCGCGATCTCGGGCGGAACGTGTGACCTCGCTGACCGGACCGCGGCCGACGGCTGGCGCGCGCTACGGGCAGACCGGCCCGTCGGGAGTCAGCGCTGAACCGGGTCGTCGCCCCCGGCGAGGAACCGCACCAGGTCGCGGCGGGTCGGGGCCGCCTCCCAGTCGCCGGGCACGAGGCACGCCATCGCGCCGCAGGCGTTGGCGCGCACGAGGGTGTCAGCCGTGTCGAGGCCCTCGAGGAACGCGCTGAGGTAGCCGGCGACGAACGCGTCTCCAGCGCCGACGGTGTCGAGGGGGTCGATGACGAAGCCGAGCGCCTCGGTGACGCCCGCGGAGGTGAAGACCGCCGCCCCTGCGGGACCGCGTTTGACCACGACCTGCTCGACGCCGGCGACGAGCAGCGATTCCGCGGCATCCGGGGTCAACAGGGCGAACTCCTCCACGCCGCCGAACACGAGCGTCGCGCGCTCGGCGATCTCGCGGAGGAGGGGGCCCGCGACGTCAGGGGCGGCCAGCGCGGAGCGGTAGTTCACGTCGAAGCTCACCGGCACGCCGGCGTCGCGGGCACGATCGACGGCGGCGAGCACCGTGTCGCGTGCGCTGGGCGACAGCAGCGGCGTGATGCCCGTGACGTGGAGCAGGTCGGCATCCTCGATCCATCCCGCGGGGACGTCGGAGGGCGCGAGGCGCGAGCCGGCCGAGCCGCGCCGGTAGTAGTGGACCGCGGTGGATGCCGCGGAGGGACGCTCCTTCAACATGAGGCCCGTGGGCGCACCGGCGTCGACGAGCGCGTGCACGTCGAGGCCTTCTCCGCGCAGCTCTCGCGCGATGCGCTCGCCGAGGGGGTCGTCGCCCACGCGACCGAGCCAGGAGGTGTCGATCCCGAGGCGCCGCAATCCGACGGCCACGTTGCTCTCGGCCCCGCCGATGCCGAGGGCGAGGCCCGCGGCGTGACGCAGCGACCCGATCTCGGTCGTGCGGGCGAGCGCCATCGTCTCGCCGAGGGTGACGACGCGGGTCACGAG
>NZ_CAUQWC010000275.1:0-3932 GCF_963521695.1 uncultured Microbacterium sp. | reverse complement strand
CTCCCGTCGACTCGGCCGGCACGGCACCCGTGGCACCCGGCGCTCCCGTCGACTCGGCCGGCACGGCACCCGTGGCATCCGGTGCTCCCGTGGACCCGGCGCCGGCACCCGCCTCCGGAGCGCAGGCGACCGCGGCATCCGGAGCCCCCGTCTTGATCGGCGCCCTGAACTGGCTCGACCCCGACGACGCCGCCGATACGCGGCCCGCACCCGCGTTCGTCGTATCGGGTGCCGATTCTCGGCCCGTCGACCTGCTGGCGGGCCGTCGCCGCCGTCGTCTTCGCCCGGCGACCGTCATCCCGCCGGTGCTGATCCTGCTCATCCTCGGGCTGTACGCCGCGGCGACCCTGCTGTGGCCGCTGAACGCCGTCGCGCCCACGACCCGCGCCGTCGGTGTGCAACCCGCCGCCGCCCCCGTCGCGGATCCCGCGTGGCCGGCCGAGGGCGAGGCCGCCATCGCGATCGACGGCGTTGCCGAGACGCTGTCGACGGGGGCCACGGCGCCCGAGTCGATCGCGAGCATCACCAAGGTCGTCACGGCCCTCGTGGTGCTCGACCGCCTGCCCCTCGCGCCCGGCGAGCAGGGACCGTCGTACGCGTTCACGCAGGCCGACAGTGCCGACTACTGGCAGTACCGCGCCCGCGGGGAGTCCTCCCTCGACGTCCCCATCGACGGCAGCCTGTCCGAGCTGCAGATGCTCCAGGGCATGCTGATCGCTTCCGCGAACAACTACGCCCAGCGTCTGGCATCCGATCTCTTCGGCACGGATGCCGAGTTCTCGGCCGCCGCGAATCAGTACCTCGCCGAGCGGGGGATCGAGGGCATCACGATCGTGAACCCCACCGGTATCGAGGAGGGCAACACCGCCACCCCGGCCGCCCTGATCGCGCTGGCCGAACGGGCTCTCGCCAACCCCGTGATCGCCGAGATCGTGCGGACGCCCGAGCTGACGCTCCCCGGCGCCGGCACGTTCTCGAACGGCAACGCCCTGCTCGCCGATCCGGGTGTGGTGGGCGTGAAGACCGGCACGCTCGACGCGTGGAACCTGCTCACCGCCAAAGACATCACCGTCGGCGACGCCACCATCCGCGCCTACGCCGCGGTGCTCGGCCAGCCCGGACCCGACACCCGCAACCAGGCGACCCGCGACCTGTTCGCGCGCATCGAACAGGAGCTGCAGCCGAGCCCCTCGGTCACCGCGGGCACCGTCGTCGGAAAGGTCGAGACGCGATGGAGCGACGACATCGACCTCGTCACCGCCTCCGACGCGACCGTGGTGCTGTGGAACGGCGGCGCAGCGCAAACCTCGGCCACCTTCGACCTGGGGGAGGCCACCGACCCCGGCGCGACGGTCGGCACCTTCACCGCGACCGGTCCGGTCGACGCCGACACGGTGGACGTGCGGCTCGCCGGCGAGATCGAGCCGCCGAGTCCGTGGTGGCGCCTGACGCATCCGCTCGACCTGTTCGGGCTGAACGACTGACTCATGGACTTCTCCCTGAATGCCACGTCTCCCGCGCCGCCGTACGAGCAGGTGCGGGCGCAGGTCATCGCCGCCATCGACGACGGGTCGCTCGTCGCGGGCACGCGACTGCCGCCCGTGCGGGCGCTGGCCGGCGATCTGAACCTCGCTGCGAACACCGTCGCCCGCGCGTACCGGGAGCTCGAGGAGGCCGGGTACGTCGAGACCCGCGGCCGCGCCGGAACGATCGTTCGCGGGGGTGACGTGGCCTCGTCGCGCGCGGCGCAGGCGGCTCGGACGTACGCCGACACCGTCCGACGTCTGGGGATCGACCCGGATGACGCGGTCGCGCTGGTGCGGGCGGCGCTGGGCGAGCGCTGACGCGCGAGCCGTCCCGTTGCACGGTGCTGTGGTCGGGGTGGGCTGGGTGAGTCACCACGGACTTGTTCCGAGCCGGCAAGCTTCCGCTCGATGACTGGGTGTTCCATCTGTCGCTCGCCTACGCGAATGCACTCGAGGAGCCAGCGTGGGATCGGGCCCTGCGGGCATCCGGTCCAGAGGCGACGCCGCACCATCGCGAGATCGTCTCATCCGTCGATTTCGTCTCGTACGACGACGCCGGAGAGCACATCGAGACGATGCCGCTGGGTCGCCCTGACGGTCGGAACGACTGCTCCCACCGGCGCCGGGGTTGCTGAGCTCGCCTGAGCCCTCGGGTTCCACGTCACGCAAAGTGGTCGAGTCCGGCGACGCTGCAGGAACCCGCGATCCGAACCGCCCACCCCCGATCCGGTGAGATCCGCGCGACGCGAGCGGTTGCGGGCTGCCTCGCCCCTCCTCCCCACCGCCGCAGATCGCCCATCTGTCCCCGAACGCCCCCGCGGGCCCGGTCCGATGTCGGAGGTCGTCGCTAGCATGCACACATGCACACCGGTAGCGTCCCGACACCCCCGCCAGACCCTCCCCCGCCAACCCCATCCCGCCCGGCGCGACCCCTTACCGTCGTCCTCGACGACGTCCTGCGCACCGGCGCTGCCCTCGCCGCCGCCGAGGTCGCCCGCACCCGCGCCCTGGCAGAAGCCGGGCACCTCGCCCTCGACGTGATGGCCGACCAACGCGCCACCGCCCGCGCCGCCGAACTGGCGTTACGGGAGGTCGCGTCCGAACTCGCCGCCGCCGAGAACCTGTCCGATCGCACCATGCAAACTCAGATCGGGCGGGCGATGACCCTCGTCGACGACTACCCGCACTCCCTCGCCGCATGGGAGGCGGGCGCGATCACCCGCACCCACGTGCAGGTCATCATCGACGTCGGCTCCCCCCTCTCCGTCGACGCCCGCGCCGAGTTCGACCTGCTCGCCGTGGCCACCGCCGACGGCCTCAGTCCCGGCCGGTTGCGCTCCCGCCTGGCGATGCTCGCCGAACGCCTCCACCCCACCACCATCACCGAACGCCACCACCGCGGCCGCGACACCCGCTGCGTGCGCATCGTCACCGGGCAAGACGACATGTCCGACCTGATCGCCACCCTCCCCACCGTCCTCGCCGTCGGCATCTACGACCGCCTCACCCAACAAAGCCGTGTGATCGTCGACGCCCGCACCGGGGGAATGTTCGCGCTTCCCGACACACGCGAGGCCGCACGCCTCAGCGCCGGAGGACCGGCCGCATCAACCGACACAACGACCCGCGAAGAGAGCACCGCCACCGTCGTAGCGACCGATGAGCGCACCACCGCACAGCTCCGCGCCGACATCCTCACCGACCTGCTGCTCGCCGCCGCCCCCGAAGCCGACCCCACCCGCACCGACGACGGCCCCGGCACCCTCGGCACCATCCGCGCCCGCATCCAGGTCATCGTCCCGGCCCTGACCCTGCTCACCCCCGAAGGCGAGAACCTCGACCCCGCCGAACTCGTCGGCCACGGCCCCCTCGACGCCGACACCGCCCGCACCCTCGCCGACACCACGACCCTCCCCTGGGACCGCGTCATCACCCACCCCATCACCGGGGCCGTGCTGCACACCGACACCTACCACCGCACCACCGCCATCGACCGCCACCTCCGCGCCCGCGACCGACACTGCCGCTTCCCCGGCTGCACCGTCCCCGCCACCCGCGCCGAGGTCGACCACACCCACGACCACGCCCTCGGCGGCGAAACCACCATCACCAACCTCGCCCACCTCTGCCAACGCCACCACACGCAGAAGCAGTTCACCCGCTGGACCGTGAAACAACTCCCCGGGGGAGTCCTCGAATGGACCAGCCCCACCGGCCGCACCTACACCGACGAACCCCTCCCCTACTCCCCCGCCGTCCGCTTCCTCCCCCACGACCCACCTCCACCCGACCCCGAACAGGGCCCCGCACCCTTCTGACGACGGCCCATACCCTTCTGCATCGGCACACGAACCACACGCCCGCGTCCGAGGGACGCCGCGGCTCGCCGCCATTCCCGCGCAGCTG
>NZ_CAUQWC010000274.1:0-3951 GCF_963521695.1 uncultured Microbacterium sp. | reverse complement strand
GGAAGCGGCGGCGGCTCGAGTCCGGGCGGCGGCGCAGGGTCCGGCTCCGGCGGCGGCTCAGGCGGGTCGACACCTCCGCCGTCGACATCGATCATGACCCCCGATGAGGCCCGGGCGAACGCCCGCGGACAGATCGGCGCCTACGGTTGGGGCGACGATCAGTTCTCGTGCCTGAACCTGCTGTGGAACCGCGAGTCGGGGTGGCGTGTACAGGCCGAGAACCCCTGGAGCGGCGCCTATGGCATCCCCCAGGCACTGCCGGGCGAGAAGATGGCATCCGCGGGACTCGACTGGCGTACGAACGGAGCCACGCAGATCTCGTGGGGCTTGTCGTACATCGACGCGCGGTACGGGAGTCCCTGCGGCGCGTGGGATCACTCCGAACGGAACGGCTGGTACTGAGCTCCGCTCACCCTCCGCCGGCGGCTGGGCCCGGTCGGGGTGGCCGGGATCCACCGCACCGCTACCCGGCCCCTGCGACAAACTCAACGATCTCCGACGCCACCGGTGGCTGAGCCGTCGAAGCCACCGGAACCCACCGCAACGCCGAAACCCGGGCCCTCACACCGCGTCGGCGCGCTCCCGATCGCCGCGCGTGGGCAGCTCCACGTAACCGGCGTGCTTCGCCCGGATGCCGTCGCCCGCGGTGCGACCGCGCACGCGGCGCCACACCCACGGCAACGCGTCGCGGGTCAGCCAGGTACCGCCCGGCGTGTCGTCGGCCTCGGCGTGCAGCGCCTCGTCGAGATCCAGCAGCGCGCGGGCGTCGGGCACACCCAGCGCCTCCGCGGCGCGATAGGCGACGAGGCGATGCCCTGACGAGCGCAGGTGCACGAGGTCGTCCGCCCACAGGGGCAGCTCGCCGAGTTCGGCGACGGCCTCGAGATCGAGCAGGATCGCCCCCTGCTCCTGCGCGATGCGGCGCAGCTCGACGTTGTAGGCCGCGAATCGTCGTGCGAACAGGCGCGCGGCGGGCCGGCGCGGCAGGAACGTCGTGACCAGCAGCACATCGGCCCCGGTGCGACGGACCGCCCGGACCGCGGAGTCGACCTCGGCGACGAGGGCCGGCATCACCAGCGCCGGAGCGAGCAGGTCGTTCGCCCCGATGAGGATCGACACCAGATCGGGCTGCAGCGCGAGGGCGTCGGGAACCTGCTCATCGATGAGATGGCGCACCCGTCGACTGCGCACGGCGAGGTTCGCGTAGCGGAACGGACCCGCCTCGCTCGTGTGCGCGAGAAGCTCGGCGAGGCGGTCCGCCCACCCGCGGAACTGCCCAGCCGGCATACGCGAGGTGTCGCACAATCCCTCGGTGAGCGAGTCGCCGAGGGCGACGTAGCGCGTCCAGCGCCCCCGGGTGCGGGATGCCGCGGGCGCGGCCGGCCGCGGACCCCCGCGCAGCAGCAGGCTGTCGTCGATGCGGCGGAGGGCCACGGCATCCTGATAGTGCCCGACGAGGTCGCGGGTCAGGGCTTCCCACGTGCGCCCCTGCACGGCCTCGCGGGCGGCGCGGGCGAACGCGCGACGCTTGGACTCATCGCCCACGAGGTCGGCGACACGGCCGCGCAGATCGTCGAGGTCGCCCGGCTTGTAGAGCCACCCGTCGACACTCGAACGCACGAGGTCCAGCGGACCGCCGACACCCGTCGCAACGACCGGGACGCCGCTGGCCAGGGCTTCCTGGATGGTCTGCCCGAACGTCTCGCTCTCGCCCGGGTGCACGAAGACGTCGAAGCCCGCCATGGCTCGCGCGAGGGCGTCGCCCGACAGGTGGCCGGTGAACACGGCATCCGGGATCGCCCTCTCGAGCGCGGGGCGCGAGGGCCCGTCGCCCACGACGACCAATCGGGTGCCGGGGAGATCGGCGAGGGCCCGCAGATCGTCGACCTGCTTCTCGGGCGCGAGGCGTCCGACGTATCCGATGATGCGCTCGCCGCGCGGGGCGACCTGGGCCCTCCATGCCGCATCGCGGTGCTCGGGGGCGAAGCGCACGGCATCCACTCCCCTGCCCCAGCGGCGGATGCGGTCGACACCGAGGTCGGAGAGCTGCCGGGTGGAGGCTGACGAGGGCGCGAGGGTGAGGGTCGCGCGACGGTGGAGACGCGCGACGTGACCGGCGACGAGAGCGGTGGCGTGGGGCACCCCGTACTTCTGGGCGTAGGCGACGACGTCGGTCTGGTAGATCGCGACCGAGGGGATCTTCAACGCGTCGGCGGCGGCGAGTCCCTGCCATCCGAGCACGAACGGGGATGCCAGGTGCACCACGTCGGGGTCGAAATCGCGCAGCAGCGCCCCCAGGCGCGCCGCTCGGGCGAAGACCACGCGCACCTCGGGGTAGGACGGCAGCGGGACGGAGCGCAGCAGCTCCGTGCGGGCGCCGTGCAGATCGGCGGTCACATCACCCGCCCGAGGGGCGATGACGAGGGTCTCGTGCCCCGCCTCGGCGAGGTGACGCAGCACATGGAGAACGGAACCGGTGACCCCGTTCATGTGCGGGAGGAAGGATTCGGCCAGCAGCGCGACTCTCACGACACCAGGGTGGGGGCCGGATGCCGGCTCCGTGCGCGACGTTCGCGATGTTCACCCGATGCTCCGCGGGGCGTCACCGCCCGGTCGGCCGGGCGTCTCGATCGGCGGCGGAGAGTGACCGGATGGACGGTGTCGACGCGTGGCTGCAGGCGATCGCCGCGAACCCCTGGGCGCTCGTCGCACTGGCGGCGCTCGTCTTCGCCGACGCGTTCCTCGTCGTCGTCCCGGGCGAGGCGGCGGTGACCGCGTTCGGGGCGCTGGCCGTGTCGCACGAGACGTTCCCCCTGGCATCCGTGATCCTCGTGGCGGCGGCCGCGGCCTTCGCGGGTGACACCTGCTGCTACCTGGTCGGACGCACGGTCGGGGTGGAGCGCTGGGCGTGGATGCGCGGACCCCGCGTGCGCGGGGCGCTGGAATGGGCACGGGCACGTCTCGAACGCAACGCCGCGGTCGTGCTCTTCACGGCGCGCTTCGTGCCGTTCGCCCGACTCGCCGTCAACCTCGCGGCCGGGGCGGCGCGGGTGAATCCGGTGCGTTACCTTCCGGTGGCGGCGCTGGCCGCGCTGGCATGGGCGGCGTACCAGGCCGTCATCGGGGCGATCGTCGCGGCCGTGGTGCCCGGCGGGCCCGTGGTGGCGGTGATCGTCTCGATCGTGGTGGCGGTGGGGGTCGGCGTGGGGATCGACCTCGTGCTCGCGCGGCGAGCGAAGCGGCGGGGGGCAGCTCGGAGCTGACGCGGGGGCCGACCGTCATCGGCGGCCAGATTGCGGGGGCGGCTGACGCTCCCGCGCTCACGCGTTCCTCGCAGATGTGCTCGAGGCTCGCAGAAATCCCGCGACCCGGTGCGAGGAACGTGCAGAACTGCGAGCTTCCGGATGCCGCGACCCGGTGGACCGCACACCCGACGCGTCTCGCACCTGAGAACCAGGTGATCCCGGATGCCGAAGCCCGGCGCCTCACACGAGAGCGAGCGTCCGCTCCGCGGCGTCGACGAGCGCCCGGCCGTACGAGGGGCCGTGTCCCGCGGCGTGAACGGCGAGCGGGTGCAACTGATGCAGCGGCGTTCGCTCGCGCCACCCGGTGCGGAGCGGTCGGGCGCGGTCGTAGGCGACGACGATGTGCTCCAGGAACGGGCAGCCGAACAGCGACAGCATCGCCAGATCGGTCTCGCGGTGGCCGCCGTGGGCCGCGGGATCGATCAGCACCACTCCCTCGGGTGACCACAGCACGTTTCCCGCCCAGAGGTCGCCGTGCAGTCGCGCGGGCGGTTCGTCGTCGTCGAACGCACCGGCCGCGACGACCTCGCAGGCGCGGCCGACGACCTCGGCTCCGGATGCCGACAGGTTTCCCGCGGCCACCGCGACCGGCACGAACGGCTCGATGCGCTGGGCCGCGTAGAACGCGCCCCACGTCGCGGTGGGC
>NZ_CAUQWC010000273.1:0-3963 GCF_963521695.1 uncultured Microbacterium sp. | reverse complement strand
GACCCGCTGTCGCCCTATGCCCCGGCACGCGACGATGCCCCGGCACGCACGCGGCCGGGGCATCGATCGAGGGGCAGGACGTCAGGCGGCGGTGGTCACCGCGAACTGCACCGAACCCTGGGGGTCGATCTGCGCGTCGAGCACGCGGTCGTCGAGGACAGCCGCGGCGTCGGTGTCGAGGAAGACCCGCGCGCCGGCGTTCTCCACGACGGTGTCGGCCGGTTCGGGGGAGTCGACGACCGAGAGCGCGAACTGCGACTCGGGCGACCCGGCCCCGGCGATGCGTACGCCGCCCTGGGCGGCATCCGGGAACTGCGCGGTGATGGTCTTGACGGCGGTCGTGGCCTCTTCGGTGAGCGTCAGCATGGGTGACTCTCCTTTTCTGATCGACGACAGGAGCCAGCCACGATGCCGAGAATGGCAGCGGCTCTCAACTCCTCGCGGCCATTGCCAGGGGTTTCCCACCGACCGCTCAGGCGTCAGGGAAGCAGCCCCGCGCGCCGCGCGCGGATCACGGCGGCGTGCCGGGTGGAGGCATCGAGCTTCGACATCGCCGAGGCCAGATACGACTTGACGGTGGTCTCGCGAAGACCGAGGGATGCCGCGATCTCGCCGTTCGTCGACCCCACGGCCGCGCACGCCAATACATCGATCTCACGCCGTGAGAGGTGAAGGTCCGAATCGACGGCGGCGGCCGGTGCGTCGCCGGTGAGCGCGGCGAGGCGCCCCTCGATGTCTTCCAGGCGGCGGCGCACGTCCGCGTCGCCGACGGTCGCGGCGATACTGCGCAGCTGCGCGTAGCTCTCTCGGATCTCCTCGCGCGCTCCGGCGCCGAGGCCGCTCTCGACCGTCGGAGCCGCCGAGAGTCGTCGCTCCACCTCCGCGCGCACGCGCAGCTCGGCGCCGAGTTCGCCCGCGACGTCGAACGCCGGTCGCGCCTGCGCGTCGCCGATCGGCGTCTGCGCCCACGACCCGCAGTACAGCACGCCGCGGGCCGCGCCTGCGACGAGCACGGGGACGGCGAACAGTGTCGCGATGCCCTCGCCGAGGATGGCGCGGTCGTAGTCGTGTGTGATCGTGCGGGAGGTGCGGTAGTCCAGCGTCATCCGGGGACGACGCTCGATGAGCGCGCGTCCGCCGAGGCCGCGGGACTCGTGCACCACGAGACCCTCGATGCTCCGCGTACGCGCGCCCACGACGGTCGTGACGTGGACGGCGCCGTCGTGCTCGAGGCCGCCGAAGGCGACGGGGAAGTGCGTACGCCGGGCGAGCTCGGTCACGGCGTGCGAGATCAGGCTCGTGTCGTCTCGAAGAGCGGATGGTGCTCCCACGCACTACCTACTTCCGGGGGTGACTGCCTCGTCGCCGCGTTTCGTAGCGTCGACCCTACCACCGGGAGCGTTTCCACAGCCCGGTCACCCCCCCTTCGGCGCAGTGCAGCGCCGGACTCATGAGGCAAGGAGGCCACATGACGGATCGTCGCATCGACGGCGCCCCCACGGGCGGCGTCGACTACATCGCGGTCGAGGAGTCCGCCCCGTTCCAGGAATTGAAGCGGCGGCAGCGCAGCTTCGTCTTCCCGTTGGCGGTGGCGTTCCTCGTCTGGTACTTCGTCTACGTTCTGTTGTCGTCGTTCGCGCCGGACTTCATGGCTCAGCCGGTATCGGGCGCGATCACCGTCGGGCTGCTGTTCGGGCTCGGCCAGTTCGTCACCACGTTCGCCATCACCATGGGCTACGTCGCGTACGCCAACCGTCGCCTCGACCCCGGAGCGCAGCAGTTGCGCGAGGAGCTCGAGCGGACTGAGGGGGGTCGGTCGTGAACGACGTGCTCACCCAGCTCGACGCGGCCGCACAGACGGTCGAGAACAACCCGGTGCTGAACATCTCGATCTTCGGCGCCTTCGTCGCTGTGACGTTGTTCATCGTCATCCGGGCCAGTCGCAACAGCAAGACCGCTGCCGACTACTACGCCGCCGGCCGGTCCTTCACCGGTCCGCAGAACGGCTTCGCGATCGCCGGCGACTACCTCTCGGCGGCGTCGTTCCTCGGCATCGTCGGAGCGATCGCGATCAACGGCTACGAGCGCCCCTGATAGTTTGCAGGTGTGGAACCGAAACCCCGCGCCGCCCTGTACGCACGTCTCAGCGCTCCCCAATCGGGTCGAGCCGATGACGACAACTCCGACTCGATCGACAACCAACTAGCGGACCTGACCGCGCTCGCCGCGGATCAGGGCTACGAGGTCTACGGCACCTACTACGACGACGGTATCTCCGGGTACTCCGGCAAGCTGCGGCCCGCGTTCCAGCGCCTGCTCGTCGACATCGCCGATGGTCGGATAGACATCGTTCTCGCGCGTCACGCTGACCGCCTGGAGCGGAACGAAGCTGAGGGGACGATCCTGCGCGTTGCGAGCATCCAGGCGGGTGTGCGCTGGCAGTACAGCTCAGGTCAGGTCGTGGAACCGGCGTCGGCTGAGGGTGGTCTGCTCGCACGCATCCTGTCGGCTATTTCCGAATTCGAATCACAGGTGAAGTCGGAGCGGCTGCGTCAGCACTATCAGGGCCAGCGTCTCGCCGGTCTGCTGCCTGCGCAGAAGGACTGCATGGGTTACGCCGGGTTCGACGTCATCCCCGACGAGGCGGAGCTGATCGCGGCTGCATTCCACAGCTTCGCGGAGGAGGAGGGCACCGTACGCGCGATCGTGTCGAAGTGGAACGCCGCGAAGGTCCCCATGAAGCGGGGAGGCTCCCAGGGCTGGAGCAACGCCCACGTGGTGGGCATCCTCCGCCGACCCCGCTACGCCGGTCTGGTGGCCGACCGGGACGGCTCGATCATTGACGGCCTCACCGGCCAATGGATCAGGATCGTCGAGCCTGAGCTGTGGTGGAAGGTGCAAGCCAAGCTCGACAACCCCGAGCGGAAGACGAACGCGAAAGGTCGGACGCCGCTGTCCCTCGCGGCTGGCATCGCCACCTGCGGAGTCTGCGGGTTCCCGCTGCGCACCTCCACGGGCAAGGCGTGGAAGACGGGGGAGAAGTACTCGATCCTGCTGTGTCGCAATCCCGATCGTGGGGGAGCACGTCACCCGTCAGGAACCATCGCCGATCTTGATCCGCTCATCCGTCGAGCTGTCATCGATGCATTCGCGTTCGGACCTGCGCAGTTGTTCGACGAGGACCACGACAGCGGCGCCACGGGCGAGGTGTACGCCCAGCTCGCCGACCTGCGGGCCTCTCGGCAACGGGTGCTCGATTGGGTCGAAGAGGGCACCCTGGAGGCCTGGGAGGGCAAGCAACGCCTCAACGGCTACCGGGAGCGCATCGAAGCTCTCCAGGGGCGCCTGGACGCCCTTGTGCGATCGTCTGCGGCCTCGGGCATGCTCACAGACCTCCGCGCCGGATGGATCGACTCCAGCACGCACAGAGCGTCCTATGAGGGGTTCACGGTTCTACGAGATGAGCTAGAACTTCGGTTCGACGCCCTCGACATCCAGCGTCGGCGCCAGCTCGTGAAAGCCCTGCTCGATGTCTCAGTGAGCAATGGACAGGGCACCGGGAAGTACACGATCGTGCATACGGTCGTGACCTCACTGAACGCTGCCGACATAGCCTGAAAGAGTGACGATGACGACGACAACGCCTGACCTCGACGCAACCCTCTCCGCCGAGATGATCGAGCGCATGCAACCCATCTGGGCGGCTGCCGATCGCGCGCTGCGGCGCGATCCGAACGTGCTGATCGACATCGCGGAGATGGCCGCTGAGGCCGTTGTCGAGCTGGCACGTGAGGCGGAGGCACGCGCCCTTGAAGAGGCGCGAGAGGCGGCGGCACAAGCCGTCCGTGATGCAGCTCGGGCAGAACGTGAGCGCGTACGTGATGAGCGTCGTGCAGAACGTGCTCGACTGCGCGAGGAATCCCGTGCCCAGGCTCGTGTCGAACGGGAGCGACTGCGCGAGGA
>NZ_CAUQWC010000272.1:0-3976 GCF_963521695.1 uncultured Microbacterium sp. | reverse complement strand
CACGACACACTTCGACTACCTCATCGTCGGCGGCGGAATGGTCGCCGACACCGCCGCCCGCGGCATCCGCGAGATCGACGCCGACGGGACGATCGGCATCCTGAGCGACGACGTCGACGAGCCCTACACGCGCCCCGCCCTCAGCAAGAAGCTGTGGACCGACGACGAGTTCACCTGGGAGAAGGTGCCGCTCGGTACGGCCGGCGACACCGGCGCCGACATCCGGCTGCGCACCCGCGCGACGGCGATCCGCCCCGACGCGCACGAAGTGGATGCCGCGGGCGAGACGTTCTCGTACGCCAAGCTCCTGATCGCCACCGGGGGCACGCCCGTCGCCCTCCCCATCGACGACCGCTCCCACGGCGAGCGCGCCCTGACCTTCCGCACCGCCGAGGATTATCGGCGCCTGCGCGCGCTCGCCGGAGAGGTCGATCGCATCGCCGTCGTCGGCGGCGGGTACATCGGCTCCGAGCTCGCCGCCGCGCTCGTGCAGAACGGCGTCGACACCGTCCTCGTCCACACCGGTGCCGTCCTCGGCGACGCCGTCTTCCCCGCCGCCCTCGCCGAGCGCTTCGAGAAGCTCTTCCGCGACGCGGGCGTCGAGATCGTCGCCGGCTCCAAGGTCTCGGGCGGAGAGGCGGATGCCGACGGCGCCCGCCTCGAACTCGAGAACGGCGACGAGGTACGCGCGGATGCCGTCGTGAGCGGTCTCGGCATCGACGTGGCCACCGAGCTGGCGGAGGACGCCGGACTCCGTGTCGACGACGGCGTGCACGTCGACGCGCAGTTGAGGACCTCCGTCGACGACGTGTACGCCGCGGGGGATGTCGCCAGCTACCCCGACCGCCTCCTCGGGCGCCGTCGCGTCGAGCACGTCGACAACGCCAACGAGCAGGGTGCGGCCGCCGGCCGCAACCTCGCGGGGGCCGCCGAACCGTACACGCATACGCCCTACTACTACTCGGCGGTCTTCGGCATCCGTTACGAAGCCGTCGGAACGCTCGACTCGTCGCTCGAGACCGTCGAAGACTGGATCGACGGCGAGCGCGGCGTCGTGTTCTACCTCGACGACGGTCGCGTGGTGGGCGTGCTGCTGTGGAACGTCGAAGACGCCCGGGATGCCGCGCGGGAGGTGCTCGCCGCGGCCGACACCCTGACGCGCGACGACCTGGTCGGCCGTATCCGCTGAGCCCGACGGCGTCGTCGCGACCCGCGGGCTAACCTGGACCGACGCTGCGAGCCCGCGGCGGATGAGCAAGCGCCGCGAGCCCGCGGCGAGTGACCTCAGGAGCACCCATGGCGGCCGCCGAACTGCGACTCTCCCTCCCCGCGGATCCGGCGCGCGATGCCGTGGCCGCGGCCCTCACCGACCAGGGCTTCGACGTCGCCGCCTCGTCCGACGCGCTGGTCGCGTCGCGGATCGCGACGGACGACGGCGACGTCGTCCCCGACCGGTTCGACGTGCGCCTGTCGGAGGTGCCGGAGGGGACCCTCGCGGTCTTCGCGCCCTCGGACGACGGCGCCGACCTCGCCGTGCCCACCGGCGGCACGGCGGCTGGTGAGGCCGCGCGGCTCGTCGGGGCGCGCTTGGCGCAGCAGGGTGTGCTCGCCATCGCCGCACCCGCCGCCGGTACGCTCGCGCAGATCCCGGCCGCACCGCTGTCGGCGGGGGCTCCCGACGTGGTGGGGTACCCCGGCGGTCCGGCCGCCGACGCGTCGTCCGCTGCCGGCACGGCCGGGGCGAGCCGCACGAATGTCGTCGCCATCGTCGCCCTGGTGCTGGGCTTCGTGGTCCCGGTCGCCGGCATCGTGACCGGTGCCGTCGCGCTGGCGCAGATCAAACGCACCGGTGAGAAGGGCCGCGGCCTCGCCCTCGGCGGCATCGTGGCGGGAAGCGTACTGACCCTCTTCATCTCGACCGTCGTCATCGGAACCCTCGTGTTCTCGGCGTTGACGGTCGCGGGTGGCTCCGTCGACCCGTACGCGCCCCCCGAGGAGGGAGGAGTGACGGTCGCACCCGACGAGCAGGCGCCGTTCGATCCGTCGGCGCTCGTCGTCGGTTCCTGCCTCGACGATCTCCCGGGCGGGTTCGTCGCGGCCGACAACGTCGTGGACTGCGCGCAGCCGCACTCGTACGAGGCCTTCGGCGGGTTCGACGTGGCAGGCGCCGCCTACCCGGGCGACGCGGCGATCGAGACGGCGGCCCTGCAGGGCTGCGAGGCGGCGTACGGCGGGTACGTGGGGGTGTCGTACCAGGAGTCCCGGCTCGACTACTACTACGTGGGGCCGACGGAGCAGACCTGGGCGGTCGGAGATCGCGAGATCTTCTGCCTGCTCTTCGACCCGAACGCCGAGCAGACGGTGGGATCCCTGGCCGGTTCGGGCCTCTGACGACCCTGGTCGCGCCGAGGAGCTTCGCGCGGGCCCGTTCCTCGCGTGTTGAGCGGGTGAATCGCCTCGTGAGAACTGCCGCGGGCGTCTCGAAACGCGCACCGACCTCGTGCCACCGGGATCTACGGTGAACGGGGCTGCGCGCGGGCGCGGCATCGTTTGCGCGGAGGTACCCGATGGCCGCAGTATCGCCTCTGTTCCTGACCGCCCCGCCTGATGGCGCCTCCTCGGCTGTCGCCGCCACGCTGTCGGAGCAGGGCTTCGTCGTGCGCGAGCGGGACGGTGTGCTCGACGTCGAGCGCGACGCCCACGCGTTCGGCGCGAGTTCGGTCGCGCCGCGAGTGAGCTTCGTCGTGCGGGTCGACGCCTGGGCGGGCGGGAGCATCGCGCACTTCGCCGACGACGGAGGCAGCGCCGTCGTCTTCGCGGCGGCGCGTGTGGCCCGGATGCGGCTGGCCGAGCGCGGACTGATCGCCGAGTCCGTCGAGGGCTCGGTGGACGACGATCTCACACCGCCGACAGAGGAGACGGACACGGGCAGTGCCGCCCGCGATTCGACGGTGTCGGCGACCGTCAGCGCGGTGGGCCCCACGCCCGTCGAGGTGAGGGTCGCGAACGACGAAGGAGTGCACGTCGGAGACGGCGCGCCGTCCATGGGCGCAGACCCGAGCACCGTGGACGCGCTGCCCGGCGCGTCGATGCGGCCGAGGGCCGCGGAGGACGACGAGTCGGTGGCCGTTGACGCCCCGTCGCCGGACGACGTGCGCGAGCGGGGCGCCCTCGCCGTGAGCGACGCTTCCGCCCGCGAGAAGGATCCGGCCGTGAACGCCGTCGCGGTGCTTGCGCTCGTGCTGGGGTTCATCGCACCGATCGGCGGCATCGTGGCCGGAGCCTTCGCCCTCGCGACCCTGCGCCGCACGTCGGAACGAGGGCGCGGTGTCGCGGTCGCGGGGATCGTCGTCGGATCGGCGCTGACGGTCGTCATGGGGGCGGCCATCGTCGCGGGCGTGTGGGGGATGGCCGTCGACACTCGGACGGTGTCGAGTCCGGTGAGCGTCTCCGCGCCGAGCCCCTCTGCATCGACCACGCCGACGGGTTCGGAGACGCCGGTTCCGCCCTTCACACTCGAGCCGGGACAGTGCTTCTCCCAACGGGGACGCGGCGAGATCAGCGACGCCACCCTCGTCGATTGCGCGGCACCGCACACCTACGAGCTGTACGCCGCGTTCTCGGTCGCGGAGGCCGCGGACGACTATCCGGGCGACGCGGAGATCGCTCATCGGGCGGAGGCGGGCTGTGTGGAGGCGTTCTCCGGCTTCGTCGGCACGGCCTATGACCGCTCCGTGCTCGAATACTTCTACCTGAGCCCCACGCGCAAGACGTGGCTGGTCGATGATCGCCGCGTGTCGTGCTTCGTCACCGACCCGGCGGGCACCGTCACCGGCACTCTGCGCGACGCAGCTCGGTGAGCCGGACGGATCAGCGCCCGGGCGGCGCGGTCGTGCCGCGGTCGACCAGCACTTTGCGCGGCGCAGCTCGGTGAGCCGGACGGATCAGCGCCCGGGCGGCGCGGTCGTGCCGCGGT
>NZ_CAUQWC010000271.1:0-3997 GCF_963521695.1 uncultured Microbacterium sp. | reverse complement strand
CCTCCGCGATGCGTTCGAGGGCGATGCGGTCGGGCTCGACATCGATGACCTCGGCCGTGCGCGCTCCCTGCGCCTCCGCCAGCCACCGCAGGCCCGCGGCCTCCACGGCGAAGAATCCGGCGGGCGCGTCCGACCTCGTCTTCACGTGCTGTTCCATTGCGCCAGTCTGTCGCGATGTCGGAGGTCCACGGCACGATGGAGGCATGAGCGACGGCTACGACCCCGACTTCCTCGGCATCCCCCTTCCCCTTCCCGCGCCCACCCGACCCGCCACGCGACTCGATTACCCGCGTTTCTCGGTGCTGCTCGACGAGGAGCGCCGATTCGCCGCCGTCACCGGCGTCGTCATCGACGGCGCGACGCTGCGCGACCAGCCCCGCACGGGCGAGTGGCGCCTCGACCCGCGGGTAGACGACGACGCCCAGGCCGGCCCCGAGGTCTACAGTCGCAACGACCTCGATCGCGGTCACCTCGTGCGCCGCCGTGATCCCGGCTGGGGCTCGGCGTCCGAGGCTCGGGATGCCACCGAGGCGACGTTCTTCTACACGAACGCCGCTCCCCAGGCGGCCGGCTTCAACCAGTCGAAAGAACTGTGGCTCGGGCTCGAAGACCACGTCCTCGCCTACGCCGAGACGACCGACCAGCGCGTCGCGGTGTTCACCGCCCCGGTGCTCGACGAGGCCGACCCGCCCTACCGCGGCATCCGCGTGCCCCTGCGGTTCTGGAAGATCGCGGCCTGGCGCAGCGGTGAGGAGCTCGCGGCCGCCGGTTTCGTGCTCGATCAGACCGAGCTCGTCGACACGCGTCAGGGGCTGACGGTGACGCCGCTCGGTACCTTCCGCACGTTCCAGGTGCCGATCGCCGACATCGCGGCAGAAGCGGGCCTCGACGTCGGTCCGCTCGCCAACGCCGACATCTTCGTGCGGCGGGGGCTGCGCCCGGTCATCGCCCGCGAGCTCGAGGGGGTCGCCGACATCGTGGTGTGAAGCGCCCGCTCGTGCGCGGCGGGGGCGGACAGGGCGCGACACCGTCTCCGGTCAGCGCACCCGCACCGCGTGCAGCAACGTGTCGACCGCATGAGCGGCATGACCGCCGCGCAGTTCGGCATCCGCGGGGGAACGCGTCAACTGACCGCACCGGGCGATGTGGAACCGCTCATCCACTGCCCCGCGCAGGAGCGCCGGCGTGTACAGGATCGCGGGATCGGCGGGCCCGTGGCCACCGGCCGCGATGTTGTCGACGTCGTGGCCGACGACCACGAGCACACCGCCCGGAGCCACCCACTCCGCCATCCGCGCCACGGCGGCCGCACTGTCGGGCAGGTGCAGGTAGCACGAGACGACGAGATCCACGGATGCCACCGGCTCCCACGTGGTCACATCGCCGCGCACCCAGGTCACGGCATCCCCGCCGGGACGCGCCGCGGCCAGCGCGAGGGCCTCGGTCGAGAAGTCGACGCCGGTGGTCGTCCAGCCGCGGGCTGCGAGCCAGAGCGCCGTGCGTCCGTCACCGGTCGCGACGTCGATGGCGGTTCCCGGTCGCAGAGACGCGGTGATCTCGCGCACGACGGCGGGCGGCTCGGCGGCCCACACTCCCCCGGCCGAGGCGCGGTAGCGCTCGTCCCACTGGGCGGCATCCATTCGGGCTCCTTCTCGTCGCCCCCACCCTAGGGCCGCCGTGTCGCGCCGGCGCTCGGGGCGATACCCCAGCCCGGCATGGCATCAGAATCGGCCCGGCGCAACGGAATCGGATGCCACGGCCGTGCCGCCCCGATTCTGTGGGGGCGTCCCGATTCCGACGCACGTCGCCACTGCACGCACCTCGCCGGCACGACGAAGCCCCGCCACCTTCACGGGCGGCGGGGCTTCGGCAGGTCACTCCCCCGACAGACCGCCCAGCAGGTGGCCGAACGAGCGCCCCTCGCCGAGATACGACGACGGGTCGAACGGGTCGGCGTCGCGCACGGGCTCGCGCGCGGCGATGGCATCGGCCAGCTCGCGGGCGCCGCGGTCGACGCGCGCACCGAGCGGGGCGACCTCGTCAGCGTTGGATCCCCAGTCGCTGGATGCCGCGAACACGCCGGTCGGCACGGGATTGGCGTGTAGGTAGGTGAACAGCGGACGGATGGCGTAATCGATCGCGAGCGAGTGACGCGCCGTCCCCGCGTTGGCACCGATCAGCACGGGAGTGCCGTTCAGCGCCTGCGGGTCGAGCACGTCGATGAACGACTTGAACAGGCCCGAGTAGCTGGTGGAGAAGATCGGCGTGACCGCGATGATGCCGTCAGCCGAGACGACCGTGTTGATCATCTGCTCGAGCGCGGGCGGCGCGAACCCCGTGAGCAGGTTGTCGGTGAGATCGTGCGCGTAGTCGCGGAGCTCGAACACGTCGCTGGTGGCGTCGATCCCTCGCTCCCGGAGCTCGGCGAGTACGGCGTGCGCGAGACGGTCGCCGAGCATGCGCGTGGACGACGGGGTCGACAGCCCCGCGGTGATGACCGCGATACGTCGGCCGGCCACGTCAGGCACCCACCTTGGTCGCGGCCGAACCGAAGGCACTGCCCGCACGCGAGGCATCCTGGTACGGGCTGCCCGCGGTGAGGTTGTCGCCGCGGTTCGCGCCGGGAACGGCCTGACGCGGGGCGGCCCCGGCGTAGATCTTCTCGACCTGGTTGGCGTGCGTGGGCGCGTCGGGCACCTCGGCCGGGCGGTTCTTCTGCAGCTCCTTGCGCAGCACCGGCACGACCTCGGAGCCCAGGATGTCGAGCTGCTCGAGCACCGTCTTGGTGGGAAGACCCGCGTGGTCGATGAGGAACAGCTGGCGCTGGTAGTCGCCGTAGGTCTCGCGCATCGACGCGTAGCGGTCGATGATCTGCTGCGGCGAGCCGACGGTCAGCGGGGTCATCTCGCTGAAGTCCTCGAGGCTCGGGCCGTGGCCGTAGACGGGGGCGTTGTCGAAGTACGGGCGGAACTCGCGCACGGCCTCCTGCGAGTTGGCGCGCATGAACACCTGGCCGCCGAGACCGACGATCGCCTGCTGCGGCGTGCCGTGACCGTAGTGGGCGAAGCGCTCGCGGTACAGCGTGATGAGGCGCTGGTAGTGCTCCTTGGGCCAGAAGATGTTGTTGGCGAAGAAGCCGTTGCCGTAGTACGCGGCCTGCTCGGCGATCTCGGGGGTGCGGATCGAGCCGTGCCACACGAACGGGGGAACGCCGTCGAGCGGGCGCGGGGTCGAGGTGAAGCCCTGCAGCGGGGTGCGGAACTTCCCCTCCCAGTCGACGACGTCTTCTCGCCACAGCTTGTGCAGCAGGTCGTAGTTCTCGATGGTCAGCGGCAGGCCCTGGCGGATGTCCTTACCGAACCAGGGGTACACGGGCCCGGTGTTGCCGCGGCCGAGCATGAGGTCGGCCCGACCGTTCGACACGTGCTGCAGCATCGCGAAGTCTTCGGCGATCTTCACCGGGTCGTTCGTGGTGATGAGGGTCGTCGAGGTCGTGAGGATGAGGCGCTCGGTCTGGGCCGCGATGTACGCCAGCGTCGTCGTCGGGGACGACGACCAGAACGGCGGGTTGTGGTGCTCGCCGAGGGCGAAGACGTCGAGGCCGACCTCTTCGGTGTGCTTGGCGATCGTGAGCGTGTCCTTGATGCGCTGGGCTTCACTCGGCGTCTTACCCGTGGTGGGGTCCTGGGTGATGTCGCTCACCGTCATGACACCGAACTGCATTCCGGGCCAGTTGTTCGTCTCGCTCATCGTGATGCGCCTCCGTTTTGTATGCATCTGAATATACATGGGAGAACGCGGAGCGCCGAACTTTATTCCTCGGCGGCGGGGTGCACCGCCGTGAGCGGCCCCGCCCCGCACCGCCCCGCCCCGCCCCGCCGGATCGCCCCTGAAGTCACACGATCGGTCCGAGATCACACGTTCGCCACCCATGAAACGACGTGATCTCGCGCGGATCGTGTGGCCTCGCGCCGCGCGGCCCGACCCGGGCCCGGCA
>NZ_CAUQWC010000270.1:0-4007 GCF_963521695.1 uncultured Microbacterium sp. | reverse complement strand
CCCCGAACGGGGCCGGCCCTGGGGGGGGTGGGGTGCTTCTGTGGTTGCGGCGTTGTCGCGCCAAAATCCGCAGGATCTCGACGTACAGCCACACGACGGTGACCATGATGCCGAAGGCTCCGACCCAGCCGTAGACGCGCGGGGCGCCGTTGCGCACGCCGCGCTGGATCTGGTCGAAGTCGAGCACCAGCGAGTAGGCGGCCATGATCACGACGAGCACGCCGAGGATCAGGCCGATCGGGATGCCGGCGATCGTGGCGCTGCGCAGACCGAACGCCATACCGTCAGGCAGCACGCCGAACAGCATGAGGCCGACGTTGAGCAAGCTGAAGACGAGGTAGCCGACCATCGCGATCATGAAGATCTTCGTGGCTCGCTTCGATGCGCGGATCTTGCCGCTGGCGAAGAGTGCCAGGGTCACACCGACGACCGACAGGGTCGCGAGGGTGGCCTGCACGACGATGCCGGGGAGCTGGAACTCGAAGAACGCCGAGATGCCGCCGATGAAGAGGCCTTCGAACGCCGCGTAGGCGATGAAGACGGGGACCGAGGGCTTCTTCTTGAACGTCGCGACCATCGCGAGCACGAAGCCGACGAGGCCACCGATGAGCATCGGGGCGACGCTCGGGGTCGGGTTGGCGGCGGTGACGCCGCTCATCGTCCAGATCCAACCGACGACGGCGGTCACGACGAGGATGCCGAAGAGGCCCAGCGTCTTCATGACGGTGTCTTCGACGGTCATACGGCCGGTGTCGACGGCGCTCGCGGACGGAGCCGCATACGCGCCTTCGATCGATGCGGCGGCGGCGGGATCGACGGCCGGGGGCGGGCTGTAGCGCGTGTTCGCGCCACCGGCTCGAGGGTCCTGGAACGCCGGGTTGTTGAATGCCGGGTTGTTGAGGGCCACGGGAACTCACACTCCAAAGATGGTGATCACAGCACCGTGCTGTCAGACAACACTAGCTGAGGAGCGTGTCTGATTCGTTGGGGTGACTGGGATTCTGCTATGAGCGATACGGCCGTTCACCTCGCGCTCGTACGCTGCCCGGATGCCCCTCGTCATCGGTCATCGCGGCGCTCCCGGATATCTCCCGGAGCATTCTCGCGGCTCTTATCAGCGTGCGATCTCGGCCGGAGTGGATGCCATCGAGCCCGACGTCGTCCCCTCGCGCGACGGCGTCCTCGTCGTACGGCATGAGAACGAGATCGGGTCGACGACCGACGTCGCCACGCGACCCGAGTTCGCCGACCGGCGCACGTCGAAGGTCGTCGACGGGGAGCGTCTGACCGGCTGGTTCACCGAGGATCTCACCTGGGATGAACTGCGCACGCTCCGGTGTCGCGAGCGCATCCCCACTCTGCGGCCCGACAGCGCCGCTCACGACGACACCGAACCCATCCTCCGGCTGCGCGACGTGCTCGACCTGGCGCGCGCGGGAGGACTGGGCGTCGTCCTCGAGATCAAGCACGCGGCATCCTTCGCCCGGCTCGGGTTCGACATGGCGGAGCTCGTCGACGCGGAGCTTCGCGAGGCGGGATGGGCGGATGCCGCGGACGCCCTCGTCATCGAGTCCTTCGAGCCGCTGGTGCTCTCTCGGCTGCGGGGGCGCGGCATCCGGGTCCCTCTCGTGCAGCTCATCGACAGCGAGGGGGCGCCGTGGGATCTGCGAGAACGCGACGGGGCGGAGGCGGCGACGTACGCCTCGATGGTCACGCGTTTCGGGCTCGATGCGCTGGCCGCGGCGGTCGACGGGATCAGCCCCGACAAACGACTCGTGCTGGCGCCCGACGGTGAGGGGCGCGTTCGTGGACCCGCGCGATTCGTGTCCGAGGCGAGGGATCGCGGCCTGACGGTCTTCACCTGGACGTGTCGGCCCGAGAACGTCTTCCTGCTTCCGCAGCACCGCCTCCCCGGCGGGGACGGCGCATTCGGTGACTACCGCCGTGAGTGGTCCGTGCTGCGCGACGCGGAGCTCGACGGCGTGTTCGTCGATCATCCCGACCTGGGGGTCGATTTCTTCGGGTCTGGTCGAGGCTGACCGGCGGTTTACAGCAACTCAGCCGAACGCCGGAGCGTCGGGCGTGAGCGGAGCGCCTCGAGGCAGGGGCGGGGGTTGGGTCTCGGAGTGCGGTCGGCGGGGGTGCGGTGACGGCCGCGCAACCCCGACGCCCGCTCGGGCCCGCCGCGCGAGGATGACCCCATGACGGTGGATGTGACGGTGGTCGGCGGCGGGATCTCGGGACTCGCGTGCGCGCGTGCGGTGCGGGATGCCGGGCGCTCGGTGCGGGTGCTCGATCGCGGTCGGCGTGTGGGCGGTCGCCTGTCGAGCCGCACGATCGACGGCCGGCCGGTCGATCTCGGAGCTTCGTACTTCGTGGTGGGCGAGGCCGCGGACTTCGGGCACGTCGTCGCCGACTGGGAGGAGCGGGAGCTCGCCCGTCCCTGGACGGACACGTTCCAGGTGATCGACGCAGAAGGCGGGCGGACGCCCAAACCCGGACCGATGCGATGGGCGGCTCCCCTCGGTCTGCGCACGCTCGCCCTGGATCTCGCCGAGGGTCTCGACATCGAATCCGAGCGGGCCGTCGAGCGGGTGAAACCGTATCGGATCGACGGCGAGGAGGCGGGCGAGGTCGTGCTCGCGATGCCGTCGCCGCAGGCCGCCCGCTTGACCGGCGACGCCCCCGGCGGTCCGCAGGAGTGGGAGCCGGTCATCGCGGTCGTGCTGCGGTGGGATGAGCGGCAGTGGGACGCCGACCTGCACGGCGCCTTCGCCGACGGCGACGCCGACGTGTCGTTCATCGCCGACGACGGCGGCCGCCGCGGCGACGGCGCTCCCGTGCTCGTCGTGCACACCACGGCCGATCGGGCGCGACGACACCTCGACGACCCGGATGACGCGATCGCGCCGGTGCTGGCAGCGACGCGTCGTCTGCTGCGCATCGACGCTGATCCCGTCAGCACGCACGCGCATCGCTGGACCTTCGCACGGCCCGCGCAGGCGACGGGGCAACCTTTCTTCCGTTCGCCCGGGCTGTCCGCGTGCGGAGACGCGTGGGGCGAGAGCGCTGCCGTCCGCACGGCGTGGACGTCGGGCGATGCGCTGGGGCGGGCGCTCGCTGCATCCTGAGATCCGGCGCCCGCCTCGACGTCGGTCCTCGTTCCGACGCGGTGCAGATGCGCGGCGCGCGTTCTCGATGCAGGCTCCCGGGACGAACGCGTCGATGCCGTCCACGACGTGCGACACGCCCGGGTGTCCGCGCCCGACGGGTGACAGGCCGAGCCGCGGAATCGCCTGCCGATCCTGCGTGGCCGACCGGTGCAGGGCCGGATGCCGTGTCGGAGGCCCCCTCTAGGGTGGGGCGCATGGATGCCGGTATCGACGTCGCGGGAGTCAAACGGTCCTTCGGGGCGGTTCACGCCGTGCGCGAGGTCACCTTCACCGCGGCACCCGGACGGGTGACGGGGCTGGTCGGCCCGAACGGCTCGGGCAAGACGACCCTCATGCTCATGCTCGCCTCGCTATTGCAGCCCGACGCGGGGCGAATGAGTCTCGGCGGCGTCGACCCCGTGGCCGACCCGGCCGGGGTGAGGCGGCTCCTCGGATGGATGCCGGACTCCCTCGGCGCCTGGCCCAGCCTCACCGCGCGCGAGGTACTGGTGGCCACCGCGCAGCTCTACGATCTCTCGCGCGAGGCCGCGCGTGCGCGCGCCGACGAGCTGCTCGCGCTCGTCGACCTGAGCGCGCTCGCCGCGTCGCCCGCCCGCGTGTTGTCTCGCGGGCAGAAGCAGCGCCTCGCCCTCGCGCGAGCGCTCGTCCACGACCCCCGCGTGCTGCTTCTCGACGAGCCGGCATCGGGTCTCGATCCTCAGGCGCGCATCGCCCTGCGCGTGCTGCTGCGACGTCTCGCTGCCGAGGGTCGCACCATCCTCATCTCGAGCCATGTGCTCTCGGAACTCGAAGAGGTCGTCGACGACGCGGTCTTCCTCGTCGACGGACGTACGG
>NZ_CAUQWC010000269.1:0-4033 GCF_963521695.1 uncultured Microbacterium sp. | reverse complement strand
GTCGCACCCTCACGCGTGGGGCAGAGCCGTCAATCTCCCGCGCGGCCGGCGAACCCGCGCGCCTGACGCTGAGCCTTCCCCACCTGGCGCGGCCGGCGCACCTTCGTGCCTGGCTGACCCGGGCCGACGACGCCCGCACCGCCGCGCCCCGCGGTCTCCACGACCGAATCGACCCCGCACGAGACACCCCATCGTGCCCACCCGTCGGGGGAGACGTCCCCCTGGTGAGCGCCTTCTTCCGGCCCTACCGTGAGGTCATGAACCGGCGTCTGCTCGCTCTTTCCGGCGTGGCCGCCCTCACCACCCTCCTGGCGGGGTGCATCTACGTCAGTGTCCCGCGACCGGCCGAATCGCGCGTGTCCCCGAGCCCCGACGGACAGGTCGCCCAGACCGCGGCCCCGTCATCGACGGCGACCCCCCTCGCCCCCTCGCCCACGGCATCCACATCCGACGACGCCGTCGCGCTCGACTGCGGCGACGGTATTCGGATCGTGTCGGGCGCCGAGCAGTCGTTCCGCGTCACGGGTACCTGTACCGATCTGACGGTCACGGGCTCCGCGCTCACGGTCGACGCGTCCGCGGCTACCGTGGCATCGCTCCGCATCTCGGGTGACGGCATCCGCGTGCAGGTCGCCAGCGCCGACGAGCTGATCGTCGAGGGAGACGACGGTGCGGTGACCTCGGCTGCCGGCATCGGACGCATCGAGATCGATGGCGACCGCACGACCACCGAGGCGGCGTCGGGCATCCCCTCGGTCATCGTTCGCGGACACGACAACGTCGTCCGCTCCGGAGGCGGAGTCGGGTCGGCGGTCGTGTCGGGCAGCGGCAACAAGATCCGCTGACGACCCGGCACGTGCGAGTGCGACATCGTCGGCCCGCCACCCCGTGCAGCGGCGTCACCACGGTCCGCGGATCCGTCAGCAGCACGGCAGCAGGACCGCCCGCGGCACGCCGCCGAGCAGCCGCAACGGGTTGATGTACTCCCCGTCCAGGCGTACCCCGAAATGCAGCGTCCGCGGCGCGGTGTGCCCGCCCGCCGTGAGTCGACCCACCGGAGCCCCCCGCGCGACGGCATCGCCGGCGGCGAGATCGGATGCGACGGGTTCGAGCGTCGTCACCAGCCCGCCCCCGTGATCGATCGTCACCACGGGGCGACCGGCCACCTCGCCCGCAAACGCCACGTGCCCGTCGGCGGGAGAGCGAACGACCTCGCCGGATGAGAGATCGAGTCCCCGGTGGCCCGGTCCGTACGCGTGGGCCGGAGCCTCGTACGGGCGTACGACCTGGACGTGCTCGACGGGCCACACCCATCCGAGGTCGGCCAGCGGGTCCGGTACCGCGAGAAGGAGCGCGGCGAGCACCGCGAAGGAACGGAGGGATGCCGACATCATCGGGGCAGTCTGGCGCGCGCGTCCGCCGGCGGGCCGCACTCTCGGCATGGGTGGGGACCGGCACGCGGTGGGGAGGAGCGGTCCTGTATGCTGGGGGATGCATCCCGCATGTCGGGATGACTCCGCGTGCCCATTGCGCACCGCGTCGTTCTCGCGAATGACGCACCGCGCGGCATCCACACCCCATGGTCCTCCGCTCCGGCGGGTGGCGGGTGTGCGCCGGGCACCAGGCTCGTCAGGCGAACCGCCCGACGCGAACAACCACAACCACGGCGCGAAAGCGCCCAGAAACAGGAGTACGACCATGGCCGTCGTCACCATCCGCCAGCTGCTCGACAGCGGCGTTCACTTCGGACACCAGACCCGCCGGTGGAACCCGAAGGTGAAGCGCTTCATCCTCACGGAGCGCTCCGGCATCCACATCATCGACCTGCAGCAGTCGCTCGGGTACATCGACAAGGCGTACGAGTTCGTCAAGGAGACCGTCGCGCACGGCGGCACCATCCTCTTCGTCGGCACCAAGAAGCAGGCGCAGGAAGTCCTCGCCGAGCAGGCGACCCGCGTGGGCCAGCCCTACGTCAACCAGCGCTGGCTCGGTGGCCTCCTCACCAACTTCCAGACGGTGTCGAAGCGTCTCGCCCGCATGAAGGAGCTCGAGGAGCTCGACTACGAGAACCCGGCCGAGAGCGGCTTCACCAAGAAGGAGCTGCTGCTCAAGAAGCGCGAGCTCGACAAGCTGCACAAGTCGCTCGGTGGTATCCGCAACTTGCAGAAGACGCCGTCGGCCATCTGGGTCGTCGACGCCAAGCGCGAGCACCTCGCGGTCGACGAGGCCAAGAAGCTCGGCATCCCCGTGATCGGCATCCTCGACACCAACGCCGACCCCGACGAGTTCCAGTACCCGATCCCCGGTAACGACGACGCGATCCGTTCGGTGAGCCTGCTCACGCGCATCATCGCCGACGCCGCCGCCGAGGGTCTTATCCAGCGCCACCAGCCCGCCGGTGAGGACGAGGCTGCCGAGCCCCTCGCCGAGTGGGAGCGCGACCTGCTCGAGACGCCCGCTGAGACGAACGCCGAGACCACCGAGGCCGCAACGGAGTCGCCCGCCGACGCCGCCGGCGCCGAGGCTCATGACGAGACCGTCGCCGCCGAGTCGGGCGAGACCGCGACCGAGGTCGCCGACGCCGAGGCAACCGACGCCGAGGCTGCTGACGCCGAGGCCACCGACAGCAAGTAAGCCGCGCGACGCCCGGTTCACCATCGCGTGATCGGCGCGTCACCCGCACAGGCTACGATCCGGCGGGGTCGTGACTGCCCCCTCGCTCAAGGGTGGCGACACGGCCCCGCCGGGCTCACATCGAGAACGAATACGACAAGGAGACCGCCACACCATGGCAAACTTCACGATCGCCGACATCAAGGCGCTGCGCGAGCAGCTCGGCACCGGCATGGTCGACACCAAGAAGGCGCTCGAAGAGGCTGACGGCGACGTCGAGAAGGCCGTCGAGATCCTGCGCCTCAAGGGTGCCAAGGGCAACGCCAAGCGCGCCGACCGTTCCACGAGCGAGGGCCTCGTCGCCGCTCGCGAGACCAACGGTTCCGTGACGCTTCTCGAGCTCGCCTGCGAGACCGACTTCGTGGCCAAGAACGAGCGTTTCATCGCTCTGGCCGACAAGGTCGTCGACGCCGCCGCCGCCGCGGGCGCCGACTCGGTCGAGACGGCTCTGTCCGCCGACGCCGACGGCAAGACCGTCGAGCAGCTCATCTCCGACGAGGCCGCCATCATCGGCGAGAAGGTCGAACTGCGTCGCGTGCGCACGATCTCGGGCGACAAGTTCGAGGTGTACCTGCACAAGACCAGCAAGGACCTGCCCCCGCAGGTCGGAGTGGTGCTCGCCTACACCGGTGACGACGCCGAGACCGCTCGCTCCATCGCGCAGCACATCTCGTTCGCGAACCCCTCGTACCTGACCCGCGACGCCGTGCCCGAGGCCGACGTCGACAAGGAGCGCGAGATCGTCACCGAGATCTCCCGCAACGAGGGCAAGCCCGAGGCCGCTCTGCCGAAGATCGTCGAGGGCCGCGTCAACGCGTTCTTCAAGCAGGTCTCGCTGCTCGACCAGGACTACGCGAAGGACAACAAGCTGTCCGTCGCGAAGGTCGCGTCCGACGCCGGTCTCACTCTGACCGACTTCGCCCGCTTCAAGGTCGGCGCGTAACACGCACATGATGAGGCCCGGGATGCCACGGCATCCCGGGCCTTTTCCCTGCCCGCACGCCGAGCGGATCCCCGCCCTCACCGCTGCGGACGCACGCAGGAAACGCGCGGGGGATAGTTTGTTAAAGACGAGAGGACACCACACGTGATCGATGAGGCCAGCAAGCGCCGCCGAGTTCTTCTGAAGCTGTCGGGGGAGGCGTTCGGGGGCGGCCAGTTGGGTGTGAACCCGGATGTCGTGAGTCAGATCGCGCGAGAGATCGCCCAGGCCGTCGACCGGGTCGAGATCGCGATCGTGGTTGGCGGGGGCAACTTCTTCCGCGGCGCCGAGCTCAGCCAGCGCGGCATGGACCGCGGACGTGCCGACTACATGGGGATGCTCGGCACCGTGATGAACGCCCTCGCCCTGCAGGACTTC
>NZ_CAUQWC010000268.1:0-4041 GCF_963521695.1 uncultured Microbacterium sp. | reverse complement strand
GACCCGGCCGGCGCGGACCGACGAGGCCCCGGCCGGCGCGGGTCGGGCCCGGCTGGCGCGGTCCGAGGTCAGCGCTCGGCGCGAGCCAGGTTCTGCGTCAGCTCGTCGGCGTTCTGCCGCACGACGTAGGCCGGCTGATCGCGCTCGACGCGCCAGCTTTCACTGAGCGGACCGATGTTGACGGTGTCGAACCCGAACTCGTCGTAGACGCGGGTGACGAGGGCGACGGCCTCGTCGGAGTCGCCGGAGGTGGCCAGTGCGCGACGGTTCTCGCTGCCGGCGGGGGAGCCGTCGGTGAGGATGTCGGCGGCCATGATGTGGTTGAACGCCTTCACCACGTGCGACTGCGGCAGGTGGTCCTGAAGCATCTGCGAGGTGGTCGTCTTCTTCTCATCGAGTTCGGCGATCCGCCCATCGCGCTCGAAGTAGTAGTTGTTCGTGTCGAGCACGGTCTTGCCGGCGAGCGGGGCGACGGGCACCTCGGCGATCGCCTTCAGCGGAACGGTGACGACGACGATGTCGCCGGCCTCGGCGGCATCCTGGGCCGTTGCCGCGCGGACGTTGTCGCCGATCGACGCGACGAGGTCGGTGAGCGTCTCGGGCCCCCGGGAGTTGGCGATCACGACGTCGTAGCCGTTTTTCGCGAAGCCCTTTGCGAGCGCCGAGCCGATGTGTCCTGCTCCGATGATTCCTACGGTTGTCATGCGTGCTGCAACGGCGCCCGCGGGGGACGCATTCCCAGCCCCGAACGAAAAACTAGCGGCATAAGTATTTAGCACTCCGAGCTACCGTCGTCAACCGGTCGATCGGCGGGGGTGGCGCGATTTATCGTCATCTTGTCGCACCCTCACGCGAGTGGTCGCCGGCCGGTGTTCGGGTCACCGTCCAGCTTGACCTGTGAGGGCGACGGCCCCCGGTGGACGCGGCTTCGGACCACCGGGGGCCGCTTTCTTTTCCGGGCGGCACGCTCTTCACCGGATGTCGTCTCGCCGGGCAGCGCGCGAGTGGGAGACTGGTTGGTCGGTGGCGCCTCGCCGCCAACGTCCGTCTTGCGAAGGAACCTCGAGCCCGTGACCTCCGACACCCGCCCCGTCCGCTCCACCCGGTTCTACGTCGTCTGCATCGGCGTCGGCCTCCTGGCCGGACTCCTGTCCGGGCTCTTCGGCGTGGGCGGCGGCACCGTCATCGTGCCCCTGCTCGTGCTCCTGCTCGGTTTCGACCAGCGACTCGCCGCGGGAACGTCTCTCGCAGCCATTGTGCCCACGGCATCCGTCGGCGTGATCTCGTACGCGGTACACGGGTCGGTGGCGTGGCTTCCCGCCCTCATCCTGGCCGCCGGTGCCGTGGTCGGCGCGCAGATCGGCACCTGGCTGCTCCCGAAGCTGTCGCAGACCGCGCTGCGGTGGTCGTTCGTGGCGTTCCTCGCCGTCGTCATCGTCAGCCTCTACTTCGTCGTGCCCTCGCGCGACGCCGAGCTCGTCCTGACCTGGGTCACCGGACCGCTGCTCGGGGTGCTCGGCATCATCACCGGCATCCTGGCCGGCCTCCTCGGCGTCGGCGGCGGCATCATCGTCGTGCCCGCGCTCATGCTGCTCTTCGGCACCAGCGACCTCATCGCCAAGGGCACCTCGCTGCTGATGATGATCCCGGCTGCCGTCTCGGGCACCGTCGGCAACCTCCGCCGATCCAACGTCGACCTGCGGGCGGCGGCGTTCGTCGGTCTCGCTGCCTGCACGACGACGGCGTTGGGCGCCTTCATCGCCACGCTCGTTGATCCGCTCGTCGGCAACATCCTCTTCTCGGTGTTCCTGGCTTTCATCGCCGTGCAGATGGGGATCAAGGCCGTCCGCGGTCGCCACCAGCGCTGAGAGAGCGACCGGTCGCGTCGATAGACTGATTCGATGCCCGTGAATCCCGAACTGGTTGGTCGCGCCTTCCCGCCGACCGCGCCGTATCTGGTCGGTCGAGAGAAAGTGCGCGAGTTCGCGCGCGCCGTCTTCGCCGACGCCCCGCAGCACGTCGACCCCGAGGCGGCTCGAGCGCTCGGCTACGCCGACGTCGTCGCCCCGCCGACGTTCGCCATCGTCATGCAGGACATCACGCTGCAGCAGATGCTCGCCTACCCGGAATCCGGCATCGAGCTGTCTCGCGTCGTGCACGCCGAGCAGCGTTTCCGCTACTCGCGCCCCATCGTCGCCGGCGACGAACTCGTCGCGACACTGTCGGTCGCCGGTGTGCGGGCGATGGGCGGCAACGCCATGGTCACGATGGAGGCGGAGGTCGTGGATGCCGACGGCGCCCACGTCGTGACCACCACCAGCATTCTTCTCGTGGGGGATTCCGACGCATGAGCGACTTCACCGTGGGCCAGATCATCGCCGAACGCTCCGTGCACCTGACGCGCGAGTCGCTCGTGCGCTACGCGGGGGCGTCGAACGATTTCAACCCCATCCACTACAACGACGACGTCGCCGCTGCCGTGGGCCTGCCGGGTGTGCTCGCGCACGGCATGCTCACGATGGGCATCGCCGTCGGCATCGTCTCCGACGCGCTGGGCGACCCCGCTCGCATCGCGGAGTGCGGTGTGCGCTTCACCCGGCCCGTGGTCGTGGACACCGAGACCGGGGCCGACATCCACGTCAGCGCCAAGGTCGGCGCCGTCGATGACGAGACGGCGCGCGTCGACCTCACCGTCCGGTTCGCCGACACCTCCGTGCTCGGCAAGGCGCAGGTACGGGTGCGGGTGAGCTGATGCCCGAGGTCGCCCCGATCCCGCTGTCGCGACTGACGACGCTGCGCACCGGAGGGGAGCCCGCCCGTCTGGTCGACGCCCACTCCGCCGACGAGCTGGTCGCCGCCCTCCGCGAGGTGTGGGCCGACGGCGAGCCCTGGCTGGTGCTCGGCGGCGGGTCCAACATCTTCGTGGGCGACGAGCCCTTCGACGGCACCGTCATCCGCGTGCGGTCGACCGGCATCGAGGAACTGCCCGGGTCGCATGACGCCGCCGTGCGCCTTCGGGTGCAGGCCGGCCACGACTGGGATGCGCTCGTCGCCGAGACCGTCGAGCGCGGGTTCGCCGGCATCGAGGCCATGTCGGGGATCCCCGGTACCGTCGGTGCGGCGCCGGTGCAGAACATCGGCGCGTACGGGCAAGAGATCGTGCAGACCCTCGTCGAGGTGGAGCTGATCGATGAGGCGAGTGGCGAGGTGTCGGTCGTTCCCGCCTCCGATCTCGGCCTCGGGTTCCGCACCTCCGTCCTCAAGCAGCACTACGGCTCCACGCCCCCGCGCACCGCCGTCATCCTCTCGGTGACGCTCGAGCTCGCGCGCATCGGCGACGGGGAACGTCCGATCGCAGGCGAACAGCTACGCTCCGCCCTCGGACTGGATGCCGCCGACACGGTGTCGCTGCGCTGGATCCGCGACCACGTGCTCGCCACCCGTTCGCGCAAGGGAATGGTCCTCGACGCCGAAGACCCCGACACCTGGAGTGCCGGCTCCTTCTTCCAGAACGCCATCGTTTCCGAGGCGTTCGCCCGGACACTCCCCGCGGCGTGCCCGAAGTGGCCCCTGTCGCCGGAGCTCGACCCGGTCAGGGTGATCCCGCTGGCCGCATTCGACGGTATCCTTCCGCCGCCCCCCGTCGAACAGCGCGAGGTGAAGGTGAGCGCGGCCTGGCTGATCGAGAACGCCGGGCTCTCGCGCGGTTTCCGCTTCCCGCGCTCACGCGCCGGCCTGTCGACCAAGCACACGCTCGCGCTGACCAACCGCGGCGAGGCCACGGCCGCAGAGATCGCCGAACTCGCCCGCTTCGTGCAGAGCCGTGTGGCGTCGGAGTTCGGCCTGGTGCTGCAGCCCGAGCCGGTGCTGGTGGGCGTCGAGCTGTAGCCCCAGCGCCCCGGCCGGTGACGGATGGAGGGCCGGGGACGAGCAGAGGACGGACCGCGTCACACGGTCCTCCGCTGATCCCCACACCTCCGCTCGTCACGTGGCTTCGTTACCGGCCGTGCGGCTCTCCCGATGGGTCGAACAGTCTCGGCC
>NZ_CAUQWC010000267.1:0-4049 GCF_963521695.1 uncultured Microbacterium sp. | reverse complement strand
GCGCCGCGTCGTCGTCGGGCTTCTCGGCCGCCGGCCGCACGGGCTGCTCAGACACCGCGGAGCCCTCAGCCCCTGCAGCGGGGCCGGCCGTGGAGGCGCCGGGGGTGGTGGCATCCGGAGCGTCCTTGGGAAGGAGCAGCGGACGATCGACGGTGGCGGTGACCTTGGCAGGGTCGACAGCGAGAAGCATGAGGGCGACGCTCACGAGCACGACGATGAACGTCGCACCGGCGGCGACGAGCGCGACGATCAGGGCGTTCTGGATCTGGTCGGCCGGACGCGTCTGGAAGAACCCCATCGACATCAGCGTGACGAAGCCGGCGAACAGGGCGGCGACGAAGGCCAACCCCAGCAGTTGCACGGGCTTCATCAGGTCTTTGCGCGTGGTGGGCTTGTCGGTCATGACGCGGCCTCCTCAGGGGATACGGCCGCTACGGGCTCGGGGCGGCGCGGAGAGAAGCCCGCGATCGCGAGGAACACGGCGACGACCGCCGCGTATCCGCCGAAGAGTCCCACGGCGATGGTGATGCCGGTCAGCGTGAACGATCCCGCACCGGTGATGTCGTAGTCGAGCGCGTACTGCGCCGGGGTGAGCAGCAGCACGGCCGCCAGCACGATACTCAGGATGCCGATGAGCATCCCGTCTCGCACGCCCGCGGTACGCCCCGCCTTGCGGTCACGGAGGGCCCCCAGCAGTTCGACGAGCCCCGACACGAGCGCCCACGCGATCACGACGCCGAAGAAGACGCCCGTCGTGCGCCACGCTCCGACGCTGGACACGAGGCCGGCCAGGATCGAGACGGATGCCAGGAGCACCGGGATCATGCGCTCCCCGCGCGGGAACACCAGCCACGCGGAAAGCGCGAAGACCAGTCCCGTCGCGAGCGCGAAACCGCTGAAGACGCCGAGCCCGAGGACGGCGGAGTGATCCGGCGAGAACGTGACCATGATGGCCGCGAGCGCCGCGAACGCGGCGCGCGCCAGCTGCAGGTGGCGAACGTCGAAGGCGCGCGGTGTGGAGGAAGAGGTCACGGAGGGTCCCCGAAGAGCGGAATGGATGGGATCCAGTGTATTCCTCGGCACCTGTGCGGCCTCCGCGGAACCTCGACGGCGAATCAGTGGATCCGCCGCCCCTCGCCTCAGACGCGTCGGCGACGACGGGCGCGGATCGCGGGTCCGGCGGCGAGCGCCAGGAGCGCGACCACAGCGGCCCCCACGGCGATCTCGCCGCCCGTGGACGGAAGCGCACCGGGTCGGGGGTTCGCGGCATCCGATCCCGGGTCCGCCGGGGCAGGACTCGCGGTGGACGTCGGGGCCGACGGGGTGGGGACCGCCGTCGGAGACGGGGTCGCGGTGGGCGCCGTCGTCGGCGGGGGCGTCGGGGCGCCGGTGCGGGCGGGGATCTCGACCGAGATGAGCAACGAGTCGCCCGTCGATTCTCCGGGCGTATTCGGCGCGGCAAGGGGAGCCCCCAGAGCCAATGCCACCACTACCGCCGCCAACGTCTTCGTCATCACGCGATCAACCTCCTTGTCGAGGATGCCGTGAAACGCCCGTACTGCGCAAGGAATCGACGACGATGCACGATGAATTGCGCATGACGACATCCATTCCGAGGCGTTCCGCCCGCCTCCGGAGGTCTCCACCGACGCGGTGAGGCCCGGTCGAGAGGAGGTTTCGAACCCGTGACCGCCCCGGCACGGCGGCCATCGCCCTCCTCGGCGCGGCGGGCGCGGGTGCTACCGTGCCGATGTGACTCCGGATGCCATCCCCCTGCGCCGCATCCACGTCTCGGCTGCGGTGATCACCGACGCCGACGGCCGGCTGCTGGTCGTGCGCAAGGCCGGGACGACGGCGTTCATGCAGCCCGGCGGCAAGCCCGAGCCCGACGAGACGCCCGCCGAGACCCTTGCGCGAGAGCTCGCCGAGGAGGTCGGCCTGCGCGTCGCGCCCGAGCACCTCGAGCCCCTCGGGCGTTTCACCGCGAGCGCCGCGAACGAGCCCGGCTTCGAGGTGGTCGCCGACGTGTTCCGCGTCGACATCGGCGACCAGCAGCCGATCCCGGATGCCGAGATCGCCGAGCTGCGCTGGGTCACCGCCGCGACGGCATCCGGAATCGAGATCGCCCCGCTGGCCCGCGAGTACTTCCTGCCCGCGTGACCGCCCGCGCGCGGTCCAACCGCGGTTGAGTGTCCAAGACACGCCGCGAAGCCCCCGCCCGCGCGGTGTGTTCTGGACACTCAACACCGCGCGCAGCGCGAAAGCGCCCGCGCCAACGCGCCGCCGCCGGGCGCCACTCGCCCCCGCGCGGTCCAACCGCGGTGGAACGCGACCTCACCAGGAGCTCTTGCGGTAGTCCTTCAAGAAGATGCCGAACAGGTCTTCGCCGGCCTCGCCGCGCACGATCGGGTCGTACACGCGGGCGGCGCCGTCGACGAGGTCGAGCGGGGCGTGGAAGCCCTCTTCGGCCAGCCGCACCTTGGTGAAGTGCGGGCGCTCGTCGGTGATCCAGCCGGTGTCGACGGCCGTCATGAGGATGCGGTCGTTCTCGAACATCTCGCGGGCGCTCGTGCGCGTCAGCATGTTCAGCGCGGCCTTCGCCATGTTCGTGTGCGGGTGGCCGGGACCCTTGTAGCCGCGGCCGAACACGCCCTCCATCGCCGAGACGTTGACGATGTACTTGCGCTCCGCGGTCGAGGCGGCCATGGCCGGGCGCAGGCGGCTCACGAGCAGGAACGGCGCGGTCATGTTGGCCAGCTGCACCTCGAGCATCTCGAGCGGCTCGACCTGGTCGACGTGCTGCGTCCAGCTGTTGATGCGGTCCTCGTCGGGGATGAGACCGCCCGCGTCGATCGCGGTCCCGGTCATCAGCCGTTCGAGCGACGACGACCCCGCGGCCATGGCCTCGGCGGTGAGTTCGTCGGCCGTGCGCGCCGCCGACGCGAGGATCGGGTGCGCCGACACCGACTGCGCGAGCGCGAGGGGGTGGGCGTCGTTGGTGTGGCCGAAGGTGAGCAGCTCGGGCAGAGGGCCGTCGGGAAGGGGTGCCAATTCGGCATCCACCAGGGGTTTGTATGCACCCGGCGAGCGCCGAACGGTCTGCGCGGCGTTGTTGATGAGGATGTCGAGCGGACCCGCGGATGCCACGGAGTCGGCGAGTCCGATCACCTGGGCGGGGTCGCGAAGGTCGATGCCGACGACCTTCAGCCGGTGGATCCAGTCGGCGCTGTCGGGCAGCGACGAGAACCGGCGCACGGCGTCGCGGGGGAAGCGCGTGGTGATGGTGGTGTGCGCGCCGTCGCGCAGCAGCCGCAGCGCGATGTACATGCCGATCTTGGCGCGGCCGCCGGTCAGCAGAGCCCGACGCCCTGTGAGGTCGGTGCGGGCGTCGCGCTTCTCGTGGCTCATCGCCGCGCAGTCGGGGCAGAGCTGGTGATAGAACGCGTCGACGAGGGTGTAGTCCTGCTTGCAGATGTAGCAAGCGCGTGCCTTGATCAGCTCGCCCGCGAACGGCATGGAGGTGCGGGCGGCCAAGGGGATGCCGCGGGTCTCGTCGTCGATGCGGTCGGCGGCTCCGGTCGCGGTGGCGGCGACGACTGCGCGGTCCGCATCGGCGATGCGCTGACGCTTCTCTTTGCGCGACTGCCGCTTGACGTCCTTGTAGAGCTTGCCGGTCTGGCGACGCAGGGCGATGTAGGCCGGGTCTTCAGGGTCGAGCGAGGAGGCCGCGTCGATGACGCGCAGCGCGATCTCGAGCTCGTGCGGGTCGATGGCGGTCGACCGCGCGGCATCGCGTTCGGGGTCCAGCAGCGTTTCGGGCACGGGGCATCGTACCGGAGCGTTGCTGAACAGCGGGTGGGCCGGGCGTGTCATGGCGCGGGCCGCGGCCGCGTGAGCACAGGGGATCGTGCGAGCACAGGACGAGTCCGCGCAGATCGGCCCTGTTCTCGCGCGATCCCCTGCTCTCGTGAGGACGCGTCAGCCCTTGCCGCCGTCGACCCAGCGCGTGTGGGCCTTGAGCGCGTGCAGCACCGCGAGCCGCACGACGA
>NZ_CAUQWC010000266.1:0-4102 GCF_963521695.1 uncultured Microbacterium sp. | reverse complement strand
GTCGGCCTACGGCACAGGGCGCAGGGGGTGCCCCTTCCCAAGTCGATCGGGGTAGGGGCCCTGCTCTCGACTTGGGAGGGGGCACCCCCTGCGCCCGGTACCCCAGAACGAACGACCTACGTGACGGGACCCGTCCACTTCTCTCCCGGCCCCTTACCGATCGGGTCCTGGATCGTCGACGCCTCGCGGAACGCCAGCTGGAGCGAGCGCAGCCCGTCGCGCAGCGATCGCGCGTGCATGTCACTGATCTCGGGGGCGCCGGCGGTGATGAGACCGGCGAGGGCGTTGATGAGCTTGCGCGCCTCGTCGAGGTCGAGCTGGTGGGCGGGATCGTCGGCGAGGCCCGTCTTGACGGCGGCGGCGCTCATGAGGTGCACGGCAGCCGTCGTGATGACCTCGACCGCGGGGACGTCCGCGATGTCACGGGTGGCGGAGGATGCCGCGCGTTCCTGCTCTTCCCATCGCGCGAGACGTTCGTCTTCGGCTCCGTGGCGGTGCGCGGAGGGGTCTTCGGCGGGCTGGTCGGAGGGGATCGTGTCCACGTGAATCTCTCTGCTAGACTGTGGCGGGCTTCGGAGCTTTTCGCTCCGTACGAAAGAGGATCACATCCCACCCGCGCTTGCCGCTCCAGGCTACCGGGTTCCCGCACTCCGCTCCGTTTCGCACGGGGTCGCCTGGGTGCAGAAGCCGGTGCTGACAGCACTGTGCCGGGTGGCGTGTTTTCTCCTCTTCGCCCGCGATTCGATCGGATCGCGGCGGCCGTCATCCGCATACAAGAGGAGTTCCGCATCAGCGATCCCCGCACCAACGAGCGCATCCGAGTCCCGGAGGTCCGTCTCGTCGGACCCAACGGCGAGCAGGTCGGCATCGTCCGCATCGAAGCTGCGCTGCGCCTGGCCCAGGAAGCGGACCTCGACCTGGTCGAGGTTGCGCCGAGCTCGAAGCCGCCCGTGGTCAAGATCATGGATTACGGCAAGTTCAAGTACGAGGCCGCACAGAAGGCCAAGGAGACGCGTCGTAACCAGGCGAACACCGTCCTCAAAGAGGTCCGGTTCCGTCTGAAGATCGAGGCCCACGACTACATCACCAAGCTCAAGCGCGCCGAGGGCTTCCTCCAGGCGGGCGACAAGGTGAAGGCCATGATCCTGTTCCGCGGTCGCGAGCAGTCGCGTCCCGAGCAGGGTGTGCGTCTGCTCCGCAAGTTCGCCGAAGACGTCGCCGAGTTCGGCACCGTCGAGTCGAACCCCACGATCGACGGCCGCAACATGGTGATGGTGGTCGCGCCCCACAAGAACAAGTCCGAGGTCAAGACCGAGCAGAACGCGCAGCGCGCGGCGAACCGTGAGGCGGCGCGCAGCGCTGCCCGCGGCGACTCGGACTCGGAAGAAACGCCCACCTCGGCCCCCGCCGAGTAAAGCTCCCCAGACTCCCGCTCCGCCGGGAAGACCAACGAAGGAAGACAGATGCCGAAGCAGAAGACCCACTCGGGCGCCAAGAAGCGCTTCAAGCTCACCGGTAGCGGCAAGCTCATGAAGCAGCAGGCCGGCATGCGCCACAACCTCGAAGGCAAGGCCTCGAAGCGCACCCGCCGCCTGAACCAGGAGCAGGTCCTGGCCAAGGGCGACTCGAAGGTCGCCAAGAAGCTCCTCGGTCTCTGAGCGCCGACGCACGTTAGGAAGAAACAGAAATGGCTAGAGTCAAGCGGGCAGTAAACGCCCACAAGAAGCGTCGCGTCATCCTCGAGCGCGCGTCCGGTTACCGCGGTCAGCGTTCGCGCCTGTACCGCAAGGCCAAGGAGCAGGTCACCCACTCCCTGGTCTACGCGTACCGTGACCGTCGCAAGCGCAAGGGCGACTTCCGTCGTCTGTGGATCCAGCGCATCAACGCCGCATCCCGCCAGAACGGGCTCACCTACAACCGCTTCATCCAGGGCCTCGGGCTCGCGGGTGTGCAGGTCGACCGCCGTATGCTCGCTGAGCTCGCGGTGAACGAGCCCACCGTGTTCGCCTCGCTCGTGCAGACCGCCAAGGCGGCTCTGCCCAGCGACGTCAATGCGCCGAAGTCCGCGTAACCCGCGTCTTCTTCCCGGAACGGGCGTCCTCTTCGCGAGGGCGCCCGTTCCGTCGTTTCCGCACCCGGGCGCGTCCGCATCGCCATCGTGCTGCCGAGGGCTCGGCATCCCGTCGGCGTCCGCGCGGCATCCGGAGTGCCTATCGGGGGAGCCCTACACTGAGGGCGTGCTGGAGAACCCTCGTTCGCCGCGGGTGCGCGCCGTGGCCAAGCTGAGCAAGCGCGCCGCCCGTCAGGAGACCGGACTCTTCCTGCTCGAGGGTCCCCAGGCCGCGCGGGAGGCCCTCGCGTGGGCCCCCGAGACGGTCCTCGAGGTGTACGCCACCCCCACGGCCCTCGAGAAGCACGTCGATGTGCGCGAGGCCGCCGAGCAGGCCGGCGTCGACCTGCAGTACACGACCGAAGCGGTCCTGGATGCCATGGCCGACACCGTGACGCCGCAGGGCATCGTCGCGGTGGCGCGGCAGGCGCCGACGGCGCTGAAGGACGTGCTGGCGGCCGGCCCGCGGCTCATCGCGATCTGCGAAGAGGTCCGCGACCCGGGCAACCTCGGCACCATCATCCGCGCCGCCGACGCGGCGGGGGCGGATGCCGTCATCCTCACCGGACGCACCGTCGACCCCTACAACCCGAAGGTCGTCCGTTCGACGACGGGATCGCTGTTCCACCTCCCCGTAGCCGTCGATCTCGAGCTCGCCGACGTGGTGGAGCGCGTGCACGAGGCGGGTCTTCGCGTCGTCGCCGCCGACGTGGGGGGCGACGACTTCCTGGCGTCGCGCGAGGTCCTCGCCGAGCCGACCGCGTGGTTGTTCGGCAACGAGGCACGGGGCCTCGACGACGAAGCCCTCGCTCGTGCCGACCTGGCGTTGAGGCTGCCGATCTACGGCCGGGCCGAGTCGCTCAACCTCGCCACGGCGGCGAGTGTGTGCCTCTACGAGACGGCATTCGCCCAGCGGGCGCGCTGACGGCGGCTGTTACAGAACGGTTAAGGCGCGCGCCGGAAGGTGGTCGGCGGCGCGTCGCCCTCATAGTGTGGGGGCATGGCATCCGTTCCCCCGACGACCTCCGAGCCCTTGGTCGTCGTCTCCGACGTCCAGAAGCACTACGGGCAGTTCCAGGCGCTCAAAGACATCGACCTCACGGTCGACCGCGGCGAGGTCGTCGTGGTCATCGGCCCCTCGGGGTCGGGTAAGTCGACGCTCTGCCGCACGATCAACCGTCTCGAGACGATCACGAGCGGCACCATCACCATCGATGGCAAGGAGCTTCCCAAAGAGGGGAAGGGTCTGGCCGAGCTGCGCGCCGACGTCGGCATGGTGTTCCAGTCGTTCAATCTCTTCGCCCACCTGACGATCCTCGAGAACGTCACGCTCGGCCCGATCAAGGTCCGCAAGCTGAAGAAGGCGGATGCCGAGAAAGAGGCGCGTGCGCTCCTCGACCGCGTGGGCGTCGGACACCAGGCCGACAAGCTCCCCGCGCAGCTCTCGGGTGGTCAGCAGCAGCGCGTCGCGATCGCCCGCGCGCTGGCGATGAAGCCCAAGGTCATGCTCTTCGACGAGCCCACCTCGGCGCTCGACCCCGAGATGATCAACGAGGTGCTCGACGTCATGGTCGGCCTCGCCAAAGACGGAATGACCATGATCGTCGTCACGCACGAGATGGGCTTCGCCCGTAAGGCGGCGAACCGCGTCGTGTTCATGGCCGACGGGCAGATCGTCGAGCAGGCGGTGCCCGAGCAGTTCTTCACCAATCCGCAGTCCGACCGGGCGAAAGACTTCCTGTCGAAGCTCATCACCCACTGACGGCATCCATCATGACGGCGACGAACGAGGAGGTTCTTCGCCGAGGCGCGAGCGTCCCCACCCCCCGGGGGTGCCGCGCCGTCGCCCGAGACCCATATATCCGCACAGCACACGTAACCAAGGAGACATCACATGCGTAAGACACGTTTTCTCGCCGGCGCGAGCATCATCGCCGCCGGCCTGCTGGCTTTGACGGCCTGCAACAGCGGCACCCCCGGCGCGGCTCCCGG
>NZ_CAUQWC010000265.1:0-4111 GCF_963521695.1 uncultured Microbacterium sp. | reverse complement strand
ACTGCACATAGCGCGAGCGATGCGCGGCCAGCAGAACGGATGCCGGCAGCTCGACGCCGAGCAGGGCCGCCGCCTCCGACAGGGCGAGACGCGCGGCACCGCCGTCGTCGAGGGCCGCGGTGGCCGGCTCTTCGCCCTGTGCCCCGAACGACACCCGCACGACGTGGACGCCGGGCTCGGCGGCATCCCGAACCCAGTCCCATTTCGCGCTCGAATGGGTGAGGGCCTTGGCGGTGTGACTGCCGGGCACCGTCAGGACGCCGGTCCCGCGGGGAGCGCGATCGAGCACCGGGGCGTTCACCACCAGGGTCACCACCTCGACCACCGGGGCGATCGGCTCACCCACCTCGAGTCCGGGGACCACCGGCGCCAGCAGCGCACGCGCCGGTCCCTCGGGCAGGGCGACGATGACGGCGCGGGCGGTGAGGGGCTCGTCGTCGAGCGACGTGCCGATCGCCCACCCGTCGCCGGCCGGGGTCAGGCTCGTGGCGGTGACTCCCGTGCGAAGCTCGACGCCGCTTTCGCGCAACCCGTCCACGAGGGCGTCGACGAGGCGCGACATGCCTCCCCTGAGTCCTTCGACCGCACCGCCGGGCGCGGGGGCGGCCTTCGCGGAGTCGGAGGCGACGGGCACATCGGATGCCGGAGCGTCGGCGGGCCGCGCACCGGATCGACGCGCGCGAAGCTCGGCGACGGCTCCCGTCAGCGAGCCGGTGCGGGTGAGGGCGGCGTTCAGCCCTGGGGCTGCCAGATCGACGTCGATGTCGTCGGGGCGCGCGGAGTAAACCCCGCTGGTCACGGGGGCGACGAGGCGCTCCAGCACCCGCGTGCCCAGGCGCGAGCGCACGAGCTTTCCGAGGCTGTGAGCGTGTCCGATGGTCAGCGGCGGACGCACCCGGTCGAGGTAGGCGCGCCAGGCCCCCGACCAGCCGATGACGCGTCGCACATCGGGGGCGAAGGGATTGTCGGGGATGCCGAGCACCCCGCCCTTCGGCAGCGGCGCGGCGCCGACACCGGGCACACCCGCCACCCACGCACCCGCCGGGTTCGGCGACACGACGTCTTCACCGAGGCCGAGCTCGGTGAGCAGCTCGCGGACGACTCCGCCCCGGGTCGCGTAGCTCTCGGCCCCCACGTCGAGGGTCATGCCGCCGACCTCCGCCGACCGCAGGACACCGCCGAACGCGTCGGACGCCTCGATCACCGTGACCCGCAGTCCGACCTTCGCGCACTCGCGTGCGGCGACGAGGCCTGAGACCCCACCGCCGATGACCACCACGCGCGTGTCGTGCGCGTGCTGCACCAGGCGGTCGAGGGCCTCGCTCACGCGGCGTTCCCGCGCGCGCTCTCGCCGGCCGTGTCGCTTCCCGCGGCGGCCGTGCGGCCCGCATCCACGTCGTGCCCGTGCGCGTGCGCCACGATGCGGGTCAGCACCTCGGGATCGGTGTCGGGCGGCACCCCGTGACCGAGGTTCAGCACGTGCGCGCGCGCCGCGCGGCCGCGCGCCAACACGTCGTCGACATGGGCGGCGAGCACCGGCCAGGGGGCGCCGAGCAGCGCCGGGTCGATGTTGCCCTGCAGGGTGACGTCGGGGCCGACGAGCGCTGCGGCCTCGTCGAGCGGCATCCGCCAGTCGACGCCGACCGCGTCGGCGAGGCCGCCCAGGCGCATGTCGTCGAGGAAGGCGCCCGTCCCCACGCCGAAGTGGATGCGGGGGACCTGGATACCCTCGAGCGCGTCGCGCGAATGCGGGGCGATGAACTCGCGGAAGGTCGACGGCGACAGCGAGCCGGCCCACGAATCGAAGAGCTGCACCGCCTGGGCGCCGCCCGCGATCTGCGCGTCGAGGAACGCGCGCGAGACCTTGGCGAGCCAGCCGGCCAAACGGTGCCACGAGGCGGGGTCGGCGTGCATCATGCCGCGGGCGCGCAGATGCTCTTTCGACGGACCACCCTCGACCAGGTAGGCGGCGAGGGTGAAAGGTGCCCCGGCGAAACCGATGAGGGGCACCGCGTCGCTGAGCTCGGCGGTGACGCGGCGGGCGGCCTCGCGCACGGGCTCCGCCGCGGCGGCGACGTCGTCGGGGTCGATCGAGGTGACTCGTGCCACGTCGTCGGCCGTGCGCACCGGGTCGGCGAAGACCGGGCCGCGCCCGGGCTCGATGACCACGTCGACACCGGCGAGGCGCAACGGCACGACGATGTCGCTGAAGAAGATCGCGGCATCCACGTCGTGGCGGCGGATCGGCTGCAGCGTGATCTCGGCCGCGAGGTCGGGGGTCAGGCACGCGTCGAGCATGCGGGTGCCCACGCGCAGCTCCCGGTACTCCGGCAGCGAGCGCCCCGCCTGCCGCATGAACCACACCGGCTGCCGCTCGGGGCGGTCGCCACGGAGGGCGCGGAGGAGGGGTGCGTCGAGGGAGGCCATGACATCCATCCTCCCACCCGCCCCCTGGGCGTGAAGGGGATGCCTTGACGTCGAGAGGCCGTCCGGAACACCTCGCGACACCCGGGCGTAGAATGATGACGTGTTGTTGTGCGTCAGCGCGAGTCACAAGACCGCGTCCTTCGAGCTCCTTGAGCGGCTCAGCGTACCCCGCACCCCCGTCGCCCCGTTGATCGCCGCGCACGACGAGTGCGTGCAGGGCGCTGTCGTCGTCGCGACGTGCAACCGCTTCGAGGCGTACGTCGACATGGACGAGCCGGTCACCGCCGCCGTCGCCCTCGGCATCGAAGCCACCCTCGCCGCCATCGAGGCCGCCACGGGCGTGCCCGCCGGCGAGCTCGAGGGCCGGTACACCGTGCTCGGTGGCGGCGAAGTCGCCGAGCACCTGTTCTCGGTGGCATCCGGTCTCGAATCCGTCGTCGTCGGCGAGGGCGAGATCGCCGGCCAGGTGCGTCGCGCGCTCACCGAATCGCGCAAGCTCGGCACCACGTCCGCCGAGTTGGAGCGACTGTTCCAGCGGGCGTCCGAGGCGCAGCGCGGCGTGAAGAACTCCACAGCCATCGGCCGCGCCGGTCGGTCGCTCGTGCGACTGGGCCTCGAGCTCGCCGACAGCCGCATCGCCGACTGGTCGACGCAACGCGTGCTCCTCGTGGGCACGGGCGCCTACGCCGCCGCCACGGTCGCCGCCCTCCGCGACCAGGGCGCCGAAGACATCTCGGTGCACTCGCCCTCGGGCCGGGCGGCGAAGTTCGCCCTCAAGCACGGCCTCCGCGCGGTGTCGGCCGAGACGTTCCCCGCCGCCGTCGCCCACGCCGATCTCGTCATCACGTGCACGACCGCCGAGCACTACGTGCTGAGCGCGGCCACGTTCGCCGCCGGACGCGGGGCCTACGAGACCGCCGTCTCCGGCGGGTGCCCCGTCGACCACACCGCGCGTCGCCTCGTGATCGACCTGGGGCTGCCCCGCAACGTCGATCCCGATGTCGCCTCGGTCGCCGGCATCGACCTGCTCGACCTCGAGACCATCCGCCTGCACGCCCCGCTCGAAGAACTGCAGGCGACGGATGCCGCGCGCGACCTTGTGCGAGACGCCGCGCGCCGCTTCACCTCGGTTGGCGAGCGCAAGAACATCACCCCCGCCGTCGTCGCCCTGCGCGCCCATGTCTTCGGCGTGCTCGACGCCGAGGTGGCGCGCGTGCGCGCCCGCGGCGACGAGGGCGGACAGACCGAGCAGGCCCTCCGCCACCTGGTGGGCGTACTGCTGCACACCCCGACGACGCGGGCGCACGAGCTCGCCGAGACCGGCCGCGCCGACGAGTACGTCGACGCGCTCTCCGCACTGTTCGGCATCGAGGTCACCGACCCCGCTGCCGTCGATCCGGCCGCCCTGGACCAGCGCGGCATCGCCGACGCGGGCTGACCCGCTGCTCGGCACCCCCGACGCGGGCTGAGGCCCGGCGCGGGGTCCGCGACTCGGGCTGAGGCCCGGCGCGGGGTCCGCCGGTGAGCGGAGGGGATTCCGCGGGCGGAGGACCGAGGCCGCTGCATCCGTCCTCCCCTCCCCGAATCACCTCCGACGCCGGGCCGACCGCGAGGTCGCTCCCGCCGGTACAGCCGCCGGAGCGGAGGACAGTCCGCGAGCGGAGGACCGAGGCCGCGGCGTCCG
>NZ_CAUQWC010000264.1:0-4158 GCF_963521695.1 uncultured Microbacterium sp. | reverse complement strand
CTCCGCGATTGCTGCTCTGGCGCGCCTGGGTCGCCCTGCAGCGCGAGCACGCGTCGGAGGCCGAGAACGCCCTGCGCGCGGCGACCGGCGGACGCCCTCTCGGCGCGCGCGATCGACTCCTCGCCGATGCCGTCGAGCTCGGGCTCGTGCGGCGCAACGGCCAGCCCTCCGAGCTCCCGCCGGTCTGGCAGCGCGCACAGGAGTCCCTGCTGCGCGTTCAGATCGACCTGTTCACCCTCGTCCCCCTCGGCGAGTTCGCCGTGTCGGCGGCTCGTGTCGGCGAATTCAGCGCCGTGCGCTCGTCGCTCGAACGGGCTGAGCAGCTGCTGACCGCTCTCGGACGCCCCGCCCTGTGGGAGACGAGCCTGCAGTGGTCGGGCCTGCACGCCAGCATCCTGCTGGGCAGTCCCGAGGAGCTCACGGTCCACGCACGCGCCCTGCGGGCCGCGGCCGAGCACTCGCCCCTGGCGGCCCGACTGGCGCGCGCCGGACGGGTGTGGACGGACGTCCTCACCGGCGTCGTCGACGTGGATGCCATCGAAGAGTCCGCCGCCGCCCTCGCGGCGAGCGGGTTCGCCTGGGACGGTGCGCGCCTGGCCAGTCACGGCGCGAGCAAGTCGACCGATCGACGCATCATCGCGCGCCTGCTCGCGTGCGCCCGCCAACTGCACCCGCGCGAGCGCGTCGAGACGCCCGTGACCCCGGCGACCGACACCGGCCCGGTTCCGGTGTCCACGCGCGCGGCCGAGGGTTCCGGCATCCTGAGCGAGCGCGAGCGGGAGGTCGCGGCGCTGGTGCTGCAGGGCAAGACCTACGCCGAGATCGGCGAGACGATCTTCATCTCGCCGCGCACCGCCGAGCACCACATCGCCCGCATCCGCAGACGCCTCGGCGCCACCTCGCGCTCCGACCTCATGAGCCGTCTGCGCATGGCTCTCGACGACGGTTCGCACGCCCCGGAACCGACGGCGCAGGCCACCGGCGACGACGCGCGATCCGCCAGGGTGCTCGCGTCCGCCAAACCCCTATGACCCACCCCGCGCTATGGGGGTTCCCCCCGACGCGCACACACACCCCCTCGACCTAACGTCGATCCCAAGGAACAACCGTGAGGAGACCCCAATGAGCGTCACGCTGGCGACCATGGCAGATGCGCTGATCGAATTCATCCTGAGCCTCCTACGCGATCCGGAGGCCGCAGCCGAGTTCGAAGAAGACCCGGAAGGCGCGATGGCGGCACGGGGGTTGAACAATGTCTCGTACGCGGACGTGTGCTCGGTCGCCCCGGTCATCGCCGAGAAGCCCCACGTGATCGTGAACACCCAGCCCGCGCCGGTTCCGGTGGGCCCCAAGCCGGAGTGGAACCCGGTGGTGAAGGAGATCAAGTCGATCACCACCCAGCTGTCGTACACCCACATCGACGACCGTGACACGATCGTCGACCAGTCGGTGAACCAGAACATCTGGGCCAACGGCGACGTCAACCAGACCTTCGGCAACGAAGCCGTCGTCGCCTCGGGTGACGACGCCATCGCCGCCGGCAACGACGTCGACCAGGACACCACTCTCGACAACTCCACCGATATCAACGCCGGCAACGACGTCAACATCGGCAACGACGAGACGAACACCGACATCGACGGCTCGTACAACGACACCGACGAGACCACCGAGACGACCGACAACTCCACCGACGTCGACCTGACCGATTCGGCCAACGACTCCTCGACGGACGTCGTGGTCGACGACTCGTTCAACGACACCACCGACACGACGGTCGACACCTCGGTCGACGAGGACACCACCGTCGTGTTCGACTCGGGCAACGATGTCATCATCGAAGACACCTCGGATGACACCCTCTGACACGCCTTCGGAACGGCGGGTGGGCTCTCACGAGCTCACCCGCCGTTCCGGTGCGCCCGCGCCTCAAGCGCAGGTGCGCCGCTCGCCGGCACCGCCGCCGTACGAACCGCCCCCCAAGGCCGTCAAGCCCGAGCGTCCCGCGCTGCACGACAAGGCCGCAGCCCCCGTCATGGTCAAGATGCCGCCGCCCGCCGCGGTGCGTCTCGCGCAGATCGGCTGGGTGCTCAGCCTGGTCGTCGGCGCCATCACCGTGGGGTACCTCTTCATCATCCGCCAGACGATCGATCCCGACATCGAGGCGATCGTGCGCGGGGTCGATTCCTCGCGGCCGTCCGAGACGGTCAGCACCGCCGCCGACATCGTCTTCTGGTGCGTCTTCGGCGCGCTGGTCACGGTGCTGCTGGTGCAGATCACCTCGCTCGTGTCGTTCAACAACCGCCGCAACAACGCGCGGTGGTGGATGCTCGGAATCCTGCTGTTCCTGGCCGTGACGGTCCTGGCGGCGCGGCAGTTCGTGGCCGTCGGCGACCGGGGTGTGCCGCTGGATCGGCTGCTGCTGATCCAACTCGGCCTGTCGGCGCTCGGTCTGCTGTTCTCGGTGATCCCGGCGGCTCTGCGCTGGACCCGACGCAAGCACGACATCCGGCGCGGCAGTCCCGGCAGCAGCCCCTCAGCCGAGTTCTGACGAAGCGGCATCCGATCCTCGACGGACGGATGCCGCTTCTGTTTCGCGTCAGGCAGGTCCGCTCGAGAGCACCGCGTCCGACGCGACACCGCGGTCGGCGTCACCGGTCGCGTCAGGCCCGAGCAGATCGGATGCCGCGCCCTCGACGCTGCGGACCACGCCGCGGCACAGGTCGGCGGTGTGGCGATCGGTGAGGGGCGACTCCGCGAGGGAGTGCCAGTGCGCGAGCAGGCCGTCGATGCGCTCGCGCTGCGCGGGAGGCGCCGCATCGTCGCCGAGACCCAACCGGCGCGCGGGCGCGAGTCCCGACCCGCCCACGATCCGCTCCGCCTCGGCGAGCGCCTCGGCGTCGAGTTCGGGCGGGGCCGTGCGCAGCTCCGCCAGCAGCGACAGCTCGCGCAGATCGTGACTCTGCGCCGTGAGGCGCTCGATGGAAGCCAGCAGCCCGGCGGTGTGCGGGCGCGGGCGCTCGCGAACGAGACGTTCGACACTGTGCAGGATGCCGCGCGCCTTCAGCGCGAAGGCGCGACCGCGGAACTGGTCCTCGACGAAGCGCTGCACCTCGACCAGGCCGCTCTGCTGCACGAGCCGGTCGGACAGAGCCGACGACGTGGTCGCCCCGCCGCGGATGAGCGCCGCCGCCAGCCGCACTCCGAACAGGCCGAAGCGACGCAGCAGGCCGCGGCGTATCTCCACGCTCAGGGCGGTGTCGTCGGTTGCGCGAGTGAAGCGGTCGACGGTCAGCAGCAGCTTGTCGCGCGTCGCGCGGTCCATCAGCGCGATATGGCGGAGGGCGATGAACTCGCTCTCGCGGAGTGTGCGTCCCCCCTCAGCGAGGAGGCCCGCCACCGGCACCACGTCGAGCGCCAGCGACCGCAACTCGCCGTCGCGGCGGTACCGGTCGGCGATCTTCGCCGCCGACAGCAGCGAGTCGATGCGCCCCGAGCCGATCTCGTCGGCGCGAGACAGGACGGCCAGGGCGTTGACGGTCTGCGACTCCCCCGCGGCGGTGTCGCGGAAGGCCTCGAGGAACTTGAGGTCTTCGGCGTGCACGTGGCGGAGCAGGTAGATGATGGCATCCGCCGCCGTCGGGGTGTCTTTCGGGATGAAGAAGTCGGTCGATCGCGCCGAGTTCTCGACGGTCAGCGAGGCGATGCCCGGGGTGTCGATGAGGACCGTGGAACGGAGGCTCTCGCTCGGCCAGGCCACATCGATCCAGGCGACCTCCTCGGCGGTGAACCCGCCCATGTCGAGCACGAGGCGCCCCTCGTGCCGGCGCACCGGACGCGAGATCCGACGGCCGTCGTGCAGGCGCAGATCCACGCGGGCGGTCGACCCGTAGCGATACCACGTGATCGTGCGCGTGCACTCCCCCGCGTCGGTCGGGGCGATCCGCTCGCCGATGAGGGCGTTCAGCAGGGTGGACTTACCCGCTTTGACGATGCCGGCGACGGCCAGGCGCAGCGGCTCGCGCAGTCGCGCGCGGAACGACTCCAGCACCTCGACCGCGGCCGCGTCATCGGCGTACGCGCTCAGGGCGTCGTCGACGATGCGGGCGACCTCGGGCAGTCCGGCGCTCACCGCCCGACCGCCGCGCGGGCGGGGCG
>NZ_CAUQWC010000263.1:0-4163 GCF_963521695.1 uncultured Microbacterium sp. | reverse complement strand
GGCAGGATGAGGGGATGATCCGCATCGGCATCGTCGGCACCAGCTCCATCTCCGAGCGCTTCGCGGAAGCGGTCGCCATCGTCGAGGGCATCGGGGTGTCGCGCGTCGCCTCGCGCGACGCGGAGCGCGCCGGCTCGTTCGCCGACCGCGTGGGAGCCCCCGGGGTCGCCGTCGGGCTCGACGATCTGCTCGCAGCTCCCGACGTCGACGCCGTCTACCTCGCCAGCCCCAACGCGGTGCACGCCGCGCAGATCACCTCGGCGGTGGATGCCGGCATCCCGGTTCTCGTGGAGAAGCCGGCGGTGCTGAGGGCGGGGGAGTGGGATGCCGCTGTCGCGCACGCCCGCCGTTGCGGTGTCGTGCTGCTCGAGGCCATGCGCACGGCCTACGACCCGGGTCTGTCCGCCGTCCGCGCGGCTCTCCCCGCCCTCGGAACCGTCCGGCGCGTCTCGCTGCGGTACGAGAAGCGCTCGGCGCGCTACGACGAGGTGCTCGCCGGTCGGCAGACGAACATCTTCGACCCCGAGCTGGGCGGGAGCGCGCTCCGCGACCTCGGCGTGTATCCGCTGCACGCCCTCGTGCGACTCTTCGGCGAGCCCGGCGCCGTGCACGGTGTGCGCGTGGGAATCGCGTCGGGAACCGACGGCGTGGGTAGTGCCCTGGCCTCGTACGACGGCTTCGTCGCCGACGTGGCGTGGTCGAAGATCACCGACACGAGCTTGCAGAGCGAGATCCAGGGAGAGGACGCGTCGCTGCTCATCGACGCGATCGACGCGCCGCGACGGCTCGTCCTCACTCCGCGGGGCGGCGTGTCGAGTGTGATCACGGTGCCGGCCGACGACAACCCGATGGTCGGGGAGGTGCGGCGTTTCGTCGACGCCGTCGAGGGGGCCGACATCACGAACGATCAGGACTGCACGGCGACGACGCTGCGCATGATCGACGCCCTGCTCGACCGCCCCCTCGTCTGACGGTTCACCCGTCGTTTCCCCCGCTGAGGGAGGATGCCAGGATGCAGACAGCGTCCCGCGCCGGGGAGGTGTTCCTCGCGTTCCTCCGGCTCGGGCTGACCTCGTTCGGCGGGCCCATCGCGCATCTGGGGTATTTCCGCGACGACCTCGTCGTGCGGCGGAAGTGGATGGACGACCGCGCGTACGCCGATCTGGTCGCGCTCTGCCAGTTCCTGCCGGGACCGGCGTCGAGCCAGGTGGGCTTCGCGATGGGACTCCAGCGGGCGGGGGTGGTCGGTGCGCTCGCGGCCTTCGCCGCCTTCACCCTGCCGTCCGCGGTGGTGCTCGTGGCGTTCGCGAGCGGCGCTGCCGCGATCGGCGGCACCGTGGGGGAGGGGGTCCTCGACGGACTCAAGGTCGTCGCCGTCGCGATCGTCGCGCACGCCGTGTGGGGCATGGCGAAGACGCTCACTCCCGATGCGCCACGCGCGGGCATCGGGGTCGCGGCCCTCGCCCTCGCTCTCCTCCTCCCCGCGGCTCCGGGCCAGCTCGCCGCCCTGGCGGTCGGGGTGGTGGCGGGGCTCGTCCTCCTGCGGGGTAGCAACCCTGCTGCCGCGGCGACGCTGCCGTCGTTCGGCGTGCGCCGGGGCGTCGCCGTCACCTGCCTCGTGCTGTTCGTGGCGGGACTGGTCGCTCTGCCGGTGCTCGCGACGCTCACGGGGTCGGGTGGCGTCTCTCTGATAGACGCCTTCTACCGCGCGGGGGCGCTGGTGTTCGGCGGCGGGCACGTCGCCCTTCCTCTGCTGCAGGCCGGTGTCGTGGAGACCGGGTGGGTCTCACCCGAGTCCTTCCTGGCGGGCTACGGCGCCGCGCAAGCGGTTCCCGGACCGCTGTTCACGTTCGCGGCGTACCTCGGGGCCGTTTCGACCGTCGGGCCGGGCGGCATCCCGGGTGCGGCCCTCGCCCTCGGGGCGATCTTCCTCCCCGGTTTCCTCATCCTCGTCGGCGTGCTGCCGTTCTGGGATGCCGTGCGCACACGTCCGCGCGTGCGGGCGGCGATGAGCGGTGCGAACGCCGCCGTCGTCGGCATCCTGGGCGCGGCGCTGTACACGCCCGTCTTCACCACGGCGATCACCGGCCCGGGGCCCCTCGTGCTCGCGGTGGTGGGCTTCGTGCTGCTCACCGCGTTCAAGGTTCCGGCGTGGGCGGTCGTGCTGGTGGGCGCCGCGGGCGGGATCGTGCTGGCGTTCGTGTGAGCGGTCGCGTCCTCGCGGTGCGCGCGAGCACTCCGTCGGGGTCGCGGCGCGCATGGCGCAGACGACGCTGCGTGCACAACGCAGGAGATGTGGGCGCCGCCTCCGAGCCATCCGCGGAATTCCGAGGGCCGCTGCAGGCGGCGCCGACGTTCTTCCTGCGTTGTGCACCGCCGCTCCGTGAACCTCGGTACCTCCCGGCATCCTGAGACTCGTCTCCACGAAGCGTGACACCGGGTACCGGCGGTGCCAGGATGAGCGCACGGCGACGACGCCGGTGTTTTCGAGGGAGAGAACCGTGTTCCACAGCCCCCACCCGCCCGTCGAGATCCCCGATCAGAGCATCTACGACTATCTGTTCGGCTCACTCGACGACGACGACCTCGATCGGGTGGCCCTGGTGGACCCGGCCAGCGGAGCCGAGACCACCTATCGTGCCCTGCGCGCCCAGGTCGACGCATTCGCGGGAGCGCTCGCCGCCCGCGGTGTCGGCACCGACACCGTCGTCGCGATGCTGTGCCCGAACGTGCCCGCGTTCGCGACCGTGTTCCACGGCATCCTGAGGCTCGGGGCGGCCATCACCACGATCAACTCCCTCTACACCGCGCACGAGATCGAGAACCAGCTCCGGGATGCCGAAGCCACCTGGCTCGTGACCGTGTCGCCGCTGCTGCCGCCGGCGTTGGAGGCCGCGCGAGCGGTCGGCATCCCCGATGACCGGATCATCGTGCTCGACGGCGCCGAGGGTCACCCCGACCTGCGCGCGCTGCTGAGCGAGCAGCGGACGCCGCCCGAGGTCACCATCGACCCGGCCACGCACGTCGCCGTGCTGCCCTACTCGTCGGGTACCACGGGGGTGCCCAAGGGCGTGATGCTCTCGCACCGCAACCTCGTGGCGAACGTCCACCAGTGTCGTCCGGTGATCGAGATCGGCCCCGACGATCGTGTGCTCGCCGTGCTGCCGTTCTTCCACATCTACGGCATGACGGTGCTGCTCAACCTGGCACTCCGCCAGCGCGCGACCCTCGTCACGATGCCGCGGTTCGACCTGATGGAGTTCCTGCGCGTCATCCAGGACCACCGCTGCACGTTCCTCTTCATCGCCCCGCCCATCGCGGTCGCTCTGGCCAAACATCCCGCCGTCGAGCAGTTCGACCTCTCGAGCGTGCACAGCGTGTTCTCGGGCGCGGCCCCGCTCGACGGCGAGACGGCAGAGACCGCGGGCCGGCGCATCGGCGCGCGCTTCTTCCAGGGGTACGGCATGAGCGAGCTGAGTCCGGTGTCGCACGCCATCCCCGCCGAGGGAGGGATGCCGGTGAGCTCGGTCGGCGTGCTCATCCCGAACTGCGACGCCAAGCTCGTCGACCCCGAGACCGGTGCCGAGCTCGAGGAGCACGGCGACGACGGCTTGACCGCACCGGGGGAGATCTGGGTGCGCGGACCGAACGTCATGCTCGGCTACCTCAACCGCCCCGATGCGACGGCCGAGACGCTCGATGCCGACGGGTTCCTGCACACCGGTGACATCGGCGTGCACCACGTCGACGGGTACTTCACGATCGTCGACCGGCTCAAGGAGCTCATCAAGTACCACGGCTACCAGATCGCCCCGGCCGAGCTCGAAGCCCTGCTGCTGTCGCACCCGAAGATCCAGGATGCCGCGGTCATCGGCATCCGCGGCGACGACGGCGAGGAGATCCCCAAGGCGTTCGTCGTAGCGGCTCCGGATGCCGGCCTCTCGGCCGACGACGTGATGACGTTCGTGGCCGAGAACGTCGCCCCGCACAAGAAGGTGCGCCGCGTGGAGTTCATCGACGTCATCCCGAAGTCGACGTCGGGCAAGATCCTGCGGAAGGACCTGCGGGCGCGCGAGACCGTCTGACAACTTCAGGCGTCGCGCCTAGACTCGGGACATGGTCTTGCATCGGAATCACAGACCTGTTGCCCCCATCCTCCTGAG
>NZ_CAUQWC010000262.1:0-4192 GCF_963521695.1 uncultured Microbacterium sp. | reverse complement strand
AGCCAACCGTTACCTCCCCGCCCCCCGCGGCGCGGTCCTGGGAAACCCCTCCTCCCTACGCTGGCGACCACGCCCCACCCATGCGGGGCGCTGCACCTCCCCACATCGCCTCCCGGAGGAACCCGTGACCGTCACCGACCCGCGCCCCGAAGCCGCAGCGGCGCCGCCCGCCGCAACGACTGCAGGCACACAGAGCGCAGAGCTCGTCCACCGCCCCGGCCGCTGGATCGACAACTGGAACCCCGAGAACGCCACCCAGTGGGCGAAAGAGGGCAAGGCCATCGCCTCCCGCAACCTGCGGTGGTCGATCTTCGCCGAGTTCCTCGGGTTCGTCGTCTGGCAGCTGTGGTCGGTCGTCGTCGTCTCGCTGCCCGCCGCGGGCTTTCAGCTCTCGACGGGTGAGATCTTCTGGCTCATCTCCATGCCGAGCCTGGTGGGCGCGACGCTGCGCATCCCCTATACGTTCATGGTTCCGCGCTTCGGCGGCCGCAACTGGACGATCGTGTCGGCGGGCCTCCTGCTCATCCCCAGCATCGGCCTCGCCATCGCGGTGTCGAACCCCGCGACCCCATTCGGTCTACTCCTCCTCATCGCCGCGTTCGCCGGCTTCGGCGGCGGCAACTTCGCCAGCTCCATGGCGAACATCACCTTCTTCTACCCGGCCGCGCAGAAGGGCTACGCGCTGGGACTCAACGCCGCCGGCGGCAACCTCGGCGCCTCGGTCGCGCAGTTCGTCGTGCCGATCGTCATCACCGTCGGCGCCGCCGCCACCCTCAACCTGCCGCTCGCGGGTCTCATCTGGGTGCCGCTCATCATCGTCGCGATGGTCGGCGCGTACTTCCGCATGGACAACCTCTCCAGCGCCAAGGCCGACATCACGGCATCCCTCGCCGCCCTGAAAGAGCCGCACCTGTGGATCATGGCCGTGCTCTACATCGGCACCTTCGGCTCGTTCATCGGCTTCGCGGGCGTCTTCCCGAAGCTGCTCGCCGACACGTTCCCCGACTTCAAGGGAATCGCGATCGGCACCGCCACCGTCACCCTCGCCTTCATGGGCGCCCTCGTCGGGTCGCTCGCCCGCCCCTACGGCGGAAAGCTCGCCGACCGCTTCGGCGGTACCGTCATCACGATGGGCGCGTTCACGGTGATGGGTCTCGGCATCCTGGGTGTGATCCTCACCCTGCCGATGCAGAACTTCGCCGTCTTCCTGCTGTGCTTCCTGGTGCTGTTCGCCGCCGCGGGCATGGGCAACGGCGCCACTTACCGCATGATCCCGACGATCTTCGCCCTCCGCTCGAACAACGGCATCGGTGCGCAGCGCAAGGCCGCCGCAGCCCTCGGCCTCGTCTCGGCGATCGGCGCGTACGGCGGCTTCTTCATCCCGCAGCTGCTCGGCTTCTCGAAGACGACATTCGGCTCGTACACCCCCGCGCTCGGCTGGTTCGCCCTCGCCTACGTCGCGTTCCTCGCCCTCACCGCCGGCGTCTACCTGCGGATGTCGAAGAAGACCGGCACCCGGATCTGATGACCATGAGCTCCGCCGACACCCACTGCCCCTACTGCGCGCTGCAGTGCGCCATGACCGTGACCCACGACGGGTCCACCACGGTCACGGGCCGCGACTTCCCCACCAACCGGGGAGGGCTCTGCGCCAAGGGCTGGACGTCGGCGGAGCTCCTGGCATCCCCCCAACGACTCCGGATGCCGTTGACCCGGCAGTCCGACGGAACCCTCGCCGAGACCACCTGGGATGAGGCACTGGATGCCGTCGCCGCGGCGTTCCGCGACACGAAGGCCACCCACGGACCCGACGCCAACGCCATCTTCGGCGGCGGCGGACTCACCAACGAGAAGGCGTACCAGCTCGGCAAGTTCGCCCGCGTCGCCCTCGGCACCTCGCGCATCGATTACAACGGCCGGTTCTGCATGTCGTCGGCCGCCGCGGCATCCAATCGGGCCTTCGGCATGGACCGCGGCCTGCCCTTCCCCGTCACCGACCTCGACGACGCGTCGACCATCCTGCTGCTCGGCTCGAACGTCGCCGCGACCATGCCGCCGTTCCTCGCGCACCTCGCCGGAGCCCGCGCCGCCGGCGGACTCATCGTCGTCGACCCGCGCCGCTCGGCCACCGCGCGCCTCACCGAAGACGGCGCCGGCACCCACCTGCAGGCCGCCCCCGGCACCGACCTGCCCCTCCTCCTCGGTCTCACGCACATCGCCCTCGCCGAGGGCCTCGCCGACCAGGCCTATATAGAGGAGCGCACCTCGGGATTCGACGCGGTCCGACGCAGCGTCGCGCAGTGGTGGCCGGAGCGGACTTCTGCGACCACCGGCGTCCCGGTTGCCGACCTGAAAGCGACCGCGCGCCGCCTCGCCGCGGGACGCGCGTACATCCTCACCGGACGCGGCGTCGAACAACACGTCGACGGCACCGCCACCGCCACCGCCGCGATCAACCTCGCCCTCGTGCTCGGCCTCGTCGGCCGCGAAGGCTCGGGCTACGGCACCCTCACCGGCCAGGGCAACGGCCAGGGCGGACGCGAGCACGGCCAGAAGGCCGACCAACTGCCCGGCTACCGCTCCATCCGCGACCCCGAAGCCCGTCGGCACGTCGCCGGAGTCTGGGGCGTCGATCCCGACACGCTTCCGGATGCCGGCATCCCGGCCACCGCACTGCTCGCAGAGCTCGGCGGCCCGGTGAAGACGCTGCTGGTCGCCGGCTCCAACGTCGTCGTCTCGGCCCCCGACGTCGAGGCCGTTCGCGCGAACCTCACCGCCCTCGACACCCTGATCGTCTGCGACTTCTTCCTCTCCGAGACCGCGGAGCTCGCCGACATCGTGCTGCCCGTGCTGCAGTGGGCCGAGGAGGAGGGCACGATGACCTCGCTCGAGGGCCGGGTCATCCGCCGCCGCCGTGCGCTGGCAGGACCGGACGGCGCCCGCAGCGAGCTGTGGATCATGGCGGAGATCGCGGGGCGCCTGGGCGCGGCATCCACCTGGTCGACCGATCCGGCCGAGGTGTTCGACGAGCTCGCGCGCGCGTCGGAGGGCGGCATCGCCGACTACTCGGGCCTCTCGCACGCGCTGCTCGACACCGGCGTCGAAGCGTACTGGCCCTACCGCTCCGAGAGCACGCCGCGCCCCTTCACCCGACGTTTCGCCCACGCCGACGGCCGCGCGCGTCTCGTGCCGGTGGATGCCACTCCCCCGGCGCCCACCGACCGCGGCGGCGACCTCACCCTCGTCACCGGCCGCTACCTGCAGCAGTACCAGTCGGGCACCCAGACCCGCCGCGTCGCCGAGCTGAACGGCGCCCGACCCGAGGCGCGGCTCGAGATCCATCCCGCGACGGCATCACGGCTCGGCATCCGCGAGGGTGCGCTCGTCGCGGTGTCGAACGAGCGCGGCACCGTGCGGGCGCGGGCGAGCGTGACGACCGACATCCGTCACGACACCGTCTTCCTGCCCTTCCACTACGCCGGCGACGAGTGCGCCAACCGCCTCACCGAGGCCCTCGTCGATCCGACCTCGGCGATGCCGGAGTTCAAGCGCACGCGGGTGCGGGTGGCTCCGGATGCCGCTGTGCCCGTCGCCGCGATCGCGGAGCACGGGCCGGTGGTGGTGTCGGAGCATCCGGGCGTCGGGCGTGCGGCGTCTGGAGTCGCGGCCTTGGCGCTGGCGGGCGCCGCGCCCGCGGCATCCACGTCCGCCGGTTCCCTCTTAGCGAGTGAGACGTTCGACCAGCCGGGCATCACCGAGGAGAGAATCCATGTCTGAGCGTGTGGTGCTGGTGGGCTACGGCCCCGTCGGGGCGCGGCTGATCGAAGGACTCCTGCCGGCGGTGCGTGACGGGCGCATCGACCTGACGGTCATCGGCGCCGAGACGCACGACGTCTACAACCGCGTGCTGCTCGCCGAGTACGCCGTCGGGCGCGCTGAGCGCGAGGGCCTCGACATGGGCGACCGACTCGTCGCCGAAGAAGCCGGGGTGACCTTCGTGCTCGGGATGACGGTGGTCGGCGTCGACCGCGACCGCCGCGTGGTGCGGCTGCACGATGGCATCCGGGTTCCGTATGACCGGCTCGTGCTGGCGACCGGGGCGCGCGCGAACGTGCCGACCCTGGCGGGTCTCGAGCGGGCGCAGCGGCATCGCGCGGCCCGGCCGGCGGTTGCGGCGGAACTCGACCACGGG
>NZ_CAUQWC010000261.1:0-4217 GCF_963521695.1 uncultured Microbacterium sp. | reverse complement strand
CGCCACCCCCCAGCCCGGCGCATCCGCGTACGCCTCGGCGCCCTCCGGTGCGCCGGCCCCCACGGGCCACGGGTTCGGCCCCGCCGCCACGAACGCGCACCCCACTCTGGCGCTGCCCGAGTCGGCATCCACCCCCGCTCGCAAGAAGAGCTCGGCACCCCGCATCGCCGCGCTCCTGGTGGCGGCGGCCCTCGTCGGAGGTGGCGCGGGCCTGGGCGGCACGTACGCCGGACTCAGCCTCTGGGGCGGCGAGAACGCCTCGAGCGTCGCCGGTCCCACGGCCATCACCGTCAACGACCCGCAGGACGTCAACGCCACCGCGGCGGTCGCCACGAAGGTCGTCCCGAGCGTCGTCACCATCAGCGCCACCGGCTCGCAGGCCGGCGGCACCGGATCGGGCGTGGTGCTCACCGCCGACGGATACGTGCTCACCAACACCCACGTGGTCACCCTCGACGGACAGACGGGCGATGCGCGGATCTCGGTCACCACGTCGGACGGCAAGGTGTACGCCGCAACCGTCGTCGGCACCGACCCCACCTACGACCTCGCCGTCATCAAGCTGCAGGACGTGTCGGATCTCACGCCCATCGAGTTCGGTGACTCGTCGAAGCTCAACGTCGGCGACGCCACCGTCGCCGTCGGAGCTCCGCTGGATCTGCCCAACACCGTGACCACCGGGATCGTGAGCGCATTGAACCGGTCGATCCAGGTCGCCTCCTCGGCGGCCCCCAGCGACGGCTCCGACGAGCAGCAGACCGAGCCCGGACAGGAGAGCCCGTTCCGCTTCGACTTCGGTCAGGGCCAGCAGTCCCAGTCGGCGAGCCAGACCATCAAGATCGCCGTCATCCAGACCGACGCGGCCATCAACCCGGGTAACTCCGGCGGCGCGCTCGTCGACGACGAGGGCAAGTTGATCGGCATCAACGTCGCGATCGCCAGCGCCGGCGGCTCGTCGTCGGGTGGGCAGTCGGGCAACATCGGGGTCGGCTTCTCGATCCCGGCCGACATCGCCCAGCGCATCTCGTCGGAGATCATCGAGAACGGCTCCGCCACGCACGGTCTGCTGGGCGCGTCGGTTCAGGATGCCGCCTCCCAGCAGGGTGCGACCACCACCGGCGCTCTCGTGGCCGAGGCCGTCAGCGGCGGTGCAGCGCAGGCCGCGGGCCTGACCGAGGGCGACGTCATCACCGAGTTCAACGGCATCCCGGTGACCAACTCCATCGATCTCACCGCCCAGGTGCGCGCGCTCGCCGCGGGGGCTGAGGCCGAGGTGACCTACCTCCGGGGCGGCCAGGAGCGGACCGCCGAGGTGACACTCGGCTCGATGCCCACCAGCTGACCCTCGCCGTCACCGGCACGACGCCACCCCGCGATGCGTTTCGCGGGGTGGCGTCGTTGTGTCACGGCGGAGCGCGGCACCGACCACGGTTCCTTCGACGAGCTCAGGAACCTCCACCGCGACCCGGGCGATCGAGCCCGGTGACGACGGAGGTCCCTGAGCCTGTCGAAGGGACCGGAGCCGGCGGGCACGACTCCCTCAGTCGAGCGGCGCGAGACGGCCGATCGCGGCCAGCGGAATGCCGATCCAGTCGGGACGATTGCGGGTCTCGTAGATCGCCTCGTAGACCGCTTTGTCGAGTTCGAACGCCGCAAGGAGCGGATCGTCGTCGGTGCGCACGGCGCCCGCGGTATCGGCGTAGCCGGCGAGGAAGGCCTGCTGCGCGTCGATGACCCACGCGCGCACCACATCACCGTCGTCGTCGGCGACCGCGCCCGAGACGTAGTCGAACGAACGCAGCATGCCGGCGACGTCGCGCACGGCCACGTCGGGGAGCAGTCGCTCCTCGATCGGCCGCAGGGGCTCGCCCTCGAAGTCGAGCAGGACCCATCCGTTCGAGGGGGTGTGGAGCACCTGTCCGAGGTGCAGATCGCCGTGCACGCGCTGGAGGGACGGCCACGACGCACGCGCGGCGGCGGCGTACACCGCACGGATGCGATCGGCGTACGGGGCCAGCGCGGGCACTTCGGCGAGGGCGATGGCGAGTCGTCGGTCCCACGCGCCGACCACGGCCGCGCGATCGGCGTCGTCGGGTTCGCGGGTGGGGAACTGCGCGGCGAGGGCGACGTGCATGCCCGCGACGCTGGCGCCGAGGGCATGAGCACGCTCGGCGAAGTCCTCGCCGGCCGCGGCGGCATCCAGGGCGACGCGCCAGGCGTCCTCTACGCCCTCGAAGAACTCCTGCGCGAAGGCGAGCGAGCCGCTCACCGGCACGCCCTCGGGCGTCGTCCACGATCCGCGGACCTCACCGATGGCCGCCGGAACGAACGCGGCGCCCCCGGCTGCCAGAGCCGACTGCAGCTCGACATCGGGGTTGATGCCGGGGTTCACCTGGCGGAAGAGCTTGCAGATGACGGGCACGCCGGTATCGCCCTCGTCGGGGCGGAAGATGAGCGACGTGTTCGACTGCTCGCCGCTCAAGACCTTGGCGGTCGCGCGCGCGGCCGGCGTCTTGCCGTCCGACAGGGCGAGGGCGAATCCGATGAAGCCGTCGCCGGGGGTGCCGACTTCGCCGCCGGCGGTCACCCAGGAATAGAGCTGGTCGGTGAATCCGGCGTCGGTCGTGGCATCCGTCCACACCTGTCCCTCTCCGGACACGCCGATGAGGCTGCCGGGCGGGACCGATCCCTCCGCGCGGACGGCGACGGGGACCTGGTAGACGATGGCCGGGTGCACGGCCTCGTCGCGCACGAGCAGCAGCCGGACGTCGCCGTCGAGGGGCCAGTCGGCGACGACGGTGAGCCGCGGGTCGCGGCCTTTCGTGCCGTACCAGCGCTGACGCGGCATCCAGACAGCGAGAAGATCGAGAAGGTCGCCCATGCGGTGAGGCTAACGCGCCGCGGCGCCCGTCGCGCAGGACTTGCGCGCGGGGCGGTCGCGATGAGAAGAGGTCAGTCCGTCTCGACGGTCTCTGCGGCGGCGTCGCGCTGACGACGGTGGGGGAGCGCCTTACGCGCCACCGAGCCGGTGCGTCGCCCCGCCGATCCGACGGCGTCGGCGATGGCGGAGCCCGCGCGGCGGACGCCGCCCACGGCGCTGCGCTCGAAACGCTCGCTGCCTTCGCGCGGCTCGAGATCCGCGGGCAGCGCGAGCGGGGGACTCCCGAAAGCGCGACGCGCGTTGACCAGTACCCGCCGGCCGAGGATGTGGTTGCCGGTGCCGCCGACCACGGCGCCGACGCCGAAGGGCAGGGCCTTGCCGAGCCACGACGCCCCGCCACGGGTGGCGAACTGCCGCACGAACGAGGTCTTCAGCCGGTCGACGAGGGGGCCGACGGCCGCGCGCGGAAGCGTCTTGGTGATGAGTTCGCCCCAGTACCCCGAGCGGGTGGTGCCGCGGCCGGCCGCCTGCGCGGCGAGCTGCGAGACGAGGTCCACGCCCTCTTTGCCGAGCATCAGCGCGAGCACGAGGGCCCGCCCTCGGTCGGGGTCTTCGACCGCGACGCCGTGGACCTCCGCGACCGACTGCGCGTAAAGGGCGGTCGCCTCGAGGAACGCGACGGTCTCGACCCCGCTGAGAGCGAGGGTGACGCCGGTGCCGATGCCCGGCACGACGGCGGTGGCGCCGACAGCGGCGCCGCCCGTGGTCACCGCGGCGAGGTAGCGGCGCTCGAGGATCTTCAGGATCTGCTCGACCGTGGCATCCGGATGCCGGAGGCGGATGCTGCGCAGGTGCGCGAGCACGACGGGCCGCTGCACCGACAGCACACGGTCGAGCATGCGAATCGTGCGGGGATGCTCCTCCGATCCCGCGGGTGGGAGTCCGCCCGTCCACGGAGCGTCCTGCGGGAGGGAGTGGATGCGGTGCACCTTCTCAGCCATGACCTCATCCTCTCCCGGCCGGCTCGACGTGCGCCGTGAGGTGACGGCGAAGCGCGGATCCGTCGTGCGAACGCCTCGGCCCACCGCCGCCGACCCGTGCGCGGTCTCGCCGCGCCGGAGGCCGTGCGGCCGCGGGCACCGACGCACGGGGAACCGGCGTCGGCAAGAGGAAGGGCGGTGTCGGAGGGGGTTGGTAGTTTGGTGCGATGACAGCGTCGCTGCCGGAACCCCGAGACTCGTCCCCCTCTGACACCGAGGGCGTCGCGGCGAGCGTCGAACCCGCGGCCCGTCAGACCCCGTCGACCGCGCGTGCACCGCGGACCACGCCCGCGAAG
>NZ_CAUQWC010000260.1:0-4243 GCF_963521695.1 uncultured Microbacterium sp. | reverse complement strand
CGCTGCCCGTCAGCCCGTACATCACGACGATCTCGTTCCTGATCTACCTGGTCTGCCGCGTCATCGGCGCCCGGCGCGATCGCACCACCCGCGCCCTGTAACGCGCCCAGCCGATTCACCGATCCCCTCGATAGACTCGCCGCCATGGTCCAGCGCAATACGTGGCAGCGCGAACGCGTGCGCGAAGCCCTGTCCGGCGCGGGCGGCTTCGTCAGCGCGCAGGCCCTGCACGCCACCCTGCGCGACGAGAACACCGGCATCGGCCTGGCCACCGTGTACCGCACGCTCGCCGGCCTCGCGGCCAAGGGCGACGCCGACTCCCTGCAGAGCCCCGAGGGTGAGAACCTCTTCCGCGCGTGCGAGACCCGCGGACACCACCACCACTTGATCTGCCGCTCGTGCGGCAAGGCCGTCGAGATCGCCGCGACAGACGTCGAGGACTGGGCGAAGCGCACCGCCGCCCAGCACGGCTTCAGCGAAGCCGAGCACGTCGTCGACATCTTCGGCATCTGCACCGATTGCGCCCGCGCCCGGGCTCGCGAGCGTGGCGACGAGTAGTCGCACCGCGGCGCCCTCGCCCCCGCGCACGGGCGCCTCCCGCACCCTCGTCGCGCTCGGCCTGGGTGTCGTCGTGGTCACCGCGCTGTTCCTCGTCGACACGTTCGCCCCCACGTTCTTCGCGCAGCCGCTGCCCACGCGCGCGCAAGACGGTCTGACCCTCGCCCTCAGCGTGCTCATCGAGTCGCTGCCGTTCGTGGTGCTGGGCGTCGTGCTGTCGATCATCGTGCAGGTGTGGGTGCCTCCGGGGGCGATCGAGAGATGGATGCCGCGCGCGCCATGGGCGCGCCGAGCGGTGCTGTCGCTGCTGGGGATGTTCATCCCCGTGTGCGAGTGCGGCAACGTGCCCTTCGCCCGGGGTCTGCTCATGCGCGGCTTCGGGGTGTCCGACACCCTGACGTTCCTGGTCGCCGCTCCCATCGTGAACCCGATCGTCATCATCTCCACGCACGCGGCGTTCGGGTTCAGCGACGGCATCCTGGTCGCGCGCCTGATCGGCGGCTACCTCGTCGCCAACCTCATCGGGTGGCTGTACAGCCGGCATCTGGATCCCGACAAGCTGCTCACCGAGCGGTTCCTCGCCACCTGCGAGATCGTCGTGCAGGAGCGCGGCAACCGCGGTCGGCGCACGCTCGCGCAGTTCGTCGTAGAACTGCGGTCGGTGATGCCGGCGCTCATCATCGGGTCGCTGCTGGCGGGGGCGGTGCAGGTGCTCGTCCCGCGCAGCGCGCTGCTGGCGATCGGCTCCGATCCCGCGCTCTCGATCGCCGCCATGATGCTGTTGGCGATCGTGGTGTCGCTCTGCTCGAACGTCGATGCTTTCTTCGCGCTGTCGTTCGCCTCGACCTTCACGCCCGGCTCGATCGTCGCCTTCCTCGTGGTCGGACCCATCATCGACCTGAAGATGATGGCGCTGCTGCGCACGACCTTCACCACACGGGTCCTCGCCGGGATGACGGTGGTCGTCGTGCTGTTCGCCTTCGCACTCGGAACGGTGGTGAACCTTCTTGTCTAGAACGGGTGCCCTCGCCACGCGCTGGCTCGGCGTGGGGCTGGCGACATGCCTGTCGATCACCACGATCACGCTGTGGGTCACGGGTCGCATGTCGCTGTACATCAACCCCGACTCGGCGTGGTTCGCCGTCGGGATGTCGATCGTCGCGCTCGTCGGGGCCGTCGCCTCGTTCGCACTGCCGCTGGGGGCCGAGGCCGACCACGGGCACGATCACGAGCACGGGCACGCCCCCGCCGCGGCATCCGCCCGCCGTGAGGCGTTCGCGCACGCCGATCACGAGCACGCCGATCCGTTCGACGACCATGATCACGTAGCGCACGATCAGCTCGCCGCGCGTCCGCGCCTGACCCCGGGCGGCATCGCGGCCTTCACCGGCGGTGTGCTCGCCTCGGGTGCCGTGATCGCGGTGCTGCTGACGCCGGCGGCGTCGCTGTCGACCGAACTCGCCGTCTCGCGCGACGTGGGGGCGCCGCCCCTGTTCGCGGGCTCCGACGTCATCACGCTCGCGGCTTCCGGCGACACCACGCAGTTCGGCATCGGCGACTGGTCGGCGGTGTTCGCCCACGCCACCAACCCCGAGACCTTCGACGGCAAGCCGGTCACCCTCACCGGCTTCATCACCCCGGGCGGCGACGGCGCGAGCTTCGACCTCACGCGCCTCGTCATCACCCACTGCGTGATCGACGCGCAGACGGCGCGCCTCCCGATCGCCGCGTCGGTCGACGCCCCCGCGACGGGCCAGTGGGTGACCGTCACCGGCACGGTGCGCTCCAGCGGCGACGGCAGACTCGAGGTGCAGGCCGAGCAGGTGGCATCCATCGACGAACCGGCGGACCCCTATGAGTACTGACTCCCGGCGGTCGCGTTCGCGCGCGCGCCGCGGTCGGGGGTTCGCGGTCGCCTTCGCCGCCGTGCTCGTCGGCCTCGTGGTCGTGGGCGGGATCGGCGGGGTCGTCGCGGTGGCGCAGGGACCCCGCGTCACCGACGTGCAGGTCGACCCCGCGGCCGCGGTCGCGGCATCCGGATCCCGCGTGATCCTGACCACCACGCAGTCACTCGAGACCGTCGACGCCTCGCAGGTATCGGTGGAGCCGGCGACGCCGTTCACCGTCGACACCGCGGGGCGGAGCGTCGGCGTGCGCTTCACCCTGCCGCTGCGCGACGACACCGACTACCGCATCACGGTCGACGGCGTGAGCGGCCTGGGCGCCGGCCCCTCGTCGACATTGACCGAGACCTTCCGCACGCCGCCGTTGCAGGCATACCTGACGCAGCGCGGCACCCCCGAGGGCGACACGATCTTCCGCACCGACCTGCGGGGCGAGGCGGGGTTGCCGGTCTTCGTGCATCCGCACATCGAAGACTTCCGCGCCACCGCGAACCACCTCGTGATCTCGGTGCGCGACGGCGACACCGCCCGGGTGATCGTCACCGATCCCGACGGGCAGAACGCCCGCGACGTCGCGCTCCCCGGCCCCGGTTTCGTCAGCAACCTGCAGTCGGCCGACCGCGGAGAGCGCGTCGGATTCACCTTCTCGGATGCCGACCTGGGCGCCGCCGGAGGGCGCGAGAGCCGACTGTTCACGATGTCGGCCGCGGATGACGCGCCCCCCACGGACGTGGGCTTGAACGGCGGCGACGCGCGCATCGCCGACTACCGCTTCGTGCCCGACACCGACAGCATGCTCGTGCTCACGTTCGATTCGCGGCTGCTCCTCACCGACGCCGAGGGCGGCAACGCGGCGCCGCTCGGCAGCGCGGTCTCGATCGACGGCATCGCCCGCGGCTCGTCGGTCGCGATCGTCGAGCGCCTCGAGGGCCTGCGCGAGGTCGACCTGACCGACGGGTCGGAGCGGCCCCTCGTGCAACCCGTCGATCCGCCGGGCCTCGCCGGGCGCGCCACCCCGGTGCCCGGAACGGATGCGGGCACGATCCGCTCGTTCGCCGACATCAGCGCCGACGGGGTCTCGCGCTCGACCACCGTGGCGCACGTCGACACCGGCGGTGCGGTAAGACCGATGCTCGAGGTCCCCGGCTCCGACACGGTGCTGCAGACGTGCGTCTCGCCGAGCGGCCGGTACGCGGCGGTGCTCATCGCCCCGCGGGCGGTCGACAACCCCTTCGACCGTTATCAACTGCCCCTCCCCGAGCGGCTGCTGACCCACCTGGTGGAGGTCGACACCGGTCAGGAGGTCGTCGCCCTCCAGGGCTTCGACCTGTCGTGGTGCCAGGTGCCCCCGCAGTGACACGTCCGGCGACGCGCGACGACCTGTCGGGGCTGCCCGTCGAGGTGGCACCGCGGCTGCTGGGCGCGTTGTTGGAGACCGTCGTGGGCGGCGAACGCGTGGTCGCGCGACTGACCGAGGTCGAGGCCTATCACGGGCGCGGCACGGGCGACCGGCCCGATCCCGGCTCGCACGCACGCATGGGGCCGACCGCGCGCAACGCCACCATGTGGGGCGAGCCGGGGCGCCTGTACGTCTACCTCAGTCATGGCATCCACTCGTGCGTCAACGTCGTCTGCGGGCCCGAAGGGGTGGCCGGCGGTGTGCTGCTGCGCGGCGGCGAGATCACCGAGGGGGCCGACATCGCCGAGCGGCGGCGACTCGAGCGGCGCGGTGCCGTGCGGTCGGAGCGCGACCTCGCGCGCGGGCCGGGGCGATTCGGCGA
>NZ_CAUQWC010000259.1:0-4255 GCF_963521695.1 uncultured Microbacterium sp. | reverse complement strand
TCACCATGCTGCTCACCACGATCTTGGCCATGCGCCCATCCTGCCGAGCCGCGGGGCCGCGCGCAGCCCCTTGCGAGGGCGCTGAATCAGCGGCAGGTCGCGGCGAGGGCACCGCACCACCCGCGCTTCCCGCGGGGCGATCTCACCGGCGCGGGCCGCGTTGTCCACACGGCGTGCGCCGCCGCATCCGCAAGGCGGACGGGCGCCCCGAATCTGAACCGGGGCGCCCTGCCCGCTCAGCCGGCCGTGGCGTTGTCGTAGGCGCGCTGTGCGGCCTGCTGTGCGTCGGCCAGGGCCTGCTCCGTCGTCTTGTCGCCGAGGAGCGCGGCGGTGATGGCGTTGTTGAGCTCGTTCTGGATGTCCTGCCCGGCCGGCGACGAGCCGAACGACTCCCCGCTCTCGACCACGTCGTAGAAGGTCGAGATCACCTGATCGAAGCCAGCATCGCCGGTCGGCACCACGAACTGGTCGCGGATCATCTCGTCGGCCTCCGGCGAGCCGGTGAATAGGCCCGTGTTGAGCCCGCCCTTGCCCTCGATGGTCGCGGCGCGTGCGGCACCCGCGGCCATCCACGCGTGGGTCGAGGTGAGCTCCGTCATCCAGGCGCAGGCGGCCGCCGGGTTCTTCGCGCCGGCGGGAATGACGAACGCCGTGCCCGAGGCGAGCGAGAAGGGTTGGCCCTCGGCATCGCGGAAGGGAACCGCCTGCAAAGAGATCTTGTCGCGGTAGGCGCTCAGCACGTTCGGATACCACTGGTTGGCGACCTGCGCGCCGACCTGGTTCTGCACGAACTGGTTCGCGTCGCCGAAGGTGTCGAACGAGTCCGTGAAGCTCTTGACCACGGCGTAGCCGCCCTGTGCGTCGGTGATCTGCTTCAGCGCGTCGATGCCCGCGGCGTTCGCGGGGTCGTCCAGTGTCGGTGCGCCTTCGCCGTCAGTGAGCTGCCCGCCCATGCCGAGAACCCATAGTCCGCCCTGCCCGGTCGCGACCGGGTCGAGGCCGAGGCGCGTCGGGTTGCCGCCCTGCGCCTGATAGATCTTGCCGATCGCTGCGAGCATGCCTTCCATGTCGGACGTATCGAACTCCTCCGGCGCGACGCCGGCCTCATTCAGCACGTTCATGTTGAGAAGGATCGCCGGCGGTTGGTAGAACTGCGACACCGCGTAGACGGCATCCTCGTAGGTGACGTCGTCGACGACGTTGTGATACCAGCGCTCGTTCGGGGTGACGCCCTTCGCCTCGAAGCATGCGTCGAGCGGCATGAGCAGTCCCTGAGCGGCATAGGTCGTGACGTAGCGGCGATCCATCTGCACGACATCGGGCACATTCCCGCCGGCGATGCGAGTCGTGAACTTCTGGGCGTCGAAGGCCGTGGCATCCAGGGTCACCTCGACGTCGCCGAGCTGCTCGGCGGCGTAGTCGAGACGGGACTGCCCGACGTCGTCGGCGTTCTCGAAGCCCCAGGCGGCGAGGGTGCCGGTGGGCGGGGCCGAGAAGTCGACATCGGCGGCCGTGTCTTCGGCGCCCGCGCTGCAGGAGGCGAGAACGGCGACGGATGCCGCGGCGACGGCGACGACGGCGAGGGAACGCTTGCGCATGATGTGTCCTTTCGAGACGGGGGTTCAGCCCTTACGGCCCTGGGTGGCGACGCCCTCGATGAAGTAGCGCTGACCGAACGCGAAGATGATCAGCATCGGGAGGGTGACGAGGAGGGAGGCGACCATCACGTACTGGTAGTCGCCCTGGCCGCCGGCGCTCGGACTGTATTTCGTCATGGCGTAGGCGATGCCGAGCGGAGCGGTGAACTCCTCGACCGACCCGGCGTTGAGATAGATGAGTGCGGCCTGGAGGTTGTTCCAACTGGCCTGGAACTCGAACAGGAACACGATGATGAACGACGGGATCGACAGCGGCATCGCGATGCGCCAGAAGAGTCCCCAGGCGCTGCAGCCGTCGAGTCGGGCCGCCTCGAACAACTCCCGCGGGACGCCGAGGAAGAACTGACGCTGCAAGAAGATGTAGAAGGCGCTGCCAAAGAGGTTCATGCCCCACAGCGGCACCCAGGTGCCGAGCAGCCCCGTCTCCTTCCAGACGAGGTAGATCGGGATCATCGTCACCGCGCCCGGCAGCATCATGGTCGCCAATACCAGGCCGAACAGCAGCCCGCGGCCCGGGAAGCGGAAGTATGCGAAGCCGAAGGCCACGATCGAACTCATGACGGCGACGGTGGTGGCCGCGAGCAGCGCGATCGCGACGCTGTTGAACATCCAGTTCAGCAGCGGAAGCTGGCTCCACACCTCGGCGTAGTTGCCCGGTGTGAAGGTCTTCGGGATCAGGGCGTTGTCGAACACCTCGCCGCGGGGCTTGAGGCTCGCCGCGAGCAGCCACGCGAAGGGGTAGAGGAACAGCAGCGCGAACAGCACGAGCACGATGGCGAGCACCACGCGACCGGCCAGGGTCTTCGGCTGCGACAGGGCGCGGCGCCAGCGGGGCGTGCGCGGAGCAACCGCGACCGCCTGTTCCGGGCGGGCCTTCGCGACACCGGGGGTCTGGAGCGACGTCGCCATCAGCGGTCCCCCTCGTAGTAGACGAAGCGATTGCCGACGCGGATCTGGATCATGGTGATCGCCAGGATGATGACGAACAGCAGCCAGGCCATCGCTGCGGCGAACCCGAAGTTGAACTGCCGGAACGCCTGCTGGAACAGATAGATCGCATAGAAGAGCGATGCCTCGGGCGAGGCGTTGCTCTGATCGCGCCAGAACAGCAGGTAGGCCTGGTCGAAGACCTGGAACGCGGCGATGGTGAGCACGATGACGTTGAAGAACATCGCCCCCGAGATCATCGGCAGCGTGATCGAGAAGAAGCGGCGGATCGGCCCCGCCCCGTCGATGGCGGCGACCTCCTACAGGTCGACGGGCACGTTCTTGAGCGCGGCGAGGAAGATGACCATCGTGCCGCTGACGGTCCACAGCGTCATCAGCACGATGCTCGGCTTCACCCAGGCGGGGTCGACGAGCCACTGCGGACCCGGGATGCCGATGGCGCCGAGCGCCTGATTGATCGCTCCCGAGTTGCCGTTCAGCAGCAGGAAGAACACCGCCGCGGTCGCCACCGCCGGCGTCATCTTCGGCAGGTAGTACAGCGTCCGGAAGAGGCCGGCGCCGCGGCCCACCCGGCTGAGCAGGAGGGCGAGGAACAGGGCGAAGGCAATCTCGAGCGGCACGGCCATGACGGCGTAGAAGAGGGTGTTGCCGAGCGAGACGGCCACTCTCGGGTCCTCGAACAACTGTGCGTAGTTGCTCGTCCCGACAGGGCGGGCGGCGCCCGTGGCCAGGTTGTAGCTCGAGAACGAGATGACGAGGCTGTAGATCATCGCCCCGGCCGTGAAGATGAGGAACCCCACGATCCAGGGGGAGATGAAGAGGTAGCCGGCGATGGCCTCGCGTCGGTTGTACTTCACCTTCTGCCGCGCGAGGCGGCGCCGCGCTCCAGGGTCGGTGTCGTCGTCCGCGCGGGTCGCGGCGGAGGAGAGAGTCACCGGGACGACCGGCGGAGGGAGGGGACGCCGGGGATGCGGGTGCTCATGATGATCTCCTCTCGCGCGGTCTTCGTCGAGAGGCGCTTCGCCAGGTTCGAGAAGCAGTCGGGAGTGGTCCAGGGCATTGCCAAGGACGCGCAGAAGTGGCATATGCACCGGCGCCCGGCATCCGGGGTCAGAGCGCGCGCAGGTACCGCCGTGTCATCCACGCCTGCACCACGCGACCGAGGGGAGCGCCGACGCGGGTGAACCAGCGGCCCGGCGCCGAGAAGGCGGCGATCGCGAAGACGACGTCGCCCGAGGGGTGCAGCGTGAGGGTGAAGCGCTCCTCGCCCCGTTCGGGGTGTCCGCGCAGCGTGCCGTAGGCGAAGCCTGCCGAGGTCTCGGTGCGCTCGGCCCACACGACCAGGCATGGGATGCGGAAACTCAGGATGCCGAGCCCCAGTCGCATCGTCACGCGGGTGCCCTCGCGCATCGGCGTCTCGGACAGCTCGACCCGCGCGACCGACCGGCGCTGCGCCTCGCCCGCGAACAACGCGTCGGCGGCACAGACGAAGTCGGCGGGTCCGTGCCCGACGACGCGCTGCGCCCGCACGTGGTGGTAGCCCGGTGGCATCTCGCCGGCGGTCGCGCCGACCTCGTCGTAGGTCAGGCCGTTCATGACGTCCACGCTAGCCGGGGCGGCCAGCGCGGACCCCGGGTTGCGGTGCCCGT